>NZ_JBFDVL010000004.1:0-328484 GCF_041008415.1 Staphylococcus cohnii species complex 1663
TCGTATGGATTAGCCATTTATAGAGTACGCAGTTTCTGTATTAAGCTTTGTTTAGTGATTGTAAGCGTGTTATATCACGTGCTTAGTGATTTTATTTAGCCGTATTTAAATACTGTGGTAATAACTGGCTATATAAATCTATAAAAGTTAGATAAGCATCTTTATAAACATATTCATCAACTTGATGTGCTTGTCCAGTCTCACCTGGGCCATACATTACAAATGAGAAACTTTCATCTTTATCTTTCATTAAATATGATGCATCTGTAGTTGCAGTAGAAGAAGTCACATCCAGATTTCTATCAAAATAGGAATCACCTAAAGATTTAGCTAATTTTAAGAACGTATTATCCCCCTTAGTATATACGGGATCGCGGTTTACATAAGGGTTAACAGTTATATCGGCGTTACTTTCTTGGTTAACTTGATCTTTTATACTGTTAAATAACGCCTCAAATTTATTATTATCATAATCTGGTATGGTACGCATGTTAAACAGTGACTCAGCATAGGCTGGTATAGAATTGACTTGGTCGCCACCGGATATGATTGTTGAATTCATTGTTGGCGTACCGAGCAACTCACTTTTAATATCAACTTTGTTATACGCTTTATTTAAATAATGAATAAAATCGACCAATGGATTAATCGCATTATAACCTAATTCAGGCATTGAGCTGTGTGAAGATTTACCTTTGGATATCACTTGAATATCCATGGTACCTTTATGTGTATAAACAATGCCATCTTGTGAAGGCTCTGCGATTAATAGGGCTTCGACGTCATCCATATAGCCTTTTTCATGTAATAATGCAGCGCCGTCACTCGTTACTTCTTCTCCTGCAGTCGCCATAAATCTGATAGTACCTTGATTTAATGTACCTGCTTCTTTAATTTCTATTAAACTAATTGCTAAAGCGGCTAGTCCTGATTTCATATCTGCAGAGCCACGTCCGTGTAATCTTCCTTGATTATCCTCTGTAAGCTTAAATGGGTCATAATTCCATAAATTTTCATCACCTGTAGTGACAACGTCCATATGCCCTGAAATACCAACCACAGGTTTTCCGTTACCAATTTCTGCAACTAAGTTAGCTCTTGTGTTTTCGCCTTCCAGTTTTTCGATTTTGGTTTGAATTCCGTATTTATTAAATAAATCTTGTAAATAATGTGCGACATCAAGTTCTTTTTCGTTCACAGATTGAATTTCAACAATGTCAGACAATATCTTTACACGCTCATCATTAGAAAATACTGACATACAAACACATCCTTTATATATATTGAATACTTTAGTATCTACCACATTATTAATTTTTAAAACTATAAAAGGATTGATGCAAAAAAAATATGCTTTGTTAGATAATGAGTTGTGCTATACTTATAATGAATCGTTTGATTTAGACAAAGGAGCATGCGTGACATGAAAAAATGGGGAAGTAGACTTGTCACATTAATTGGTGTGGCACTCATTATAATAGCAATTTATTTATTTATGAAACCAAAGATTGATAATTATTTTACTCAAAAAGACAATGAAAATAAAATAGAACATTATGACCAACAATCTAAAACTTCTGAAAAAAAGAAAGTAGAAATACCTAAAGATAAGACAAAGATGGCAGGTTATTTATCAATTCCTGATGCAGATATTAAAACACCTGTTTATCCTGGACCGGCCACGCCGAAACAATTAGATAGAGGCGTAAGTTTTGTGGAATCAAACGAATCATTAGAGGATCAAAATATCACAATTGCAGGTCATACATTAACGGGTCATTCGGATTATCAATTTTCTAGGTTACCTGAAACGAAAAAGGGAAGCAAAGTTTATTTTAAAGTTGGAGATGAGCGAAGAACGTATCAGATTACTAAAATTTATGATGTGAAACCAGATGAAGTTGAAGTGTTGGACGAACAAGCATCGAATAAGAAGCAACTAACATTAATTACATGTGATAATTACAATGAACAAACAGGTGAGTGGGAAGATAGAAAAATATTTATTGCCGAAGCACTATAACATGCACCGTTAAATAAAAAATTATATAAAAAGTCCGTATTCATTACCAAGTAAAAACATGGGTTTGAATACGGGCTTTTTTAAATGTTAATTTTCAATTGCTTGAATAAATCTTTTGGTGATTTCTTTAGGGCGTGTAATCGCACCTCCGACGACTGTACAATGAACATTTAAGGCTGTAACTTGTTTAAACATTTCAGGTGTGATGACATTTCCTTCAGCTATAACTTTTGCATGAACATGTGAAATCACATCTTTTAAAAATTTGAAGTTATCTTCATACAAAATATGTCCTTTAGTATAAGCAGTATAGCCTCGAAGGGTCGTTCCTATGTAATCAAAACCTAATTTATCAGCATATTGTGCTTCTTCAAGTGTAGAGATATCAGCCATAATTTCTATATTTGGTGCTTGCTGACGTATATAAGAAACAAGTTCTTGTAATGATTCTTCAGGACGCTCCTGCTTTGTAGCATCCAAGGCAATAACTTCACATTTGCTTTCTAGTAATTCATCGACTTCTTTACGTGTTGCGGTGATAAAAACATCAGAATTTGCATAGTCTCTTTTGACAATACCGATGATAGGTAAATTCACCTCTTGTTTTATCGCCATAATGTCTTCTTTAGAGTTTGCTCTAATGCCAACAGCACCACCTTCATATGCAGCTAAAGCCATTTTTGACATGATAAAAGATGAATGTAACGGCTCATTTTCCAAGGCTTGACATGAGACAATTAATCCTTGTGGTAACATAATAATACACTCCGTAACTTTAGTAGATTTAATAAAATACTTTACTATCTAATAGATTCATATTTTTAATATAACACCAAGAAAATAATAATCAATATATTTCATTGTTATGAAAAACATTTTCATTTATACTATAGCTATGATTGGGATGGGAGGATAGATAATATGAAATTTGAAAATCGCGTGCAACGTTACCATCATTTATTTACTAAAACAGATAAACAAATCGTAGCGTATATTCAAAACAATGACTTTGACGACACATTTTCAACAATTAATTCATTAGCATATGCGATTGGTACTTCGCCTGCAACGATTACAAGATTTAGTAATAAATTAGATTATGAGAACTTTCAAGATTTGAAGTTTAATTTACAGCAAGAAATGTCGGAAAGAGTAATAGAAAATAGTCCTTTAATTCAACGTATTCATAAATATCATCAAAATATTATTCAGCAAACAGGAGAATTTATTTCTGATGAAAAAATTCAAAGTTTTGTTAACCAAATTATTCGAAGTAGACAAATCATTTATGCAGGTCTTGGTAGTTCTGGATTATCAGCTACAGAATTTTACTATCGTATGATGAGAATGGGTTTGAAAGGGAATGTGTCTACAGATGCTCATCAAATGAAAATATTTGCTTCTTTGTTATCAGCATCAGATACATTTGTTGCGATTTCAAATAGTGGTGAAACTACAGAGCTTATAGCTGCAGCCAAAGTAGCACATGAACGTGGGGCTTATGTCGTAGTTATAACGAATTATGAAGGAAGTCCAATTACTGAGTGTGCAGATTTAGTGCTCATAACAACTGATCAATCTAGAAATAAAGACACACAATTTATTAATACTCAAATCGCAACATTGTTTTTAATAGATATTGTCAGTTACTTATTATTAGATGATACATATATGCATAATGTATATCAACATACGAAAAAAGTAGTGTTAAATGAATAGAGTCATTGTGAACGTAAACACGTAAATAAATGTTACGAGGTTCGTTAGGCATATAAGTATCCTTGATTAAAACAAAAGCGCCAAATTCTATTGAGATTATATAGAATTTGGCGCTTTTGTAGTCCATGGACATTAATATGGTGGATATATTTCAAAGTATGAAGAAACAAGTAAGTGCTGTGCTCGCTTAATTGTGTTTATTTATGACCGCTTTCTTCGTGTGCAACAGTAAATACCTGCATAAACGAAAAATTGGCTTAATATCAATATTTCTTTGATAGTAGGATTTTTGATGGTTTTGGTACATAAAGGACGTAATTTTCATGGCTATAACAGCATAACGTCGTCAATAGCTGTTTTAAAATTTAGAGACTGCGCCATAAAGTGCAGCATGATTCTTTGTACGCGTTGTTTGTATATGAGCATGACCGTATTGCTCAGGTAAGTAATGTTCGACTTTAGGTACGATGTATTTTAATAAATTTTGTCCTTGTGAAGAAACACCGCCACCGATCAGAATTAAACCGGGATCATAAATAATCTGTATTTGAGCGATACCTTCTGCAATTGAATCACTCCATTGATTGAGTATAGATAATGCAAGATTATCTTGTTGATCTGCGAGTTCAAATAATTTTGGTACATTGTCTTGATAAATAAATCCTTTTTCTAGCATGAGTGTTTTTAAGGCAGTTGTTGAGGCACGTTGTTCAAATGTTTTGTTTGTTTGTCTATCAAAAAGTAAATAACCAATTTCATTAGCACGATTTCGTTCCCCGTTGTATAGTTGGGAATATTTATTATAAAAAGCGCCCCCAATTCCTGTACCCAGTGTTAAGCAAAAAATATTTTGTGCGCTGTAATCATGGAAAACCAATTCCCCTAACAAAGCTGCATTGACATCGTTAAATACGTTCACCTGAGCATTTAATGGTTTAAGCAAACACTTGAAGTCAGTATCTACGTAATTGGTTATGGTTGGACCAGCGTATTCAACTATGCCACGGCGTTCGTCTATAACGCCTGCGCTAGAAATGCCGACATAAAGTGGGGATATTTGATAAGATTTTTGAAACGTCATTACAATGTTATAAATTTTATCCTTAATAAATGTATCTATGTTGTTAGGGGTAGGTGTTTTGATATATTCTATAAAATTTAATGATTGATCAACTACAGCTGCTTTAATTTCTGTCCCTCCAATATCAATAGCAATCTTATATGGATGCATAAACAAATCCTCCTTAATTTTTAAAAGAAAATCGATGTTGAAAAAAGTTTTCACTTATATTGTTTCGAAATGATGTATTTTTTCAAAATTCTATTGCCACACTCTATGATAGCGTTTACAATTTGAACTGTAAATAGAATAAATAAAAGATATTTTTTAAAGCATTATACAGTTATATAAATGATTTTGAATAATAACTTAAATATATAGATGGAGGGTTATACGATGGAAGAGAATTTAAAAGGTTTATATGCAGCATTATTAGTACCATTTGATGAAGATGGTCAGGTTAAAGAGAAAGGATTGGCGCAAATTGCTCAAAATGCCATTGAAACTGAAGGCTTAGATGGACTTTATGTTAACGGCAGTTCAGGTGAAAACTTCTTATTAAATAAAGAACAAAAGAAACAAGTTTTTAAAGTTGCGAAAGAGGCGGTTAATGAAAATGTAAAATTGATTGCTCAAGTTGGGTCGTTAGATTTAAACGAAGCAATAGAGTTAGGTAAATATGCAACTGAATTAGGATATAATGCGATTTCAGCAGTTACACCGTTCTATTATCCATTTTCATTTGAAGAAATCAAAGATTACTATTTTGAATTAATTGAAGCGACACAAAATAATTTAATTATTTATGCAATTCCAGACTTAACTGGCGTTAACATTTCTATAGAACAATTTGGTGAATTATTTAATCATGAAAAAGTGGTTGGCGTAAAATATACAGCTCCTAATTTTTTCCTATTAGAACGTATTCGAAAAGCGTATCCAGATAAATTAATACTTTCAGGTTTTGATGAAATGTTAGTGCAAGCAGCTATTTCTGGTGTGGATGGCGCAATTGGATCTACTTATAACGTGAATGGTAGACGCGCAAGACAAATTTTTGAAAAAGCTAAAAGCGGTCAAATTGATGAAGCATATCAAATTCAGCATGATACTAACGACATAATTGAAAATGTGTTGTCTATGGGCATTTATTCTACATTAAAAGAAATTTTAGCGACACGTGGCATTGACGGAGGTTTACCGAAACGCCCATTTAAACCATTCAATGAAAATAACAGAGCTAAATTAGAAACATTAATTAACAAATACGATTTGTAGGTTACCGTATAAGGGGATGAATTAAATGGAACAAGTAGGTTTTGGTACATGGAACTGGATAGCAGTAGTTATTTACCTTTTAGTTATGCTTTTAGTCGGAGCATATTTTACCAAACGCGCAAGCCAAAGTACAGATAGTTTCTTTACGGCTAGTGGTCGTTTGCCTTCATGGGCAGTAGGGTTCTCTATCTATGCAACGACTTTGAGTGCGATTACTTTTATGTCTACGCCAGAAAAAGCATTTTTAACAGACTGGTCATATATTGCAGGTAATATTGCGATTGTAGCAATTATTCCTTTACTTATTTACTTTTATGTACCATTTTTTAAAAAATTAAAAGTGACATCTGCGTATGAATATTTAGAGGCACGTTTTGGACCTAGTATTCGTGTTATTGGTTCATTACTATTTGTATTATTCCATATTGGGAGAGTAGCCATTGTCATTTATTTACCTACATTAGCGATTACATCTGTGTCAGATATGAACCCTTATGTTGTGGCAAGTTTGGTTGGTATCTTATGTATTCTTTATACATTTCTTGGAGGTTTCGAAGGTGTAGTATGGAGTGATTTCATTCAAGGTGTCATTCTATTAGGTGGGGCAGCAGCAATTATTATTTTAGGTGTCGTCCACATTCAAGGGGGAATGGGCACCGTTATCAGTGATGCACTGGAACATAATAAAATCATTAGTGCTGATAACTGGAAATTTAATACTGCCGCGGCAGCAATTCCTATCATCTTTTTAGGAAACATTTTTAATAACTTGCATCAATACACAGCAAGTCAAGATGTGGTACAACGTTATCAAGCGTCAGATTCTATATCAGAAACTAAAAAGTCTTTATGGACGAACGGGTTATTAGCTTTAATATCAGCGCCCTTATTCTATGGTATGGGAACAATGATGTACTCATTTTATAGTCATGAAAGTGCATTGCCTAAAGATTTTAATACTTCATCTGTAGTACCATACTTTATACTTACTGAAATGCCACCATTTGTTGCTGGATTATTGATAGCAGCAATATTTGCAGCGGCACAATCAACCATTTCTTCAAGTTTAAATTCAATTTCAGCTTGTATTTCTGTTGATATTAAGCACAGATTCTTCGGCAAGAAAAATGAAAAAAGCGAAGTAGGATTTGCGAGATGGATGATTATTCTTTCAGGTTTATTTGGATTCGGCATGTCTATATATCTAATTGCAGCAGATTCTAATGATCTTTGGGATCTTTTCTTGTTAATTACTGGATTAGTGGGTGTGCCATTGGCTGGTGTGTTTGCGGTTGGTATATTCACACGGCGTACGAATACATTCGGTGTGCTGATGGGATTAATTTTTGGAATTATTTTTGCTTATATCTTTAATGGTATGGGTGGCGGCAATTCTCCATTTTATGTATCAATTATTTCGTTTATAGTAGCCTTTGTTTTCTCTTATGTCATAAGTATTATTGTGCCAGGCAAACAAAAAGACATTACTGGTTTAACCATCTATGATATTAAAGAAAAATCTAATTATGTCTCTATAGTCCGTATGAAAGAAGACGATCAAAAAGTCTAAAGCTTTATGTAGTTAGGTATAATAAATGATGCGTTGAATAGTTATAAAACGATTTACTTCTGTTTATCTCAAAATATTTTTGAGAAAATGAATAAGCTATTAAAGGCAGGTAGAATGAAGCATATTGTGTATATGCGTTCTATTCTGCCTCTTTTTTTAATCTTTGAAAACCATGTTATTTACAGCATAAAATATGTGATTCATTTTAATTCCTCGAAAATTATGGATATAATGAATTACAGATATAAGCAGAGTATTCGAGGGGATGAAAAGTATGATAAAAGCAATCGCAGTAGATATGGATGGTACATTTTTGGATTCAAAAAAACAATATGATCAAGAAAGGTTTAATCGTATCTTTCAACAATTAAAAAATGAAAATATTAAATTTATAGCAGCAAGTGGTAATCAATACGCAAAATTAAAATCTATTTTTGGAGATAAAGCTATGTTTTTTGTTGCGGAAAACGGTGCGGTTATTTATGAAGACAATACGTTGTATGATTATCAAGCATTTGAAAAAGATGTTTTCCATAATATTGTTAATTACTTAAACATCACGCGTGGTATCAATGAAATAATTGTTTGTGGCGTAAAAAGTGCTTACATATTAAAGAATAATGCACAATCATTTAAAAAAGATGCACATTTTTATTACAGACAATTAAAAGAAATAGCATCTTTGCAAAATTTACCAGAAGATGCATATGTAAAAATAGCCTTAAATATAGATAGAACAACACATCCAACACTTGATGAAGATTTGTCAAATCGCTTTTCACAAGATTTATCACTTGTATCGAGTGGTCGAGATAGTATCGATATCATTCTACCTGGTATGACCAAAGGCAATGCGTTAGCAAGATTATTAAAAAAATGGGGACTAACGGAAGATGAACTCATGGCTTTTGGAGATGCAAATAATGATTTAGATATGCTGCAATTAGCAACACATAGTTATGTAATGGAAAATTGTGAAGATGAAACCTTATTCGAAATTGCAAAGTATGTAGCACCGTCAAATGATAAACAAGGTGTTTTATCAATTATTGAAGATAAAGTACTAAAATGAAAAATTAATATTTAAAATTTTGGCAGTATTACGCTTAAACATATAACTTTCATCCGTCTAACAACCTATCTTATACTAAAAAATATAAGCTACAAATGGAAAGGAAGGCAAACAAGAAATGAATGATATGCAACAGACAATTATAAATGCGTTTAATTTTAGACATGCAACAAAAAGGTTTGATTCAGATAAAAAGATAAGTGAAAGTGAATTTAACACAATCTTAGAAGCGGGTAGATTGTCTCCAAGTTCTCTAGGATTAGAACCGTGGAAATTTATCGTAGTACAAAATTCTGAAATTAGAAATAAGTTAAAAGAAATAAGTTGGGGTGCAAAAGGGCAGTTAGAGACAGCAAGCCACTTTGTAATTTTATTAGCGCGAAAAAACGTAACTTCTAAATCACCATTTGTACAACATATGATTCGAGACATTAAACAATATAGCGAAGACAGTATACCTGCTACAGAAGAAAAATTTGATAATTTCCAAACAAGTTTCCATATTAATGATAGTGCGCAGACATTGTTGGAGTGGGCTAAAAAACAAACATATATTGCACTAGGTAATATGATGACGAGTGCAGCATTATTAAATATTGATTCTTGCCCTATGGAAGGATTTGATTTAGATGCTGTTACGCAATTTTTAAGCGATGAAGGTTTGATGGATGAAACGCATTTTGCACCATCTGTAATGGTTGCATTTGGTTATAGAGAAAACGCAGCAAAAGAAAAAGTACGTCAACCTCAATCACATGTAGTAGAGTGGGTTGAATAATAAGCGTTACGAGGACTCAAATATTTAAAATTCATAAAAAAGAAAGCCAATTCATTCATACAATGTATTGAATTATAAACGTCAATTTCTGTTGTCATTACAGAAATTGACGTTTTCTTTGTTTTATGAACTTTAAAAGTGAGTTGGATTATTATACTGATGGCGTGTGATGTCAATGTTTTTAAGTTTTATCAGCAATTAATGACATATTATTGTGTAATCTAATACTTAAACCATCTATAAAAAAAGTTTCTTCAGTATCGATACTTGGTTTATAAATATCGATATGGGCTAATCCATAGCTTGTATCATTTTCAACTCTAGGTAAGCGTGATTGCCAAGTATTTACTGCAATATGGTGATGATAATATTTAGATGACATAAATAGAGCTTGCGGGAAGTTAGAAATATGCTGGAGACCTAGTTGCTCAATGTAAAAATGTTGAGCGATGGTTAAGTCGGATGTTTTCAAATGCAAATGTCCAATCTTCGCATTATTTGGCATTTCATCCCAGCCCATCTTTGTTCTTTGATTAAGTAAATCATTCGTATCTACTTGTAACGTATCCATTTTCACTTTATCATTTTCCCACAACCATACAGACTTAGGTCTGTCATAATAAACTTCAATGCCATTACCTTCTGGATCATTAAGGTATAAAGCTTCACTTACTAGATGATCTCCACCACCAACCGGAATGTTTGATTGCGAAATATGAAATAAGAAATTAGCTAAGTCTTTGCGGTCGGGCAGTAGAAATGCTACGTGAAATAGTCCTGCTTCACTTAAAGTAGGCTGACGTCCCTCTGGTATTTCACATAACGTAATTGTATGGCCGCTCAAACCTACTTGCAAAACTGCAGAAGTATCATTTGTTGATACCACTTTAAGTCCTAAAATATGTGAATAAAAATTCAACATCGTTTGTAAATTTTTAATGTTTAAGGTGATATTTGTTACTTGAATTGCTGATTTATCGTGAAAAGTCATCGCCTTGCTCCTTTAAATTCGGTTATGAGTTATAGATACAAATTAATATAAAAAGTATACCAAGTCAATTTAATTGTCTCATGACGTAGAATTACATAAAGTTTAATATCACTTCTATATTTACATTTAACAACATATGGTAATATGTGAACATGGACAATTTGGAGGATGGAGTGGGGTGAGCGTATGCAAGTTTTTTGGAAATTGGGATGGTTTTTCAAACAACATAAAGGCAGTTATCTTGTTGGATTGAGTACATTATTTTTAATTGCTTTAATTGAAATTTTACCTCCACAGATTATAGGTAAGACTATTGACGATATGGTGGGAAACAAATTAACGCCTAAACTATTAATGATTTATCTTTTGGTATTAGTATTGGTAGCAATTTTAACTTATGTATTAAGGTATATATGGAGATTATCAATATTTGGAACTAGTCAAAAGTTGGGGCAAATATTAAGAACATATTTATATAAAAAGTATACAGTTATGAGTGCTATCTTTTATCAAAATCGAAGAACTGGTGATTTAATGGCACATGCAACTAATGATATAAGAGCAGTGCAAAATGCCGCGGGTGCTGGAATATTGATGATTGCAGATTCTTTGATAACTGGTGGAACAGTGGTGATTACAATGGCTGTAACAGTAAGCTGGAAATTAACATTGATTGCAATGATACCACTACCTTTTATGGTATTGTTAACAAATTTTTATGGATCGTTACTTAGTAAAGGATTTAAAAAAGCACAAGCAGCGTTTAGTAGATTGAACGATAAGACTCAAGAAAGTGTTGCAGGTATCAAAGTAACTAAGACATTCGGTTATGAAGCGAGTGACCAACAAGATTTTAAAGATTTAAGTGATGATGTAGTTGATAAAAATTTAAAAGTTTCGAAAATTGATGCATTATTTGATCCTACAATCACATTAGTGATAGGAATGAGTTACTTTTTATCAATCGTATTTGGTGCAAAATTGGTTTTTAATAATACAATCACACTTGGTCAACTGATTACGTTCACGACATATTTAGGGATGCTCGTTTGGCCATTACTAGCACTAGGACTATTTTTTAATATCGTTCAAAGGGCAAAGGCATCATATGAACGAATTGAAGAAATAGAAAATACCCCTAATGATATAGATACAGATTATAAACTTAACACTAGACCCGTTGGAAATATTGAGTTTAATATTAAGGAATTTAATTTCCCGGGTGATTCGAAAGAAGGTATCTATAATGTACATTTTGAAGTTAGGGAGGGTACTACTGTGGGCATCGTTGGAAGAACTGGTTCAGGGAAAAGTACGCTGATTAGATTGCTACTTAGAGAGTATGATACAAAAGAAATGCATGAAATCACATATGGTGAGCATCCTATTCGAGATTATAATGTACAGCTTTTGAGAAATCAGTTTGGATATGTACCACAGGAACACTTTTTATTTTCAACTTCAATTCGTAATAATATTGCATTTAGTAATGAAAAAATAGGTGATAACCAAATATTTGCAGCAAGTCAAGCAAGTGATATTCATGAAGATATATTATCTTTTCCTGATCAATATCAAACAGTGGTAGGTGAAAGAGGCGTATCATTGTCAGGAGGACAAAAACAAAGAATTTCCATTGCGAGAGCGCTATTAATAGACCCAGAGGTATTAATACTTGATGATTCCCTTTCTGCAGTAGATGCCAAAACCGAAGAAGTGATACTAAGCAATTTAAAAAAACTAAGAAAAGGAAAAACTAATATTATTACTGCGCATCGGATGAGTGCTGTGAAACAAGCGGATGAAATTATTGTTATGGATAAAGGAACGATTGTGGAAAAGGGCACACATTCTACTTTGATGAATCAAAAAGGATGGTATTACGAAACATATCGAGCTCAAGCTTTACAACAAAAGCTCACGCGTAATTTAGATGACTTAACGAAAGGGGACGATACCAATGGCTGAGAAAGTTAATTTAACTGCAAAAGATCAAGCTCAGGCTTTGATTAGGTTATTTAAGTATACGACCCCTTATAAAGGAACTATTGCTTTAGCATTTTTAACGTTAACAATATCAACGATTGCAAGTATGTTGACGCCTTACTTAGTGAAAGTATTTATTGATGATTATCTTACGCCACGCGTTTTTCCCCAACAAGCAATGATATGGCTGATGATTATCTTTATTAGTATTCAAATAATAGGTGCAGTAACAATGTATTTAAGCCAATATCTTTTTCAATATCTTGCTTTTAAAGTGATCCAACAATTAAGAATTGACGCTTTTAATAAATTAGGTAAATTGGGAATGAAATATTTTGATAAGGTATCAGGTGGTAGTATAGTCTCTAGGTTAACGAATGACACTGAGACAATTGTTGATATGATTATAGGCGTATTTTCAACATTTCTTATAGCCTTTTTTATGATGATTTCTAGTTATATAATGATGTTTATTTTAGAGATGAGATTGGCTTTAATATCTTTAATATTTTTACCAGTTATTATATTTATTCTTGCGAGTTATCGTAAATACTCAGCTGTTTTATTTGCAAAATCTAGACAAAAATTGTCCGATTTAAATACAAAATTAGCAGAGTCTATAGAAGGCATGAAGATAATACAGGCGTTTAACCAAGAAAAAAGATTAAACAGTGAATTCAATCGTATTAATGATGAACATTATCAATATATGTTAAAAACTGTGAAACTTGATAGTTTATTATTGAGACCTGCAATAAGTTCTCTAGCTATTTTTGCGGTAGTTATGATTTTGGGATATTTTGGTATCATTAGCTTTACGACAGGTATTACGGCTGGCGTTGTATTTGCATTTGTTCAATATATGGAACGGTTTTTTGAACCAATTAATCAAGTGAGTCAAAATTTAAATATTTTGCAACAAGCTTTAGTTTCAGCGAGTAGGGTATTTACTTTAATTGATGATGACACATACGAACCTGAACAACAACCTGTACCATCGTACACAATTGAAGAAGGAAAGATTGAATTTAGAGAAGTCAGTTTTAGCTATGACGGAAAGACAGATGTATTAAAAAATATTAATTTTACCGTTAATCCTGGTGAAATGGTAGCTCTTGTTGGTCATACGGGTTCTGGGAAGAGTTCAATTATAAATTTGTTTATGCGTTTTTATGAATTTGAACGAGGGAGCATTAATGTGGATGGATATTCAATAAAAACAATCCCTAAACAAGAATTAAAACAGAAAATAGGGCTAGTGCTTCAAGACGCATTTATATTTTATGGTACGGTTGCATCAAATATTAAACTGTATCATCCAACGATGACATTTGAACAAGTAAAAGCTGCAGCAGAATTTGTACATGCGCATCATTTTATTGAAAAATTGTCAGGTCAGTATCAACATAGAGTGATTGAAAAAGGAAGCTCATTTTCAAGTGGCGAACGACAATTGATAGCATTTGCAAGAACAATTGCTACAAATCCTAAAATACTTATTTTAGATGAAGCGACAGCAAACATTGATTCTGAAACAGAGGAACAAATACAACAATCTTTGAATACAATGAGAAAGGGAAGAACCACTTTAGCCATTGCGCACAGACTTTCTACGATTCAGGATGCAGATAAAATACTTGTATTAAATCACGGAGAAATTGTAGAGCAAGGTACACATGAAACGCTGATTAAAAAAAATGGTATTTATTATAATATGTATGCATTACAAAATGGTTAAATTACCCATTTTTAAACAAAATCAATGAAGTATGGAAATTAACGTTATTACAAAATTTAAATGAAACTAAACAATCAAAAGCCAAAATAAAAGGGGTGCAGTCAAAGAACTATTGAGGTAGCTCTATATTTTATAATTATGGAAGTGCGTTCGTTATGTAGTAGAATCGAATGTAGGTTTAAAGAATAAACAAAGCAAATGAGCCTGGGGGACTACTGATTCATCCCAGGCTCATTCAAAATGATGATTTAGTTTAAGATGTTTTATATCCAAATTTATTTTGGACTTTGAAAAGGTTGTTGACACCTAATTAATCTGCATATACATCTTGAAATTCTGGTTTTTTCTCAATAACTGACTTAGCAAAAGGGCATGTCGCGGAGACTTTTAAATTGTTATCACGTGCATAGTCAACTACTGATTTTACAAGTTGTGAACCTAAACCTTGACCACCAAGTTCATCTGGTACACCTGTATGGTCAATGATTATATGGTTGTCACCTTGAGATTGAAATGTAATCTCCGCTTGTGGATTATCTTCGTTATCGCCTACATAAAATTTATTTGTACCTTGTTTGATTTCCGCCATACTAACACCTCCATGTTATTAACATCATATATATTTAATATCACATTTTGCCTTAAGTTAAACAAATTTTAAAATTAAGCATATATTTCAAGCATAAATGATGTTAGTAAAAATTGAAGAATAATAAAAAACCATTGAAAAAATGTGAAAATAAGTTTATAGTTTTAACGGAATAATTTCGATTTGGAGGGGCGTTTTTTGAAAAAAATTATGTTACTTATTCTGACCTGTATATTCATCGTATTGTTAAGTGCATGCGGAAATATAAATTCTGAGAAAAAAGACGTCAGTTCGAACAATAGATTAAAAATATATACGACAGCCTTTGCATTCCAAAGTTTCACTAATCAGATTGGAGGCAAATATGTAGAAGTTGATTCGATTTATCCACCTGGTGCAGATATGCACTCTTTTGAACCGACACAAAAAGAAATGATTAATATCGCTAAAAGTGACTTGTTTATCTATTCGAATGAAGAAATGGATCCCGTTGCCAAGAAAATTGCAAGTTCAATTAAAAATAATAATTTGAAGTTACCTGTTGCTGCACACCTTGATCACCATGATTTAATTTCAAATCATGAAGCACATGACGATCATGACGAACATGAACATCATGAAACACATGAAAGTCATAATCATGGGGGGGAAGATCCACATGTATGGCTAGATCCGGTGTTAAATAAAAAATTTGCTAAGGTGATTAAAAATGATTTGATCGAGAAGGATCCTAAGCACAAAACGTATTACACGCGTAATTATAATCATTTGATAAAGGATATGAATGAAATTGATCATGAGATGAAGCGAATCACACAACATCCTAAACGTGATACAGCCATAATTTCTCATGACTCTATAGGTTATCTTGCAAATCGCTATCATTTTAAACAGCAAGGTGTTAGTGGCATGAATAATGAAGAACCTAGTCAACGTGAACTCATGAATATCGTTCAAAATATAAATAAAACTAAACAACCTTATGTATTATATGAACAAAATATAACATCTAAAGTTACAAATGTTATTCAAAAAGAATCTAATACAACCCCGCTAAAATTTCATAATATGGCAACCTTATCAAAAGAAGATATAGAGGATAAGCAAATATCTTATCAATCTTTAATGAAAGAAAATATGAAGTCATTAAATAAAGCACTTAATGAGTAATTTTAATATAAAGATAAGAGGTTGAGACAAAAAATTTGTCCCAACCTCTTTTGATTTTGTGATAGAAAGTACCATCATCGTTTTTTAATATACATTTAGTCATTTCAACATGTTTTGTATTTTTCAATAATTAACATTTTTAATCATATCTGATGTAAGACACTGTTGTATTATAATATTCTTCAAGCCCACGAATACCATCAGCGCCTCCAATACCTGACTCTCTCCAACCAGCATGATATCCATTCACAACTTCTTCTGCTTCACAATTTGCATAAACCTCACCAAATTTAAGACGTTCAGTTGCTGTCATTACTTCTTTTAAATCTTCTGAAAATATATAAGATGATAAACCGGCATTTGTGTGATTGGCGTGTTCAATAGCTGCTGCAAAATCAGAATACTTAATTATAGGTAGTACAGGGCCGAAAATTTCTTCTTTAAAAGCTTCGTCGTCTGGATTAACTTGGTCTAAAATCGTTGGTTCATAAAAATAACCAGAACGATTTATGATGCTGCCACCTGTAATTAATTGAGCCCCATTTTGAATTGCCTTTTGAACTTTTTCATCTATGCTTGCTAATTGTTTTTGATTGATAATTGCACCGAAATCAGTTTGATCATCGAATGGATCGCCTACATTTAAAGTCTCCATTTTATCTTTTAGTTTGTTAATGAAAGTTTCGTGAATATCATGATGAACAAAGATGCGTTCAGGACAAGTACATACTTGTCCTGCGTTATTAATTCTAGCAGCCACAATGTAATCAACTGCCTTATTTAAATTGGCATTTGGTGTCACTATTACAGGCGCATTACCGCCAAGTTCAAGATTAACTTTTTTAACCGTTTGGGCACTTTTGGCATAAACGGACTTACCCGCGCGCATACTACCTGTGATTGATATTAATTGTATATCTGGATGTTCTGCTAATTGCGTACCTACCGTTTCTCCTTTACCAGGAACAATTTGAATAAGACCCGCAGGAATCGTTGATTGTCGGAACAATTCTGCAATTTTTAAAGTTACTAATGATGTTTCTTCACTAGGTTTTATTATTACAGAACAACCTGAGATTATAGCAGGAATGACCTTTCTCATTAATACCATGATGGGTGCATTCCATGGTACGATACCTGCTGTCACACCAATAGGTTTTTTAGTTAATTGTATCGTCTCATTTTCACGACTATTTTGAATCACTTCACCTTTGCTATTCATACTTTGACTTGTCATATAATCTATAAAGTGTATTGCCTTGTTTATTTCACCGATTGCTGAATTGAGTGTTTTACCTTGTTCTTGAACATATAATTTTGCAATTTTTTCTTTATGTTCTTCTAATAACGGAATTAGCATTTTTACATGGTCAGCACGTGTTGGTTGAGGGACCTTTTCCCATTCTAATTGTGCATGTTTAGATTTTTCCACAGCTGAATTTACTTCGTCTTTAGTCGCAAATGTAATTGTGTCTATGATTTCTTCTGTCGCAGGATTAATGACATTCATTGTGTCATTAGACTCACTTTCTACAAATTGGTTGTTTATAAATAATTTATTCATTACGACACCTCCACACTATGATATATACCACTTATTTGAGCAGAAGAAACGGTTTGAGAAATAATCATAAAACTTTGGTTTTGTTAAGTAATCGGATGTTAGTATATTTTTTATACTTAATGTGTTGACTTATGTTCAAAAGGGTATTATAATTTATCTCGAAATCGAAATAAATTGAAAGTTGGTGATGCAATGAATCGTACTAAAGAGTCATTGAATACCTTTATTGGTTTAAATCGAACCGTAGATCATTTAGAACAAATCGTCAGAAATGATATTCAACGTTATGGTTTGAATATAACGGAGTTTGCAGTTTTAGAGTTATTATATAATAAAGGTGATCAGCCGATACAACGTATTGGTGACAGAGTTTTAATTGCGAGTAGCAGTATCACTTATGTCGTTGATAAGTTAGAAGCAAAAGGATATGTAGTAAGAATTCGAAATATACAAGATAAGCGCGTAACGAATGCTTCAATTACAGAAGAAGGACATGCATTGATGAATGATATATTTCCAGAACATGCAGCTACGTTAGAATCAACTTTCTCAGTATTGTCAAACGAAGAATTAGCAACATTGCAACAAGCTTTAAAAAAATTAAGTGCTCAACCTATCAATAAGTCGTAGCACTTAAAAATTTTATTCAAAATTACTTCGAAATCGAGATAAATATAATGGAAAAAGGAGTTTTATTATGACAAACACTCAATTATTAGGAATACACCATGTAACAGCAATCACAGATGATGCTGAACGAAACTATAAATTTTTTACTGAGGTATTAGGAATGAGACTTGTGAAAAAGACTGTAAACCAAGATGATATATATACTTATCATACATTCTTTGCAGATGATGTTGGTTCTCCAGGTACAGATATGACATTTTTTGATTTTCCTAATGTTCCTCAAGGGCATTCTGGTACAAATTCAATTACACGTCCGTCATTTCGTGTGCCTGATGATGCAGCGTTAGCATATTATGAACAAAGATTTAATGAATATAATATTAAACATGAAGGCATTCAAACATTATTTGGTAAAAAGGTATTGCCTTTTGAAGAAGCAGATGGACAAAGTTATCAATTAATCTCAGATGAAAACAATAAAGGTGTGGCAGCTGGTCAACCATGGAAAGAAGGCCCAGTACCAACAGATAAAGCGATTTATGGTCTAGGCCCGATTGAAATAACTGTTAGTTATTTTGAAGACTTTAAAAAGATTTTAGAAGATATATTTGGTATGACAACAATTATAGAAGAAAAAAACGTTGCAGTATTAGAAGTAGGTGAAGGTGGTAATGGTGGCCAAGTCTTTTTAAGAAAAGATGCAACTGGACCAGAAGCAAGACAAGGTTATGGTGAAGTGCATCATGTTTCATTCAGATTAAAAGATCATGAGGCAATATCTAAATGGTTAGAAAAATATGAACAGTATGGTATTGGTAACTCAGGCTTAGTAGATAGATTTTATTTTGAAGCATTATATGCACGTATTGGTCATATTTTGATTGAAGTTTCTACAGATGGACCTGGATTTATGGGAGATGAACCATATGAAACATTGGGCGAAAGCCTTGCATTACCACCATTTTTAGAAGAAAAACGTGATTATATAGAATCAGAAGTGCGTCCATTTGATACAAGACGTTCGCATTAAATTGTGAGATTGCTTAAATCTTAATATTAAAAAGTGAGAGGGTAGTTATTTTATGGAAGATATTAGTCATATTCATCATATTTCGGCGATTGTAGGTAATCCAGAAGAGAATATTCAATTTTATAGAGATATACTCAATTTAAAATTAATTAAGAAAACAGTGAATTTTGATGATCCTTCCACGTACCATCTATATTTTGCGAATGGCAATGTGGATAATGGAACAATATTGACATTTTTTAATTGGCCCAACAATTATAAAGGACGTATCGGTTCTGGTCAGGTTCAACGTATAGCATTTCGAGTGCCTAAAGGATCATTGGAAGATTGGGAAAAACATTTGCAATCACATGGGATAGAAACTGCGAGAACACAATTATTTAATAAAGCTACGGTCGAATTTTCAGATACACATGCGTTACCATTAGCACTTGTGGAAGCTGATGAAGCGCATACGTACGATAGTGGAGAAAATATTATAGGTTTTCATGGTGTTAGCATGCTATCAATTGAGCCATATCAAACGGTACGAACATTAAATGAGGATATGGGGTTAGAGCTAATAGATGAAAATAAGAGTCATATTCACCTTGAAACTAAAGGAGAATGGCGACACCATGTGATAGTTCAAAAAGAAGTTGCCGATGTGCGTGTACGATGGGGTGTTGGTGTCGTGCATCATATTGCATGGTCAGTACCTAATGATGAGGAACACAAAGCTTGGCAAATGAAAATGAAAGACAAGGGCTATCATGTAACGGAAGTGAAAGATCGCAATTATTTTAATGCTATTTACATGAAAGAACGTGGTGGCATTATTTTTGAGTTTGCTACTGAAGGACCAGGATTTACGATAGATGAACGATTTGAAGACTTGGGTACACATCTTATGTTACCGCCACAATATGAGGAACAAAGAGAAGCATTATTGAAATTATTACCACCTATTCGAATATAAGTATATTAAAAAGGAGATGATAAATAATGGAACACATTTTTAAACAAGGTGATTTAAACGGTCCAACTTTTATTTTATTACATGGCACAGGTGGAGATGAACATGATCTTTTACCTTTAGCACAAGCATTAAATGCAAGTTATAATGTACTAAGTGTAAGAGGAGAAGTTTCGGAAAATGGTATGAATCGTTTCTTCAAGAGATATGGTGAAGGACAATATGATGTTGAAGATTTGAAATATAGAACAAACAATTTAATACAATTTTTAAAAGAAGCGGCTGAAACGTATCATTTTGATTTGACCCAAGCTATACCAGTAGGCTTCTCTAATGGTTCTAATATTGCGATAAGCATGATGTTACACCCAGATATTTCATTTAACAAAGCACTACTTTACGCACCTTTATATCCTTTAGAGTCAGTAAATGACAAAGATTTATCCAATACCAAGGTATTATTATCAATGGGTGAAAATGACCCTATCGTTTCTGTTCAGGATAGTCAACATGTGATTGATATCTTTAATCAAGCTGGCGCAACAGTTAAACAAATATGGGTGAATAGTCACGAGTTGACACGTGAAGGCATTATTGCGGGCCAATCATTATTAGAAGATGAATAAATAACAATTTAATTAGAATAATGATATGTAAGTGCTGCGATAGCAAAATAAAAAACCTCTAGACCAACTCAATATTATGATTGAATGATGATAATATTGAAACTCTCGTCTAGAGGTTTTTGTTATGATGAATGTGATTTATAAAAGATACCTTTGATTAATATAGGAATTAACAAAATAAAACCAAAGAGTCCCATCAATGGAAATACTTTTCCAATTAACTCAATAAAACCGACAAACGTAGTAGCAAATGTAATAATTGCAATAATTATAATTAAAATATAATAATTTTGTTTATATGGTTCTGTGAAACGAGAGGCAAATGCATACATTAATCCCACAACTGTATTATAAATCACGAATACCATGATAATGGCCATAAAATGACCAATCACAGGTGAAATTTGTTTTGCCAATAATAGTGACGGTAACGCTACATTTGTTATTTTTGTAAATTCTGTGACCATACCAAGGTTTAACATTAATAATAAAAACGTTATGACCATGCCACCTAAAATACCACCTAAATATGTTGCCTTTTCAGATTTTATACGTCCCCCCATTACAGAAAGAAAACTAAACGCAGCTGCAATTTGCAAACTGCCATAATTAATTGCATCAAACCACCACCATTTATCTGTACGTGTGCCACTATTGGCATATTGCGACGCTGAATCAAAGTCAAAACTTCCAGTAGTGAAATAATAAATAGCAATTATTGATACAATAATAATTAAAAATGGTGTAACCATGCCTAAAACAGTGATTAAACGATCAAATTTTAAGCATAAAGTAGCCAAGATAATAATGACTAAAATCAAAGCGCTAATAGCATAAGGTATATCAAAATTTTCATGAATCGTTGAAACGCCACCAGCTGTCATTATCATAGCTAATGCAAGTAAAAACAGTGTTAAAATCATATCAAAAATTGTCGCAATTGTTCGAGGTAGGTAAAACTTTATGGGCTCAGTATGGCTGTGTGAACGCAATCGGTAGCCTGTATTTAATACAAATACACCAGCTATGGTAATGATAAATCCGGTGATAATAACGCCTAAAACACTAAATTTACCATTGCTAGTAAAAAATTGGAAAATTTCTTGGCCCGTCGCAAAGCCGGCACCCACAACAACACCTACAAACGCAAAAGCAACGATGATACTTTCTTTTAAACTAGACATATAATTGGAATCCTTTCTTGCCATACATATGGTAATCATACTTATTTAATAAACATCACAATGATTTATTTTATCTTAAACGAAACGAGAAATAAATCATAAAGTTCATATCATATATACATTTGTATTTTTTGAGAGAACGGAACAGCTCTAAGGTTGAGTAAACAAATTGAAAATATTCATAAAGGCAGAACCTAAAAAAACTAGGCTGCATACCCATGGAATTTAGGGATTAACAGCCTAGAAAATGGTGCTTTGATTAAGTTTACAATTTAAGAGAACGGTGTTTATAAATATTGTCGTTTTCTATATTTTTATGAAACAACGTAGCATTCGCCGCGTTGTTTTTTTGAACTTTTAGTCACTGAATACGGCATCATTTCATTATCATTTTATGAAGAAGTCATGGATAAAATTAGTTGACAAATCGGTCATGCATTAATACTTTTAACACATCAATTTTTTCTTGTATATCTTTACCAGTATTAGTATCACGTATTTTTTTACGTTTTAACTCTTTGTCTACCACGCGTCTTATAGAAAGCTCGTCAGCCCCATTGAGCAAGACATGTTTTTTAGAATTAAAGTGTTGGTGTGCTACAAGCTGCATTCCAAAAGAATTATAGAGTAAAGTATAGCCGGCAATACCAGTTGTAGATTGGTAGGCTTTTGAAAATCCACCGTCGATGACAATCATCTTACCATTTGCTTTGATTGGGTTTTCGCCGTCAATTTCTTTAACTGGTGTATGGCCATTGATTATATGTCCTTCTTCTGGATCTAAACCGAAATCTTTTAACATTTTTTTGCACATATTTACGTCTTCACGTAAATAATAATAAGGGTTTTTAGTTTCTTTATGTGCTGATTTATCATTAATAAAATAACGTTCAAATGTTGTCATTGCTCTTTTTCCAAATAAGGACGAATACTTACCTGTCCATAGATACCAAACGAGATCAGTTGCTAAATCATCATGTATGTCTTTATGGTCAAATGCCTCTCTTACAAAGTATTCGAAATGGTCAAGCAAATCTCTGCCATAGCATTTTTCACCATCAATAACCATAGATTCCATTTCTCCATTTTCATCCACAGGTATACAACCATGAATTAGCAGATTGCCATTATAAGGAAGGTAAAGTTTCCCTTTTTGCATTAAAAATGTCATGTGACGTTTTAATTTTTCAGATTGTTGCACTGATAATAATAATTTTTCTATTACTTCGTGTTCATCTTCAGTTAATGCGTTAGGGTTGCTTGGATCAATTGTTTGGAAACAAGTATGTTCTAAAGCATAAGTTTTACCATAAAGTGTGGCTGTATGATTTTCATAGTCGATGCTTTCCAACACTAATCGTTCTTCCATTTCAAAGTTAGGTCTACGCTTAATGATAGGTGCTTCTAGTTTAAATTGGATGATTGCGATTGCTTGGTGAATTTTAGTGATTTGTTCTATTTCGGATTGAGACAGTCCTTCAGCATTTTTAGGTTTGAAAGCAGGATTGTCACCTGAATAGTATTTTTCAGCAAGTGTTAATAATGGACGTAAATTAATACCATAAGCATCTTCAATAATGTCTAAGTTATCATAACGCGCACAAATTCTGAGTAAATTTGCTAAGCACACTTTAGAACCAGCATAGGCACCAATCCACAAGACATCATGATTTCCCCATTGTACATCAACAGAAGGATAGTCAATTAAGGTGTCCATGATTTTATCAGGTTCTGGACCACGATCATAAATATCACCTACAACGTGTAAATGGTTCACCACGAGATGTTGAATTGTAAAGGACAGGCCGATAATCAGATCATCTGATTGTTCGAGTTCAATAATTTGATTCATTAGTGTCTGATAATATGAATGTTTATTATTATATTTATTACTTTTATATAACAGCTCTTCTATTATAAAAATATAATTTTTAGGTAAAGTTTTGCGTAATTTTGTTCGTGTATATTTAGAAGAAGCATAAGTGACTAATTTGATAAGACGATTAATCGTTGTGATATACCATTCATCTAAGCGCTCTTTTGAGGTGAAACTATTTTTAATTAATTTTAATTTTTCTTCTGGATAATATACAAGTGCCGAAAATTCATTTATTTCTTGGCGTGTCAAAGTATCTTGAAATATATCACTGATTTTAGAACGAACATTTCCTGAACCATTTCTTAATACATGTTGAAATGCATGGAATTCTCCATGTAGGTCACTGACGAAATGTTCCGTACCTTTTGGAAGTTCTAAAATAGACTCAAGATTTATAATTTCAGTTGCTAATTCCTCTCTGTTATTAAATTGTTGAGATAATAAATCTAAATATTTTTCTTTTACACTTTTTTCTGTTGCATCATGCATTATTTATGTCACTCCAATTAGGTAGTTTTGTTACTCATTCTATTTAATAAAACGTTTCCATTGTATGTGTAATATTGTAGCATTATTTTTGGGGTGAGTGTCTAGTATTGATTACATTATTTATACTATCTTTTAATTAATGGGAATGGCTTCATTTTTTTGTCAAAAAAGCGGTAAAATTGTTAAAAATAACGATGTTACTCAAATAAGCAAATTCTCATATAAATGTAAATATTGTAGGAAACATACATTTTTTTGAATTAGAAAAGTAAGTATTTAACCCTATAATTGTAAAAATACACATATTATTTAAAGCGATAAAAATAGCTTGATAACAATTGTTTTGAGCGTATTGAAGGTGGTTTGGAATGTATTTTCAAAAAATATTTTTTAAATAGCGGTTTAAAAATTTTTAAACTTTTGTATAATAAGTGCATGTAACAAAATTATACAAAGGGAGTTTATTTTATGTTTACTTTGGGAGCATCGTTATCGAGTCAAGTAAATCCAAACTGGCAGACATATATTATGCTTGGTGCGTATTTTGTTGTGCTATTAGTCATTGGATATTACGGCTATAAGCAAGCGACAGGTAATATCAGTGAGTATATGTTAGGTGGTAGAAACATAGGGCCATATGTTACAGCATTATCTGCGGGAGCATCAGATATGAGTGGTTGGATGATTATGGGATTGCCTGGTGAAGTTTATACGACAGGATTATCAGCTGCATGGTTGGCAATCGGTCTGACTATTGGTGCATACATAAATTATCTCGTTGTAGCCCCACGGTTACGTGTGTATACAGAAAAAGCTGGAGATGCAATAACATTACCTGATTTCTTTAGAAATCGTTTAGATGATCAATCAAATGTGATTAAAATTATATCAGGTGGTATTATTGTCGTGTTCTTTACATTGTATACTCATTCTGGAATGGTTGCAGGTGGTAAATTATTTGATAGTGCTTTTGGTTTAAACTACCATTTTGGATTATTATTAGTTGCTATTATTGTAATTGCGTATACTTTCTTCGGCGGATATTTAGCCGTGTCGTTAACGGACTTTTTCCAAGGGGTAATCATGTTAATTGCTATGGTCATGGTACCAATAGTAGCGATGATGCAATTAAGTGGATTGGATACTTTATCGCAAGCGGCAGATTTGAAACCGACAAACCTTGATTTATTTAAAGGTACAACGGTTATTGGTATCATATCATTCTTTGCTTGGGGATTAGGTTATTTTGGACAACCACATATTATTGTGCGTTTTATGTCTATTAAATCAGTGAAACAATTACCGACAGCAAGACGTTTTGGCATAGGTTGGATGGCAATTAGCTTACTGGGTGCAGTTGGTGTAGGTCTTGTAGGTATTACATTTGTCAATCGTGGTGGTGTAACACTTGAGGATCCAGAAACATTGTTTATATTAATGGGTCAAATATTGTTCCATCCACTTGTGGGCGGTTTCTTACTTGCAGCTATTTTAGCAGCGATTATGAGTACGATTTCGTCACAATTATTGGTGACATCAAGTTCATTAACTGAAGATTTTTATAAATTGTTCCGTGGTGAGGAAGCAGCAAAAAAACATGAAAAGGAATTTGTTTTTGTGGGACGTATGTCAGTTGTTTTAGTTGCAATTGTTTCAATTATCATTGCATGGTCACCTAATGATACAATTTTAAATCTTGTAGGTAACGCTTGGGCAGGTTTTGGTGCTGCATTTGGACCACTTGTATTAATGAGTTTATATTGGAAAGGTTTAAGTCGTACTGGTGCAGTCAGCGGAATGATTTCAGGTGCAATTGTTGTAATTGTTTGGATTGCGTTTGTTAAACCATTAGGTGAAATTAATGATTTCTTTAATTTGTATGAGATTGTTCCAGGATTTTTAACAAGTTTAATTGTTACCATTTTAGTTAGTAAAATGACGAAGAAACCTCAAATTGATGTAGAAGGCGATTTAGAAGAAGTTCGTCAAATAGTAAAAGGTAATAAGTAATCATTATCATAGTAGTTTGATAAAGGGGTAGTATTTTGATTATATAAATATTAAAAGCGCACATAAGTAATAGAAAATTTTCTGCTCAAAATTTTAGGGAGAAATTAAAGATCGTGAAAGACTAACTTCAAAGGGGGAAGTTAGTCTTTTTTTATAAAAAAATCAGACAAAAACCCTACGGATTTTGTCTGATTGCTAAGATAGATATCAGTTATACGAGCAAATGACGTAAAAAGTTTTAAACTAAAGCAAAGCGTGCACTTATTGATGTGTGCGATTCTTTTTGTAGATACGAATAAAGAGATATACGACAGCTATAGCGATGATGACATACATAATATATGAATAAGTGTGTAAGCCATTCATTAACGTATCAAAACTGTTGCTCAACATGCTACCTAAGAAGATGAGTGCAATGTTCCAAATTGTAGTACCTATTAACGAAAGAATAGTAAATAATACAATATTCATTCTATTAATGCCTGCTGGTATGGTGATTAATACGCGTAAAACAGGAATAAAGCGACAAAGAAAGACTGCAATAGCACCGTATTTTTTAAACCATTCATTAGCGCGAGCAATATCTTTTCCTTTGAGTTTGATCCATTTTCCATATTTATCAACAAAACGATATAAACGTGCTTCAGAGACGATACTACTGATGTAATAAAGTATGATTAAACCGATTAACGATGAAATGGTAGATATGATAAAAAGTAAAGGTATGGATAAATCAGATTTAACTGTCATCAGTCCTGCAAATGTCAAAATAATTTCAGATGGAATAAAAGGTAATATATTTTCTAATAGGATTAATATTGCAATAGCAGTATAACCCCATGAATTTATAAAGTTTGTCAGTATTTGTTCCATGGCGATAAGTGTCGCTCCTTTTCTTAATCAAACATGATGGTATTTTTTAATTACTTCTGTATTATAATCTAAATTAATGTGTAATGCATATTTAAGGTAATATAAAGATAATTAATAAATTTGTTGCCTTGAAATTTCAATGCACTGAGGGATTTAAGAAAAACTTATTTCAACTAATATTATAGTGAAGATTTAGGTTTTTAAAGAACTGGTGTTAATACCTGTCACATAAACTGTGTACGCTGTTCATAAGAATGAATAAGGTATTATCATAAAATGAAAAAAGTAGTTGTAAGCGATTTCATATTGTGGTAATATCTAGGCACACAATAGGTCATATGATGACTAGTGAAATAGGGAGAGAGTGTGGGTAAAAAAATGGAACAAAAAAGAACAAATATAAGATGGTATTTTGCTATTGCGTTTTTCATTATAGGTGTAATTGCTTATATGGATAGATCAAATATTTCCATTATTGCAGGACCTATGATGGAAGATTTACATTTGACGAAAACACAGTTTGGTTTATTAGCATCATTTTTCTCGTTAGGGTATGCGTTGATGCAAGTACCTTCAGGTTTTTTGGCAGAAAAATTTGGCTCTAAAAAAATGTTAACAATTGCGCTCGTATGGTGGAGTGCTTTCACGATTTTAACTGGTGTTGTTAAAAATCATGGTTTATTATATGCTGTACGTTTTTTATTTGGTATAGGTGAGGCACCTATGTATCCTTCGAATGCAGTGTTTAACTCATTTTGGTTTGCTAAAGGTGAAAAAGGACGTGCTTCGAGTGCATTGTTAGCGGGTTCATATTTTGGACCAGTGATTGCACCTGTAGTTACGATTGCTATCGTTAATATGTTTGGATGGCAAGCTGTATTTTATATTTTTGGTGCTATTGGTATTGTCATTGCATTATTATGGATTATTATTTCAAAAGATTTACCGGAACAACATAAAATGGTAAATGAAGCAGAAAAAAAATATATTATGGAAAACCGTGATATCATAAAAACTGAAAAAAGTAACGCGCCGTGGAATATCTTCTTAAGAAGATTTAGCTTTTATGCATTGGCTGCACAATATTTTGTTGTACAATTTGTTGTGTCACTATTCTTAATATGGTTACCTACATATCTAACGGAACAATATAATGTCAAATTAACCGACCCTGATATGGCTTGGGCAGCAGGTGCACCATGGATTGCTATGTTCTTATTAATATTATGTGGCGGTGCAATCTCTGATAAGCTATTACAAAATGGAAAATCAAGATTTGTTGCGAGAGCGTCCATTGCAATCATCGGTTTTGTGGTATTTTGTATCTCATTATTCATGTCAATTCAAACAAACAATTTAGTAGCAAATGTGCTGTGGTTGTCATTATGTTTAGGCGGAATAGGAATTGCTACAGGAATGAGTTGGGCGGCAGCTACAGATTTAGGACGTAATTTTTCTGGTTCAGTATCTGGCTGGATGAATTTATGGGGCAATATCGGAGCATTGCTGAGTCCTTTATTAGCAGGTATGATGGTTGATATTGTTGGTTGGACAGTGACATTAGAATTAGTTATTATCCCAGTGGTGTTTGCAATAATTATGTGGTTTTTTGTTAAACCGGATCAACCGTTAATCATTGAAAAAGAAGAACTTTAATACTCTTATAAACAAACTTTGCAAGAGCGATATCACAGGAGGTTATATATGATTTTAGTAACTGCAGTAATGAAGATTAAATCAGAACATAGAGAAAATTATTTAGCAGAGGTTGAACGCTTAGTCATTGCAGCAAATCAAGAAGCAGGTGCATTATATTATGCGCACTTTGAAAATACAAATGAACCTCAAACTTTTGCTTTTATAGAAAAATATAAAGATCAAGCTGCTTTAGAAGCACATAATCAATCAGAACATTTTCAAACATTTTTTAAAGAAATAGAAACTTATTTACTTGAAGCGCCTAAAATAGAAGTTGCTACAATTAAATAATTAATAACATAAGCGTATAGAAGATAAACATCTGTGATTAACGCATAAGCGCCCGTTTCAAATTCAATTGAATAGAAACGGGCGCTTTCATTTTTTGAAATATTGAAGCGCATTAACTGAATATTTTCCTATGATGGATGTCATCTTGGTAAAACGAAGTTGACGTTTATTTATAGTTTGAATCGATATATATAAATGAAATCAAAGTGTGTTTTATCATAGTTTTAAAATAAAGCATATAAGGTTGATATCGAGAAATATTTAGGTTTCATTAATGCTTTGTGAGCACAAAGTTATTGAAAAACACAATTATATTGTATAATAATATGTTGTGAATTATTGTGAATAGTGAAATTCTTTAAAAAAGATACTGATATAAGGAGAGAAAATATCATGCTATATCAACATGGCACGCTCGGTACATTGATGGCTGGATTATTAGATGGCACTATGGAAATGAATGAAATTTTAAAACATGGTGATTTAGGTATCGGTACGTTAACAGGATCAGACGGTGAAGTTATTATATTAGATGGCGTCGCTTATCATGCTGATGCACATGGTAATTTCAAACAACTAGAAGGTAGTGAAATGACCCCTTTTTCTACGGTCACACCATTTCAACCGGATGTTAGTTTTGAAGTGAGACATATTACTGATTCTGAATATGTATTAAATCAAACCAAAAGCCACGCTGCCAGTGAAAACTTATTTTTTGCGGTTAAAATATCTGGGAAATTTGAAAACGTACATGTTAGAATGATGCCAAAACAAGAAAAACCGTATACTAAACTAATTGAATCGGCTAAACAACAACCAGAGTTTCATTATGATCAAATTGAAGGTACGATCGTTGGTTTTTATGCACCAACACTTTTTCATGGCATAGCTGCCGGAGGTTTCCATTTACATTTTGTAGATAGAGATAAAACAATAGGTGGACATGTATTGGATTTTGAAATGAATCATGGCGATGTAGAAATAAGTAATATTGAAACACTTGAACAACATTTCCCAGTAAATAACGCGACATTTTTAGAATCTGATATTGATTATTCAACAGTGCACGAAGACATCAAACAATCAGAATAAAATTACTCGTTAAAGTAGAATATAGTAATGATTAAACATATTCATTATAACGATTTGTAGGAAATGCCCTAGCAGAAACCAATAAAAGTGTTAAAATAGTTTAGTAATCGTTAATTAAAATGTATCTGATTTCTCAACCAAAATTTGTGAAATGAACTATTTTACAATGTACTTCCCCAGTTGTAGATTTATGTATTTGATAAAGTGAGCTGAAGGATAAATTAAATATCTTTAATATTGTATAAAAGCAAAGTATTTATATTTAAAGCTATGTATAACAAGTTTTTCACAAAACAAAATGACCTTAACGGGGACGGGACTATGAGATCGAAATATAAATTTTAGATTTCTAACCCGTCTTTTTTATGTTTTCCATCAAATCAGATGAAATATCATTGTTAAAATAAAATAAAATAAAAAGGAGAGGTGAATCGCCATTGATTAAATATTTAAAGTCACTCACAAAATTTAATGCTATGAAAATCGATGTTGCTAAAGGTATTAGACAAGCGATACTAATGTTTTTGCCATTAATGATTGGTTATTTAGTCGATTATTTTTCAATCGGTCTATTAATTTCAACAGGTACGTTAGCACATATTTATGTGTTTGGCGGTACGGCAAAGTCTAAACTTCGTACAGTATTTTTTACTTCAATAGTATTTGCATTATCGATGATGTTAGGCACGTTGACCGTCAATCAACCCATCATATTTGGTATTTTATTATTGATTGTAGCAGTAATACCATATTATGTATTTAGTTCATTAAACATTCCTGGACCATCATCAACTTTTTTTATTGTGGCATTTAGTTTGCCAATTAATTTACCAGTTGCTCCAGATGAAGCATTAATAAGAGGTGTTTCAGTATTTATCGGAGGTTTATTAGCAACATTTGTAGTAATCGTGGTGATTTTACTTTCAAAAGAATCAGCTGAAGTTAAATCAATTAAAAATGATTATAATATTATAAAACAATTAGTTTATAATTTTGATGATTCAAAAGCATTTTCAAAAGCATCCCGATTTGCTGTGACTGCTTTTAGAAATACTGATAACCAACTCATCACTGCAAGTTCTGCCAAATCTCAAAAGTCACCACAATTCCAACGTTTAATATTGCTACATAATATTGCACAAGGTATACATTCAGAATTACTGGAATTAAATGAAAAAAATGTACGGCCTTTACCTCAAGATATTAAATTGATGGTAGACTACGTAATCAATTTAGTATATACGCAAGGTAAGACAAATAAAACATGGACTCGCCAAGTTGATATTGATGAAGCTTATCAAAAACTTGTAGATAATATATTCAAAGTTGATGCCATAATGAATGCAAATGATGCACAACTGGAACACGAAGTGGATATACGTGTACCTATTTATGGTCATCGATTAGTTACGAATTTGACAATAGATTCATTTGTCTTTAGAAATACTATACGCTATATCGTTATTATGGCAATTGCGATTTTTATCGCATTGATGTTTGATTTTGACAAAGCATATTGGATTCCACTTAGTACGCATACAGTATTATTAGGTTCAACTACATTACACAGTTTTGAACGTGCTGGATCAAGAGGTATCGGTACGATTATAGGTGTACTTGTACTGTCATTAATACTATTGTCTACACCACCTGTACCTATCGCTATATTACTCCTTGCGGTTGCAGCAGGTATAACAGAAATATTCGTTGGAGCAAATTATTCATTTGCAGTTATATTTATCACAATTCAAGTTATATTATTAAATGGTTTAGCATCGAACCATCTCTCGATTTTAATAGCACTTCCACGAATTATTGATGTGATTGTTGGTATTATTATTGCTGTTGTTTCGCTACTGATCATAGGTAGAAAGACTGCTTCTTCAATGTTACCAGGCACGCTTGCTACAGTAGCTCGTAATGAAGCAGTGTTATTCCATTATTTATTTTCAAGCAACAAATACTCATCGAGAGAGCGAGATAAAAAAGAAATGTTGCATTTAAGTGTTCAACTAAATAATATGAAACAAATATATAATAGTGCGAATGGTGAAGTATTTAGTAATAAAAGGGTTATACAATACTATTATCCTAGTATATATGCACTAGAAGAAATCAGCTTTATGCTGACGAGGGCATTAAGTAATGAAAAACGTTACCATATTAATGATGAAACCATGGGAGAGTATTTGTTAGTATTTGAAAACATTGCTAAACATTTTGAAATCGGTTCTAATATCAATGTTCAAGAAATGGCAACTTTACCACAATACATGCACATTAGAACTTCTTTAATGAGTATTCAACATAATTGTCAAAATGCAAGACAAGCAAATAAATTACCTCATGAATAATGCAAAACAAGCCAATGTTACGGTAGTTAATATCCGCTGACATTGGCTTGTTTTATATTTAAAATTTAATGAAGTGTTTTGTGAAGTCTTTACAAATATGGAAAAATAACAATGCTCTAATAAGCATTGCTACTTTCCGATATCTAGTTGGAATCTTGTTGTTTTCTAGCTTTTTCTTCTTCTTCTTGTCTTTTTTCCTTTATATCTTCTTGTGCTTTTCTTTGTTGTTGTTCTTGTTGTTGTTGTTCTTTATGCAATTGCTTGTATCGCTGTTTTTGTCTATATCCGTAAGTACTTTCAAGTATGAGTGCTTCATTATTTAGACCAACACCTATTGCACCAGCTACAGTCGAAATTGATGCAGCAAACCAAGCTAAGTTTATGTAAGTTGTTAAACCTGCAGATGTTTTTAATTGTAATGCTTGACCTAAATAATCTGAGGGGAGCACAATTAAACTTGCAATCAAAAAGAGTGAGAACAAAATAAAGTAATAAATAATAACTGAAACAGTTAAAGTCATCGTTGTAGTTAAGTTGTATAAGGTAGTGATTTGCTTATTCGTGCTCTCTTTTTTTGATTCCCATAAATTATGTGCAATGATCATCCAAATCATCATACCGAAAATTGCTACAAGCATCATTAATAACAAGCGCCATTCAGAATATACAAAGCTTAAATTCCACATTGTCGTAAAAATGATTCCAAAGGCACCTGTAGTGAAGGCGATTGCCACAACATTACTTAAGCTTTTTAACATGTTAAATGGGTTGTTTGCAAATGTCATACCACTAACAAGACGAAAAATACCTTTAGACTTGGACGATACGTAATATTGCGTATGTTGAGAGGTAGTATTTTCAAAGTAAACAGTTCGTGATTGTAAATTTGATAAAGGAAACTGCGCATTCATCAATGACATAGCGTCATGATTATTGTTAATTTTTTCAGAATGCTTAAATTCATCTATTGCCTTTAGAATAGCCAATATAGAGTTTTGAATTCTTTTTTTGATTGGACGCCATCCATAAGCAGGGATAGAAATTAAACTAGCACCATTTTGTCTATTGATATCAATGGCAACTACTTTTTGTTGTTCAATCATCGGTAGGTCAGTGAGTCCAATTGTAAAATGCCATTGATTATGCTCTTGATAATCAGCAATTTTACTGAAAATTTGTTGGACGCTTTCTGCTGAACCAGTCAAAGGATCAATAATTGTATCGATTTCCCATTTAACTGAATGCTCATATTGCTCACTAAGGATGTGGGGCAAATCAATTTCAAGATTACGCGCTACTTTTTCAGTGACGCCCGGTGCAGCAATAATACCTATTTTAGCCGTTGTTGTGTTCATTTAATCCCTCCTCATGATGTGATTGTTTTTCGCCCTTGTAGTAATCAGCTTTTGCATATGCGCTAGAGCTATCTTCATCTTCTTGTTCCAGTGATTTAGATCTATAGTATTGTCTAAAAGAATACGTCACACGTTTAATTTTTTCAGCATTTTCAACAGTCGATCCCATAGCGCCAGCGAGTATACCTAATGACGTAATAAACCAAATTAAGTTAATATAATTTAAAATAGTTGGATGCTCACTGTTTAATGATGTCCAATTTGAAAACAACTCGGGAGGTACAAATAATATTGTACTTAGAGATAACAAGATATATAGTACTATAAAATTTAAAAAGGTGATGGTCAATAAGGTTGTGAAGGTCGTGATGTTATAAATAAAGCGATAAAGTTTTTGTGTATTAGCGCTAGGTCTTTCCCATAATTTATAAGAATAAATTAGCCAACCAACCATGCCTAATACAGATAGTAACATCAGTAAAATATACCGCCAATAACTATAATCAAGACTGATATCCCAAGGTGTAGAAAATATTGCTATATAAGTTCCTGTGGCAAATGAAACAGATATGATTTTTTTAAAATCAAAAATGGCAGACCAAGGTTCATTGGCAAAAGTCATGCCACAAATCAAATGAAGCCAACCTAAAAATGTAGATTTGGCAATGATACGGGATCTATAATTTTCATTATTATCCTTAGGTATGACTTCTTTAAATTGAGTCAATTTAAAATGCTTAAAGTTTAAAGTGTTTTTGTTTCTACCAGAAGAATGTAAATATTCAATAATAAATATTAAGCACTGTCTTAATTTCTCTTTTAACTTAAAGTTTCCCAACGCTGGTAATGATAAAAGTGCTGTTTTAGTATCGAAATCAATATCACATAATGCACTTTTATTTTTAGAAAAATTAGGTAAATCCGTAATACAAATTGTATAATCCCAATTTTTTTGTTGTTTCATATTGGATGCAATATCCAAAACTTTATCCATATGTTCCGCAGTCCCAATCATAGATGCAACGTGTATTTCAAATTGCCATTCCACGCCATTATCTACATGTTTTGTGAAATCTTTTGGGAGCTCTGAATAAATTTTGTTGATTAATTTATGAGGCATGTCAGGAGAAGGGATTAAGCCAATGGATAGATTCATGTTAGTTAAACCTCCTTTTATTTAACACTGATTCTTACTCATCATTCCCTTTCAATTAATGAACAAATCATAGTTGTCTTAAATATTTATATCATTTTTAATGCATTTATTTAGTTTGTTAAAGGAAAAAAGAGGTAAAAGAGAATTAATATAAGTTTGAATATGGAGGTTTTATCACATGCCTTGGACGATGGAAGATTATCCACAAAGTTGGAAAAATATGGAAAACTTGGAAAGAAAAAAAGCGATAGACATTGGAAATGCAATGCTAAAAGATGGATATCAAGAGGACAATGCGATTCCAATCGCTACGAAACAAGCTGAAGATTGGTACAAAAATGCGACTGAAGATGAATTGAAAGCGTTGAAAAATAAAAAAATCACTGTGCATGAACGTAATCAATCTGTAAATCCACAATTAAATCATAAAGATGTTCATGTCTATTATGAGAATAGTGAGTGGAAAATAAAGTCTGATGGTGCGAAACAAGCTACGGATAGCTTCGATAAAAAGGCAGATGCTATGAAGCGAGCACGTAACATTGCAGATAATAGAAGGACTCAAATTATTGAACATAAAATGAACGAATAGTGTGAAAAAACGTGAAGGCGAAGCTGAAAATGTATTTTATTTAGTAGAATAGAGACTTTTGTATGTATAAGTAAAAAAAAACAAAACATGTCAATTGAAGTGGTTGGCTTTAGAACAAACAATAGGCTGCTATGGATTTTTATGAGCTCAAACAGCCGAAACTGAAAAATGCCCTTTCACATATCAAGTAATCTCTGACTCGAACCATTCATTGATAAATATTCACTGTATTGTTTCAAGTAGTCTTTAAATTTAGCTATAATGTTTGGAAAGAGATGAATTATTGGAGGTACGATTTATGTACATTGAACGTAAACCAACGTTGAATATGGATGATTTGAAAGAAGAATTTAAAGAGAGTTTATCATATATAAATAATTATGAAGAAGCATTTGAAATGGTCATTGATTTTGTTGCTTTAGAGCAATTATATTCATCCGCACTAAAAGAAATTAGCACTAAACTTGATATTTTAGACGATCATTTTCAACAATTGTATAAACATAATCCGATCCATCACATGGAACGTCGTGTTAAGGAAATGAGAAGTCTGATTAAAAAGTTAGATCGAAAAGGATATCAAATCAACACAGCGTCAGCGAAAGCATATATTTATGATATTGCAGGTATAAGAGTTGTTTGTAATTATATAGATGATATTTATGTTATTGAAGAATTATTGTTAAAACAGGCGGATGTTCAGTTATTAAAACGAAAAGATTATATTATGAATCCAAAAGATAACGGTTATAGAAGTTTGCATATTGTAGTGTCAATACCGGTGTTTTTAGCGAATTCTGTAGAAAAAGTACCAGTAGAAATTCAAATTAGAACAATAGGTATGGATATGTGGGCGAGTTTAGAACATAAAATACGTTACAAAAATAATAAAAATACAGAGGATTATAGAGAAATTTTAAAACAATGTGCCAATGAAATTACAACTGTTGAAAGTAAAATGCAAAATATTCATTCCGAAATTTTTGAGAATTAGAGTCTTAAACAAATATTATGCACTAAAAACGAATGTTACACTTGCTCGTTACGTTAGGTCACCATGTATGATTAACGTCAAGGAGGTTATTTTATGACACTATATCAAACAGGAGAACTAGCAAAGCATTGCAATGTAACAGTAAGAACGATTCAGTATTATGATAAAAAAGGACTCTTACAATCGATGCCATCATCAAGTAATGGTAGACGATTATTTGACGAACAAAGCAAAGTAAATTTAGAAATTATCTTAATATTGAAATCGATAGGTTTTTCATTGAAAGACATAAAAATATTACTAACAGACGACAAAAAGTTACAAGCAGTAAAAGTTATGTTACATCAAAAGAAAACTGAAATTAATGAAGAAATTGAAAAATTGAAACTTACTGCTTATCAAATGAAACAACTGGAAAGCAGTATCAGTGAAGATGCGCAAGCACCTATTGAAAAATTGATTAACACACATAAATATGTCATTCAAAATCAGCGTGGCATGACGTTATACATGCCACTGCTATATAAGCTGAGTCCTGCGATCATAATACAATATACATCTATCATCGCTAGCGTATTATTAAAAAAATGGATGCCTTTTTTATCAATATTACCTATTCTAGTAATTTATGCTGGCATTATGACAAAAGCGATATATCAACGTGTGAGTTATTTATGTCCGAATTGTCAACAAATATTTAAACCTAAATTGTCGACGTGGATGTTTGCTGCACATACACCTAAAACTAGAAAATTACAATGCCCGCATTGTTACCAAACACATCATTGTGTAACAACGTTAAAAACAGGAAGTCATTAAAATGAAAAAAATCGGTATGTCGAGTGAAAACTTGATATGCCGATTTTTTATGGAATTTGGAGACGCTCCGTATAATTGCAAGCGCTTGCAATTATACGGAATGTATATTACTATACTTGTATACAAGTATATCGATTGAGTGGAGAGGTGAAGTCGTTTGGAATATATTTATCCAGAACAATGGCTTGAAGGTGTTTCTAAAGGTGAAATGATTGCTTCGGAAATACGTTTAAGAATTGTTGATGGCATGATTACACCAGACACATTGTTAACTGAAAACCAAATTGCCAATGAATTTAATGTGAGTCGTTCTCCAGTAAGAGATGCATTTAAATTATTAAAGCAAGATCAGTTAATTCATTTAGAACGAATGGGTGCCTACGTTTTACCTTTTAATGATAATGAAAAAAAAGAACTGTATGATTTAAGAATTATGCTAGAATCATTTGCTTTTAATAAGATAAAAAAAGATAATCATGAGCAAATTGTTAAAGAAATGCGGAAACAACTAGAAATGATGAGAGTTGCTGTGAAATTTGAAGACGCAGAGGCATTTACAGAACACGATATGAAATTTCATGAAGTGACGATATTAGCTTCTAAACATCAGTATCTAAAAACATTTTGGAACAATTTGAAGCCAGTGATGGAAGCGCTTATCTTGTTATCCATGCGCAAACGTATGACTGAAAATCCGGTTGATTTTGAACGAATTCATCATAATCATGAAGTGTTTATCGATGCGGTTGCAAAGCAAAGTGCAACAAAACTAAGAGAAGCATTTCATTTGAATTTTGATGATGTTGGCGAAGATATAGATAGTTTTTGGATGAAAGAGTAATTGTGAAACAAGAGGTACAATAGGAGGAAAAACTATGAAATACATGATAGGTGTTGATATAGGTACGACAAGTACAAAAGCAGTGCTTTATGATGAAAAAGGGCAGTTTATTATGAAACATAATATTGGCTATCCTTTGCATACACCAAATGTGGAGGTGTCAGAAGAAAATCCTGATGAGTTATTTGATGCAGTATTGATGACGATTAAATATGTTATGAGGGAAGCCAATGTTCATAAAAATGATTTGAAATTAATTTCATTTAGTGCTCAAATGCATAGTTTGATTGCAATGAATGCAAGTCATCAACGATTAACTGAGAATTTGACTTGGGCAGATAATCGTGCGACAAAATATGCAGAAATGATTAAAGACAAATATGACGGTGACGCGATATACAGTAGAACAGGTACGCCTATCCATCCAATGTCACCTCTATCTAAAATATTTTGGATGAAACACGAACAACAAGAAATATATAATCAAACAGCGATGTTTGCAGACATTAAGACATATATTTTTTATCAGTTATTTGAAACCTATGTGATTGATCAATCGATGGCTTCATCTACTGGCATGTTTAACTTAGAGAATTTAGATTGGGATCAAGAAGCATTAGCGTTGTTAGGCATTCGTAAATCTCAATTGCCTGAAATTGTACCGACAACACATATATTAAAAGGAATGAAACGTCGTTACGCAACATTAATGGGTATTGACGAAAATACGCCAATTGTTGTAGGTGCTAGTGATGGCGTATTGTCAAATTTAGGCGTAAATGCGTTTAAAAAAGGTGAAGTTGCTGTAACCATTGGAACTTCTGGCGCCATAAGAACAGTAATAGATAAACCACGAACAGATTATAAAGGTAGAATTTTCTGTTATGTTTTGACGGAAGATCATTATGTCATTGGAGGACCAGTGAATAATGGAGGCGTGGTATTACGATGGCTACGTGACGAATTATTGGCGAGTGAAGTGGAAACAGCAAAACGTTTAGGCGTCGACCCTTATGATGTACTGACTAAAATTGCTAATCGTGTGAAACCGGGCGCAGATGGGTTGATATTCCATCCATATTTAGCAGGTGAACGTGCACCATTGTGGAATGCAGATGCACGAGGTTCATTCTTTGGCTTAACGCTAGCTCACAAGAAAGAACATATGATTCGAGCAGCGTTAGAAGGCGTTCTTTATAACCTTTATACAGTTTATTTAGCATTAGTCGAAGTAATGAATGAAACACCGTCCACGATAAAAGCAACGGGAGGGTTTGCTAAAAGTGAAGTGTGGCGTCAAATGATGGCAGATATCTTTGATACGAATTTAATCGTCCCAGAGAGTTATGAAAGCTCATGTTTAGGCGCTTGTGTACTTGGCATGAAGGCACTTGGTGAAATTGAAGATTTTTCTATTATTGAAGAAATGGTGGGTACAACAAATCAGCATCGTCCAAATCAAGATAATGTGAATGTTTATCAAAAACTCATTTCAATTTTCATCAATTTAAGTCGCTCATTAGAAGAACGCTATGCTGAAATCGCTACGTTTCAGCGTGAACATGTGGTTGAAGATAAAGCGTAGATACGATTTATTGGTACAAACTGAGTGAATGATAAGCTATAAATAAAAATATGTAAATTCCATTTAAGGCTATCATTTCATTCAGTTTAAAAAATTTAAAATTTTAAACATTTAAGTAAGCGTTATCATTGAGAGGGCAAGCCCTTTTGATATTATGAACGATTATGTTAAGTGTTAAAGGGGAGAACAATTATGTTTGAAACAATTTGGCCATTAATTACAGTGGTTATAGGTATCGTTGTATTATTATCATTAATCATTTTCTTGAAGTTAAATACATTTATATCATTAATTATTACATCTATTATCACTGCTATTTTACTCGGAATGCCGTTAGATAAAATTATAGAAACCATTGAAAATGGTATGGGAAGTACTTTAGGACATATTGCTCTAATTTTTGGTTTAGGTGCGATTTTAGGTAAACTATTGGCTGATGGTGGTGGTGCTACACGTATTGCCGATACATTGATTAAAAAGTTTGGACACAAACACGTACAATGGGCAATGTTGATTGCAGCCTTTATTGTAGGTATAGCGTTATTCTTTGAAGTAGGATTAGTACTATTAATACCATTAGTATTTACAATTGCAAAACGCGCGAATGTATCACAATTAAAACTTGGACTTCCTATGGTTGTAGCACTATCTGTGACACATGGATTCTTACCACCACATCCGGGACCAGTTGTAATTGCTAAAGAACTACAAGCTAATTTAGGTCATGTGTTACTTTACGGTATAATTATAGCAATACCTGTTACCATTATTGCAGGGCCATTATTTAATAAAGTGGCACAAAAAATTACGCCAACTGCTTATCAACGCGAAGGTGATATCTCAGCTTTAGGTGCGCAAAAAGAATTTTCAGAGTCTGAAATGCCTGGATTTGGTATCAGTTTACTAACTGCAATTTCACCAGTTATTCTTATGTTACTTTCTACAATTGTTCAGTTAGTGACGGGTAATGAAGAAGCGACAAATGGCTTTGAATCCTTCATTTACTTTATAGGTACTGCTGGTACAGCGATGTTAATTGCCGTTTTGTTTGCAATTATAACAATGGGTGTCAGACAAGGTAGAAAAAATGCTGAAATCATGGATTCTGTATCAAACGCAATCTATCCTATTGGAATGATGATTTTAATTATAGGCGGCGGTGGTACTTTCAAACAGGTACTGATAGATGGTGGTGTTGGTGACACAATAGCTAAAATGTTTGAAGGTACTGAAATGTCTCCTATATTACTAGCATGGGTAGTTGCAGCCGTTTTAAGAATTGCTTTAGGCTCATCTACAGTAGCCGCAATTTCATCAACAGGCATTGTATTGCCATTACTACAATCATCGGACGTGAATGTTGCATTAGTAGTATTAGCAATTGGCGCAGGTAGTGTTATCTTATCTCATGTGAATGACGCAGGCTTTTGGATGTTTAAAGAATATTTTGGTTTAACTGTTAAAGAAACGTTTCTAACTTGGTCATTACTTGAAACGGTTATTTCTGTTTCAGGACTAGTTTTTATTTTTATATTAAGTATCTTTGTATAATAAAATCACATAAAAACACATATAAATGGGTGTGTGTTACGAAATAGAGTCTGGAACATAAAGTTCTTGAACAAGTGAAAAAAGGCAATTTCTATTGAAATCATATAGAAATTGCCTTTTTCAATATTGTTTTAATTATAGTTAGGTCATTGATTTACTACTTGGGTTAATATAGGTCCTTATTTTTAAAAATATTTTAATGTGAATTTAGACATAAATAAGTCGTAGTATTGATGAGTAACAATGAATCACACAGATGGACTGAATTAAATCATCTTCATGTTATTTTTCTAGGGTTTATGTTCCAAATGCTATTTTGCATGAATTGCTTAGTCTTTTAAGTATTTCAACATAAATTATGGATAAAATGATAAAATTGAGTAATCGTAGAAATTTTAAGTAGTTTAGATGCCAAATATACAATAATCATAGTTATTATAATTGAAATTTTATTTAAGTTGTATATAGTAGACTCAATAAGGGGGTAACATGATGAAAAGAATATTACTGATTGCTAGTGCTTTTATCGGTGTCATCGTTGGTGCTGGATTTGCTTCTGGACAAGAAGTGCTGCAATATTTTACTAGTTTTGGTATTTTGGGCACTTTGGGTGCTATCATTACCACAGCGTTGTTTGCTTATGTTGGGATGATGCTTGTTTGGTTAGGGAGTAAGTTTGATACAGATTCACATAAAGTCGTTATACATAATATTACTGGAAAATCATTATTTGGAAAATTATTGGGATGGATTATTGATTTAGTCATTATCTTTACTTTGTTTGGTGTCGGTGTAGTGATGATTGCAGGTGCTGGGTCAAACTTAAATCAACAATTTGGGGTACCATCGCTCGTTGGTACATTATTAATGACTGTATTAATCATCCTTGCAGGAATGTTAAAGGTAGAAGGTGTAGTTAAAGTTATTGGCAATATTACGCCGTTTTTAATTATTTTTATATTAATTATTTCGATTTATAGTTTCTTAACTACAAATGTACCATTTTCTGAATTAAATACAATTTCAGATGCGAAACCTTCGACATTACCTAATTGGTTTGTTGCAGGTATTAATTATGCTTCATTTAATACAGCAGTAGGTGCTTCAATGGCTATTGTAATGGGTGGAGCAGAAAAAAATTCAAAAGTAGCAGCAATTGGAGGCTTAGTAGGTGGCCTGATATTGGGTGCTATGATTGTCTTAAGTCATTTAGCAATTTTTACACAAATCAATATTGTCGGTAATATGGAAATGCCTATGTTAGGTATTGTGAACCATATATCACCAATTCTAGGTATCATTATGGCAATCGTGATATTTGGTATGATTTTCAATACAGGACTAGGTATGTTTTATGCATTTGCAACACGTTTCACTGTTGTAGATTCTATACGTTTTAAGATATTTTATACTATTACAATCCTTGTAGGACTTTGCTTAAGTTTTGTCGGATTTACAGATCTGGTAGCAATCTTCTATCCATTAATCGGTTATTTAGGTTTGGTGCTTATCTTTGTCTTATTCTATGCGCCGTTTAAATTAAAATTGGGTAAGAAACAATAGACACAGAGTGATCAATAGCCTTACATGACTAAATATATAAAATACTAAAAATAAATTAAATATTTTTTATTCATTTGATACTCTATTCCTTAATATTTAGATATAATAAAAATATAAGGAATGGGGTGTTTTTTATGAAAAATGAAACGCTAGAAATATTGCAAATGCATGCTATACAATTGCTGGGTATTCAGTTAGAAGGTTATGATATGGACAACATAAAGGAGATTAGTAACCATATTAAGACACCTTTTATGAATACTACCAAAAAACAATATAGAAATGAGTTGAAACATTTTATTGTGCATATGCAAAGTAATAAAATTTATCACTATAAAAATAGTTTTAATGTTAGCTTTTTGATTTTTAAATTTAAAAAATATAGAAAAATATATATTATTGGGCCTTATATGGATAAACGACCCAATGAGCGCCAATGTAATGAAATGTTACTAAATTTAAATATTAAAATTTCTAAGCTGCCTACACTGAAACAATATCTACTTAAAATACCAATATGTCATCATGTTAAAGCACAAAAAATGTGTCGTTTAGCAATTCGTTTTTTGAAGAAAAGAAATATTGTCTATGAAACGGTAGAAATTGACTTCAGTTTTCATGCAAATGAAACATTTTTAGCTGATTCTAAGCTTCAAAGTGATTACACATTACAAGAAATAGAATATAGATATAATTTAGAAAATCAATTGTTGACTGCAGTAGAAAACGGAAATGTCGAAGAAGCATTAACGATTTTAAAAAAGATGAGTTTGTCTGTGACTGGTTTACGACGAGTGAAGGATGATCTATCAAATGAACAATATAAAGCATATTTGATCAATACTTTATGCCGTAAAGCTGGTGAAAAAGCGGGTGTAAGTCTTATACATATCGATGAAATATCCGCTCGATATGCTGCAATGATTGATCGGACATTGGATGTAGAAGTATTGGAAGAATTAACGTATGCAATTGTAAAGGAATATGCAGAAAGGGCTATGAAAATTAAAGCGAATGCCTTTAGCCCTAAAGTAAGTAAAGTGATTCAATATATTGAAAGAAACTTAGATAGTAATTTAACTTTAGAAGAATTAGCGAATTATGTGAATTTGGCACCTAGTTATCTATCAAGAATTTTTAATCAGGAATGTCATCAATCTTTATCACAATTTATTACAGCACTAAGAATAAAAAAAGGGCGTGACTTAATAGCGCGGACAAAAATGACTGTTGCCGAAGTGGCAAAATATGTTGGTTTTAAGGAACAAAGTTATTTCGCACAATGTTTTAAAAAGCAATATGGCAAGACACCATTGAAATATCGGACGGAACATAAAGAATTTTATTAGTAGATATAATGAAAAATCAGAAAATTAAATATTCAATAAAAAAATTGTAAAAAAAATTAGGAAAATATCAAAAAAATCATAATTATCTCTGAAAATAATTAAAATAGCACCAATTCACATTAAACTTAGAGCTAATTTAATATTTTCCGCGCAATTGTATGTAATAAAGTATAGTATCAATTTGGATTGGCGTTATTACAGACTTTAGCAATAGTTGAAAAAAATAGCATAGATGGATAAGTAAGACACAATTTTAACAACGTTGTTATTTTTTATTGACTGTTGTCATTATAAAAATATAATAAAAGTAAGAGCTCTATCAAAAAGTGTTAAGGGTGTATGCACGTGAAAATAATAAGCGTATCTATTCTAGAGGGTTAAAAATTTTTTATGTACGTAAGAAAACGCTTTCAATTCTATGGGGGAAGTTATGATTGATGGCCACATTCAATAAAACAGACTATGAAACTGCAAAGATGAGGTGCACAAATGTTGTTTCGATAGTGGAAAGAGGTAATCCTTATGGTTACAGCCAGATTAAAACCGGCAAATAAGAAATTGAAAAAATTTAACGAAATTGAATCACCGAAATTAAAATTCAAAGAAAAACTAGCTTATGGATTTGGGGATTTAGGAAACGGATTAATGTTTGATATGGGGCAAATTTATTTACTGCTTTTTTATACAGATATTTTGGGAATTCCGTCTGCCGTTGGTGGTCTCGTATTTTTAGTTGCTAAATTTTTCGATGCATTTGTAGACACGGGTGTAGGAACTCTTGTCGATAATCAGAAGAATTTTTCAAAACGGGGAAAATTTAGACCATTTATTTTATATGGGAGCGTTCCTTTAGCAATATTGACTGTTTTAACTTTTATTTCTCCTGATATCAGTGAAACAGGTAAAATTATATGGGCATTTGGAACATATTTACTATTCAATGCTGCTTATTCTGTCGTGAATATACCTTATGGTTCATTGTCTGCCTCAATGACGATTAATGCGGATGATCGAACACAATTATCAGTGTTTCGTAATTTAGGGTCACAAGGTGCCATGTTTATTTCAGGCATTGTTATTATTCCGTTAGTAAGTTTATTTCCGAATCATGCGATTGGTTATCCGATTGCAGTAGGAATACTTGCAATTGCAGGTGTGACACTACATATGTTGTGTTATAAGGGGGTTAAAGAGCGTCATACAATTGAACGTCCGCAAGTAAAAGGTTTAGGGCGTAAAGCGTTTTTTAATTTACTGAAAAATAGACCATTTATAATTCTAGCAATTTATACATTGTTAACGATTACTGCTTTATTTTTACAACAAGGTGCGCAACTATATTATTACAAAAATGTACTTGGTTTTGATAATTTAATAGGAATTGTAAGTACATTGAATTTTATTGTTTTAATACCAGCATTATTCCTAACTACTTTCTTAAGTAAAAAAGTAGGTAAAAAAATGACAGCAGTCATAGGCGTAAGTGGTTTTATTATTTTCCAAATTGTGAACTTTTCGTTATTTTCAGAGCAAATTGTACTTTTCTTAATATTTAACACGATTGCACAATTATTCTTAGTTATTCCAAATACGGTGACATGGGCGTTTATAGCTGATGTTGTAGAATACGGACAATGGCAATCAGGACTTAGATCTGAAGGTATTATTTATGCAAGTTATAGTTTTACTAGAAAAATTTCACAAGGCTTAGCAGGTTTTATACCAGGTATGGCATTAACAATTATTGGTTATGTACCAAATGCGGCACAAACGCCTGATACAATATTCGGTTTAAAAATATTATTCTTTGTGGTGCCCGCAGTCATTTGTTTAGTTGCAGTGATACTTTTCTTCATTGCATACCCATTAACAGATCAGAAACATAAACAAATTGTTAAAGAACTAGCACTTAGAGAGGAATTATAACTATTTTGTATTTAATTTTATGAGAGGAGCATTTATATGCTATATCCAGTAACAAATGAACAGAGAAGTATCATAGACTTAAATGGTGTTTGGCAGTTTAAATTAGAAGAGAACTATGATCAAATAGATGTAACGAAACCTTTGGACACTGATTTAGTTATGGCAGTACCTGGTTCATATAATGATCAAGGCGTGACTGCAAACATACGTAATCATGTAGGAAACGTTTGGTATGAAAGAATGTTTACGATACCTAACGTACTATCAGATGAACGTATTGTGTTGAGATTTGGTTCAGCTACACATAAAGCAACTGTTTATATCGATGGTCAAGAAGTCACATCACATCAAGGAGGATTTCTACCATTTGAAGTGGAATTAAATCAAAAATTCTCTACAGGAAAACATCGTTTAACGGTTTGTGTAAATAATATATTAGACGAAACGACTTTACCTGTTGGTAATTATAGCGAAACCACAGACAAAGATGGTAATTTGATTAAAAGAAATAAACCTAATTTTGACTTTTTCAATTATGCTGGTTTGCATAGACCCGTTAAAATTTATACAACACCACAAACATTTATAAAAGATATTGAAATTGTTCCAGAAGTTAAAAATGATGTGGCAGAAATAAATTATAATGTTTCCATCAATGAACCAGTGGATGATATCTTAATTAAATTGATAGATGAAGCGGGAAAGGTTGTAGCAGAAACGACTGGTGCACAGGGTTCTATCAAGGTTGAACAGCCGCATTTATGGCAACCTTTGAATGCTTACTTATATCATTTAGAAGTAACGTTAGTTGATAATAATCAAGCTGTAGATAGTTATGCTGAGCGTTTTGGTATACGATCTGTGGAAGTAAAACAGGGGCAATTTTTAATCAATGATCAACCGTTTTATTTTAAAGGATTTGGTAAGCATGAAGATACCTATTATAATGGCCGAGGATTAAATGAAGTAACAAACGTTATGGATTTCAATCTGATTAAATGGATTGGCGGTAACTCATTTAGAACGTCACACTATCCTTATTCTGAAGAAATGATGCGATTGGCAGATGAACAAGGTATTGTTGTCATAGATGAAACAACTGCTGTCGGCGTGCATTTAAACTTTAGCACTGTATTATATGGTGTGTCTACAAGAGATACATTTAAAGAAATTGGAACGAAAAAAGCACACGAATCTGTTATCAAAGATTTGATTGATAGAGATAAAAACCATGCATGTGTAGTAATGTGGTCAATAGCTAATGAACCAGCTTCAACTGAAGAAGGCGCAAAAGAATATTTTGAGCCCTTGGTCAACTTAGCACGTTCTTGCGATCCACAAAACAGACCTGTAACAATCGTAACCATTTTAATGTCACAGCCGGATAATTGCCAAGTTCAAGATTTAGTAGATGTATTGTGTCTGAACAGATATTACGGATGGTATACACAAACAGGCGACTTGGAAGCTGCTAAAGAAGCTTTAAGAACTGAGTTAGATGGTTGGAGTGAAAAACAACCGCATAAGCCAATTATGTTTACAGAATATGGTGCGGACACAGTAGCAGGATTACATTCACTAAATGATGAATTATTTACGGAAGAGTACCAAATTCGTTATTATGAAGCAAATCATGAAGTCATTGATCAATATCCACAATTTATTGGTGAACATACATGGAATTTTGCAGATTTTGAAACATCTGCAGATATTATCCGTGTCCAAGGAAACAAAAAAGGAATATTCACGCGTGAACGTCGCCCTAAAGCAGTTGCACATTATTTCAAGAAACGTTGGGAAAACATACCTAACTTTGGCTATAAATCATAAACAACTAAATACAATTATAAGTATATTCACCCTGAAGCCTATAACAAGCTTTAGGGTTATTTTGGTTTTATAGAAAAGGGGGTATCAAATTGAATAATATGATTTAGCGGCATTATATATAATAAAATGTATTTTGTATGTTTAGTAAGTTTTAGTATAAATTAGTTTGTTTAGCTTTATGATCGTTATAAAAGGAGACAAAAGAGTACTGTGTTGACGCTGTAGATAATAAAATACGTGAATGTGTACAGTTCGAACAAACATACTCTAGCTAAAGCTATCCATACCTATACGAAAGCATTTCAATATAAAAAGGACTAATCTCATTTTAATGTGAGAGATTAGTCCTTAATTTAAGCATAGGTATTATATCCTAAGAATAATATTATAACTCGCTTTTCTATAATTTTGCTTGCCATTTTTCTGTCCATACTAAGTCATTATATTGACCTTTAAATTCACTTTCTCCTATGATCTTATCAATGGTTTGTTTAATATTTTCTCTGTTGGAATGATAAGCGTTTATATAAGCTTTAACCATTGTTGCATCATGCAAGTGAGTCGTGAAATTGGTAGAAATAAACACGGTTGGTACTTCATGTACATACCACGGTATTTCATTACTCATGGCTGTACCCCATTTAATGCGATAGTTATTTTCAGCAGCATAGCCGATAATATTTGCAAATACTAACGCAGCGTCTACTTTTTCACGATATTCTAATGTTTTACCTTTAATACGTGTTGAACCATCATTTAATGTCACATTAAATCCACGAGATTCGAGTTCTTTTATAATATCATCTGTGACGTTATTCGCTGATTTATAGATGCCATCTTTTTCGCCTTCGATCACATAAAGCATAATATTTTTATGTGTTTCAGGTCGGATAGGTAATTGATTTAAAGTGTTTTTTACAAGTGTTATGCCTAAATCAGCTGCTTCTGCGCGCATTTCTAAATGTTCTGTACAACCGATAATATCTAATGCTTCTTGAGGTTGAATGATTGAACCGTCTTCTTGTTTCATGTGAAGATTGAGTTGTGCTTTTAAACCTAAGATACGTCTTACGGCATCATTTAATCTCTCTTCTGTGATGACCCCGTTTTTATAACCATTGAGCATAAATTGGTAATCTTCTTCCAAATCATTGAAGAACAAGAACATATCACAACCAGCTGCAATGGCTAATGGAACATAATCTTCGCGACGCATAGAAGCAGTCATACCTAACATATGGCTAGCATCAGTAACGACTAAACCATTAAATTTCATATCATCTTTTAGTAAATCAGTAATTAGTTCAGAAGAAAGAGTTGCAGGTAAAATGTCTTTATCTTCGAGACTTGGATTTAATTTTTTTGAATAAGCAGGTTGTGCAATATGTCCTGCCATTATCATCTGTACACCGCGATCAATGTGATGTTGATAAACTTTTCTGAAGCTGTCGTCCCATTCATCGGTAGATAGTTCATTTACTCCAAGCACCAAGTGCTGGTCACGCTCTTCCGTACCGTCTCCAGGGAAGTGTTTGATACATGTAATCATATCGCGTTCAGCATTAAAGCCGTCAATAAATGCACTTGAATATTTAATAACTGTTTCAGCATCTGTGCCATATGCACGTGTATTAACGATTGTATTGCGCCAATTCTTAAGTATGTCTACACAGGGATCGAAATTAATGTGTACACCAAGTGCTGAGGATTCACGTGCTGAAACGAGACCAGCATTATATGAAACTTTTGTATCTTGGGCAGCTTCACATTGAGCAGCACTTGCGATATATGTACCATCTTTACATGCACCATTTCCTCCTGAATCACAGTTTGCTGCTACAAGCACTGGAACTTTCGTATGCCTTTGTAAATCATTGAGTAAGTTTTGAACTTCTTCTTTGTTTCCACCTTCATATCGAGCGCCACCAATGTGATAACGTTCAAGTATATCTTTATTAGTTAAGTCTGCGTCAAAAAATTTTTTGCCACCTTCTAAAGAAAATAAGTTAAAAAATAATTGACCAATTTTTTCTTCGTTTGTTAATGTACCAAGTGTTTCTTCTACCCATGCTATTTGATTGTCATTTAAATGATAGGGTGATGCTGTCAAATCTACTTTAACCATAGTGTTAGTTCTCTCCTTCAAAATTATTAAAAAATATTTGTTTTAAAGTGTCATGTGTGTATTGGTTGAAATGACCATCTTTAAACAATTTTAAATATTTATTGTTAAAGTCTAGCCACGATTGATCTTCATGACCTGCTAGTATTGGATAAAAGTACATACCATGAGATTCTGCTGCTTCTAAGTCTCCTTTGGCATCTCCTAACATGATGATGTCTTCTAAGTTGTAATATTGTTTTAAGTGCGCTAAACAGTGCTCTTTTGTACCTGCTTCTTGTGCAAACATGCCACTTAAATAGTCTGTTAATTTGTATGTTTCCCACTCATATTCTACTGCCGCTAAATTTGCTGATGACACAATTGCGATATCGGCAAAAGTTGAAGCATTTTGTAGAGACGTTTGTACGTTTTTAAATGGTCCAATACTTGGTAAGGTTTTGATAATTGCATTAACACGGTGGGACCATGATAATGCTTTTTGTAATCCATTTTGTTGCGGATTGTTTGATATAGCTTTTTCGAGTGCTGGATTAGAGAAAGCATCTGTTGTTTGCACCCACTGCTTAATATGCTCGTATCCCTCAATATGAATCCCTTGTTCAACAAGTTCACTTAACATGCGTTCTAATCCTTTAAAGCGATTAATACCTCTAGTGATTTCATATAAATTTATATCATTCCAGCGCTTTAATAGTTTGGACTCTATATTTTCTAAATCCCATTCTTCAACAATAGCTGGACCAAATGCCCGCTCATGCTTGATAGTCATAGAATCGATGGCACATCCGTCAGAATCAACGCAAATTAATTTTTTAAACCTAGGTTTGTAATGTGATAAAGAATCAATCATTTAATCTGTTCCTCTCAAGTTAAAATATGTGCTTTATCATATACCATTGCCTTACTTTTAAAATACTATTGTAAGCAAAACTCAAGGATATAATAAAGCGCTTTCTTTATAATATTAAAGTTAGCATTCATAATAGAAAAAAACTAGCGCATTTCGTATAACTTTGTGAGTATAATCACAAAGTAGATGTTTTATGTCATTTTATTACTAAAATAGTTATTTTATTAATAAAAATATTGGCTATTTGAGAGAAGTACGTGATCAAAGGTGCGTACATTTTATTTTTGATATATCTCATCTATGGCATCCATTTTGTAAATAAAACACCAATATGCTACATAGATACTAATGATTGCTCAAATTGTTAACAAAATATAATGAATCTTACTATGAAAGGGTTACGTAGACATCGATTGACGAAAATTAGATAAAAATTACAATGAAATAAAATGGATTGGAAAGGACAGACGCTAATGGATAAATTGTTGACTTTGGAACAATTACACCGAAACTACTTGGTAGGAGTAGTTAAGGGATCTACTTGTGATGATGCTATATTGAAAAGTGAAAAAATGATTGAGGGTGGTATGAAAAATATTGAAATAACATCTAACACGCCCTATGCAGAATTGGCCATAAAAGCGTTAACCCAAAAATTTGGTAAATCAATTATCATTGGTGCAGGTTCAGTTCAAAATGTTGTAACCGCACGTGTAGCGATTATAAATGGTGCTCGCTATATAGCAACGTCGCATTTAGACGTTCAAATAGCGCATATTTGTAATGTATACCAAATACCTTACATGCCAAGATGTGGTTCGAAAGATGAAGTAACTAAAGCGATACAGTATGAAGTACCAGTGATTAAGTTGTATCCTGCAAATATATTAGGTGTACCTTTTTTGAAAAACATTCGTGAAATCTTCCCCAATATACATATGATACCTTATGGCGGCATGTCATTAGAAAATATGGAGCAGTGGTACAAAAGTGGTGCCTATGCTATCGGTATTGGTAATGCATTAACTAAAGGGACACAAAAAAACCATTTAGATATGATTATTCATCAAACACATGCATTTGTAGAAAAATTAAATTCAGTGCGTTTGATCTAAATGATTAGCTAAAATATGACAGCAATTTATCTAATGGTATAACTAACGCTTCGTGATTAAGCGCAATATTAACGAAATAGGTACTATAAATGGAATTTTATCGTTAACCTATGATGCGTATTTTTAAAATCAATCATTTTTAAAATTAAACAATTTGTCAATTTAAAAATGTGTGAAATATATTAAAAAGGACTAAAAGTGATTATTTTGTGAAATTAATCACAAAACACTTTAAATTCTTAACGTTATCGATTATGATAAGGGTGTAGAAGATAACAATGCCTAACGAAAGAAAAAATACGGAGTGATTATTAAATGAGAAAAGTAATTGAAGAAGTCATTTTTTCAAATGAAAGCAGTTATGATATATACACACATACTGGTGTGAATCAAGGCATTATTAATGACATTAAAGATGGATACAGAAGTATTGATTATATAGCTTATATTGATGCAGAAAAATTATACAACTATGGATTAGAAAAAAAGCTACTAGTAAGTAATTAATACACTGTATTCATCTAGTAGCATTGAAGTTTATACACATATACTTCATCGTATCTTGTGTGTAAAACTTCATGAATATTATTCTCCCTAGTATCACCTTTCATGATTTATTTAGAGCCCTTACAAAGTGGAAAAGCCTATGTTACTGTTCATCCAGTAACGTAGGCTTTTCTCATCATGATTAAACATAAGATTTAAAGTTATGTTTGATTTCATTATAGTTATAAATAGAATTATACATACGCATGCGAATGTGATCTTGTGAAGCATATGAAATACGCAATACATTACTTTGGGTGACATATTTTCTGAATTCACGTTCATATTGCTGGCGCTGGTTAAGCGATAGTCCAAGCCACTCTTCTTCATTAAACAATTGTTCAAAACGAAAGTCGAAACTTGTACTATCAATATTATTTCTTAGTTCTTTTATTCTTTCAGTGAAGTTCATGGATCATCCTCCTAATTTATTTGAAGATAAGTGAGTTATGTATGATATACCCACTTTATAATGATTTAGTGTATATGACAAGTACACATGCTTATGAGCTAACTCATTGTTTCAAGGGGGAGGGCACATGGTACAATCATTGAGGACAGGGTATAAAATATAAAATACGTTTGATGAAAGGAAGATTCGATGGTTAAATTAGAGAACAAGGTTGCAATCATCACTGGTGCTAGTAGTGGCATTGGTGCTAGCATAGCAGAGGTGCTATCAAATCACGGTATACAATTACTATTAACTGGTCGTAATGAAACAAAGCTGAAAGATGTTGTGAATCGTATTCGTTCAAACGAACATCATGCACAGGTTGAATATTTAATAGTGGATGTGACACAGCAACAAGAAGTTGAACGTTTAATAGCATATGCAAAAGAACAATTCGGTCGCTTGGATATACTTGTAAATAGTGCGGGGCAAATGATGTCTTCTGCTGTAACGGACGGTAATGTAAAGGCTTGGGAATCAATGATTGATACAAATGTGAAAGGGACACTATATGGCATTAATGCAGTTATACCAACATTTTTAGCTCAATCTAGTGGTCATATTATTAACATTGCTTCTATCTCAGGTTTTGAAGTGACGAAAATGAGTACAATATATAGTGCAACGAAAGCTGCAGTGCACACGATTACGCAAGGATTGGAAAAAGAGCTGGCTAAAACTGGCGTTCGAGTGACAAGCATATCGCCAGGTATGGTAGATACGCCTTTAAGTGGCCAGACAGATTGGGGAGAACGTAAAAAGCTAGAACCCAAAGATATTGCTGAAGCGGTAGTTTATGCATTACAACAACCTTCACATGTAAATGTAAATGAAATTACTGTCAGACCAGTCTAATATATATTTTTAATGTTACGACGTTGAGTCAGTTAATAGTAAAGTGATAATATAATGTGAAAGTAGGTAGAGCATGGAGTTTAGATGTCTTAAGAAAAGCGATGTAGAAGCATATCGCTCATTGCGCTTACAGTCTCTACAAACTGATCCTACAGGTTTTGCTTCAACTTATCAACGTGAGCTTCATTTACCAATTGAACGTTTTGAAGAGAGGATAGGGTCGAATGAAAGACATTTTACAATGGGTGTATTTGACGATGGAAAATTAATCGGTTATGCAACTTTTTATCGAGAAATATTAGAAAAAGTGATGCACAGAGGTAATTTAGTCGGTGTATATTGTGATCCACAATATAGAAAACAAGGATTTACTCAACAACTAATTCAAAAAATGATAGATATTGTCACTGAACAAGGTGTGGTTAAAACTATAGGTTTATCGGTTCTTACGGAAAACCAAAGTGCTATTAAATTATATGAAAAATTAGGATTTCAGAAATATGGCACTGAACCAAAGGCACTTTATGATGGCAAACGGTATTATGATGAAGATTTGATGGTGTTATTTGTATAAAAAATTAATAAATTCAAAACTATAGGCTAAAACAGTTATGATCTGTTTTAGCCTATAGTTTGATATATGAGTATATATTAGTGAAATTAACTGATTATGAAAAATCATGAAGCAATCAGTAAATCGAATTTACCAATTTTTTATATCTGATCTTTCTCCTTTAAAGTTATTGGAAACTTGATGACGTTTTGACAAAGTTTTCTCAATATCTTCAAATTTGATGTTCAATGCATGTAAAAGTACAAAAAGATGATACATTAAATCAGCAGTTTCATTTGTTACTTCTTCTTGATTAGATTTCATAGCACCGATTACGACTTCAAAAGCTTCTTCACCAAACTTCTTCGTGATTTTTTCTAAACCTTCATTCAATAAATATTGTGTGTATGAATTTTCTTTATTAGAGTTAGCGCTTGAAGATACAGTGTCTTCGAGCTGTTGTACATAGAAAGGAACCGTTGTATTGAAACAACTTTGGCTCCCAGTATGACAAGTTGGTCCATTGGGAATTACATCTATCAATAAGGTGTCTTGATCACAGTCTAGGTGTACATTTTGAACGACTTGGGTGTGACCAGAAGTTTCTCCTTTGGTCCATAAGCGGTCTTTAGAACGTGAATAAAAACAAACCTTCCCCTCAGCTAACGTTTTGTTGTATGCATCTTCATTCATATAACCAAGCATAAGCACTTGTTTTGTCTGAACATCTTGTAGTATGGCAGGAATAAGACCTTTACTAAAATCAGGTTGTTGTGTCATCTTATTGGAATACCTCCTTGAGCCATTGATTGTTTAATTTCATTCACTGTGGTTTCTTTGTCATGCAGTATGCTAGCAGCTAATCCTGCCGAGACATTTGTTTGTTTGAATAAATCTACAAAATGCTCTGGATTGCCGCCACCACCAGAAGCAATAATAGGGATGTGCACAAGTTGTTCAATCTCATGTAAATGGTTAACATCAAAGCCTTGTTTCATCCCATCGTGTGTCATACTCGTTATTAATAATTCGCCAGCGCCAAGCGCCTCCACTTCTTGAACCCAGTCATAGACACGTTTATCTGTACGTTTCTTTCCGCCATGTGTATAGCAAAAATAATCATTTAACTCTGTATCAAAGTTACTATCTATAGCGATACAAATACATTGGCTTCCAAATTTTTCACTGGCTTCTTGGATAAAAGCAGGGTGCTTTAATGCGCTAGAGTTTAGAGATACCTTGTCAGCACCATGATTTAGCAACTGGGAAATGTCATCAATTGTGGAAATGCCGCCTCCTACTGTAAGTGGAATGAATAGTTTTTCAGCAGTTTCTTCAATAACATCTAACATAAGTCCATGGCCTGCTTCAGTTCGAGAGATATCTAAAAAGACTAATTCATCTGCACCTTGCTCGTTGTAATAAAGTGCATAATCCACAGGATTTCCAAGGTCACGTAGCCCTTTAAATTGTATGCCTTTGACAACGCGGCCATCTTTCACATCTAGGCAGGGGATAATTCTTTTTTTAATCATGATAATCCCTCCCAAAATGCAGGGTTGTGTGCAGCTTTACCAACGATTGCTGCATGAACACCAAATTTTTCTAATTGTTCTAAGTCTTGTTGATGACGAATACCACCAGAAGCAATGACAGGTTTTTGTGTTGCTTTGACAAGCTGTGCTGTTATTTCAAAGTTTGGGCCAGCCATGCGACCATCTTTAGAAATATCCGTATAGATGATACCTCCCAATGGTAGCGATTCGATTTGCTGAACCAAATCGAATAAGTCTAGATGTGCATCTTGTTCCCAGCCGTTTATTTTTATTTCGCGCTGATATGCATCTACTGATAGATAGAGTTTGTACGGATATTGATGAGACATTTTGGCTAACCATTCAGTATCTTGAATGCCTTTTGTCCCAATAATACAATAGTCTATACCGTCAGCAAAATAAGCTTTGATTGTTTCATAACTACGTATACCGCCACCAACTTCCATAGGTTTATTGGTCAGGCTTCTTAATTGTTTGATGTAGTCCTGTTCAATAGATGTTTGCTGCTTGGCACCGATTAAATCTACAATATGAATACGATCTACACAGTCGAACTTGTCATAAAAAACGACGCTATCTTCGGCACTGCGCGTCATTTTTTCTTCTGAATCATATTTTCCTTCAGTCAGTCTCACACTTGTTGCATTAATTAAATCAATAGCTGGCCAAATATTGATCATTATAAGAAACCACCTTTCAGAGCTTGATTAAGTATCGCTAAACCATCTTCACCACTTTTTTCAGGATGGAATTGGATACCTATAAAATTTTTATATTGAACAATTGCAGGAATCAACGTGCCATAGTCTGCATAAGCAACAACATGATCTGACATTTCAGCTTGATAGGAATGTACAAAATATACATCTTGCGTTAATGTTGTATAATTGCTGATTAAATTATTCCACCCTAAATGCGGTACCGGATAAGGTGTTTGAATAGGTATGATATTTCCTGGGAAAAGTTGTAATCCTTCTACATCACCTTCTGCGCTGTGTTCATAAAGCAATTGCATACCTAGACAAATACCGATGATTGGTTTATGTGATATATTTTGTAAAATAGACTTTAATCCCCGTTTTTCAATCGCTTGCATAGCATCTTTAAAATGACCTACACCAGGTAATATAAGGGTATCTGCTGCCTCAATATCCTCTACACGATCTGTTAAAATTGCATTAAAACCTAAACGATTAAGCGCACGTTGTATGTTTTTAATATTTCCTAAACCATAGTCAATCACTGCAATCATTCAATCACACCCTTAGAAGAAGGAGTGATATTAGCGTCATTTGAGACTAATGCATCTTTAAGCGCACGAGCAAAAGATTTAAATATACTTTCTATTTCATGGTGTGTGTTTCCACCGCGAATTAAGTCAATATGCGTTGTTAGACGTGAGTTGATAACAAGTGCTCTGAAAAATTCCTCAACGAGTTCAGTATCAAATGTACCTACTTTTTCTTTACTGAATTGAGCATTAAAAGATAAATAAGGTCGTCCACTAATATCTACGACTGTGCGCGCAAGTGTTTCATCCATGGGTATGTAACTAACCCCGTAACGTTGAAAATATTTACGTTCCTTTACCATCGATAACAGTAACTGTCCAAGAACAATACCAATATCTTCTGTCACATGATGATCATCGACTTGAACATCTCCATTTGCTTCTATAGATAAGGATAATTGGCTGTGAAAAGTAAAGAGTGTCAACATATGATCCAAAAACCCAACGCCTGTATGAATATTACTTTCACGGTGGTCATCAGCCAGAGAAATGCTTAATTGTGTTTCTGCTGTATTACGTGTTTTATTTAGTATCATATTGCGACCTCCAATTTTTAATAAGTATAAATAATTGATCTAATTGTTCATCTGTAGCAATAGAGTATCGTACATAGTCAGACATTTCTGGTTCATCGTATAATCTTGGAAGGAATCCATTGTCTTTAATATAAGCACCTAAACTTTGCGCAGCTTCTCCTTTGGTTAATACGAAATTTGTAGCAGAAGGGAAGACTACCATGACATCGGCAACAAGTTCATGAAACATATCTTTTAATTTTCGGGCAAGCTGTCGTTGTTGCTTTATAAACGCGCGAGTCATTGTTTGATTTTCAAACATATAAATCGCGATATGAAGCGTAATTGTATTCAAAGGATACGGATGCTCAATGCTTTGGATGAGTTTGATGGTATCATTAGTACCGATGAGCACACCTAGTCTTAAGCCAGCGATACCAAACGCTTTCGAGAGCGTACGCATTTGAATAACATGAGGTTGCATCTTAATATCATAAGATTCACCAAAATCTAAGTAAGCTTCATCAATGATAAAGTAACCACCCAATGTTTGCATCTTATCTGCAATAGCCATTAAAAATGTCGTACTATATTGTAAGCCAGATGGATTATGTGGATTACTCATAATAAAGAATGCAGGCTGTACTTCATCAATTCGTTTTAAAATCATTTCTAAATCAAATGTTAAATCTGAATTTGCTGGTACAAATTCAATAGGTCGAGCTACCTGATTAGCATAAGCTTGATACATGAAAAAGTCAGGATCTAATGTCAATGCCGGTCCTTCTGGCATGATTAACATTAATTTTTGAATGAGCTCATCAGAACCATTACCTGCTATGACTTGATCAGGAGAAATATTATGAAAAGCTGCATAAGCTCGTTTGAAGCGCTCATACTCATCATCAGGATAAAAGTTAAATGCTGCCTGTTGAATAATTGTTGCAAGTTGTTCATTAGATAATGGTTTAAGTGGACTTTCATTTTTATTAATTCTAATCATTGTGTGGCTCCTTTGTTGTTCGAATTTCTATGGATTGTTCGTGATTATACAAGTGTTCAATATGTGCTAATTTACGTGCGGATTGTTCAATGTTTTTAAATGTTTGTTGTGATAAATCTATGACAGAATGTCTCGTTAAGAAATCATTCACAGATAGACCATTGGTAAAACGAGCAGTCTGATTTGTAGGTAGTACATGGCTTGGGCCAGCAACATAATCTCCGATAACTTCTGGAGAATAATATCCTAAGAAGAGTGCACCTACATATTTCACATGGTTGATATAGTCATGTGGACATTGTGTTTGTATAGATGCATGTTCCGGTGCAATTTGATTTATCAAATCGCAAGCTTCAGTAAAGTTTTCTACTGAAATTAAGAAGTGATTGTGTTTTAAACTGGCTTCAACAATAGGTTGCCGTTTGATTTGTCTTAGAGTTTTTTGAATATTATTTTCTAATTGTTGTAATAAGTCTTTATCTTCACTGATGACAAATGTTCTAGCGAGTTCATCATGTTCTGCTTGAGCAAATACATCATAAGTAATGGCATTTATGTCAGCCGATCGATCAATGATTAGTGCAATTTCACTTGGACCAGCAATCTGATCAATGCCAACTTGCCCATATAAATATTTTTTGGCATAGGCAACATATTGATTTCCAGGTCCAACTATTTTATCCACTTTAGGAATTGTCTCAGTACCATACGCAAGTGCAGCAATACTTTGTGCGCCACCAACTTGGTAAACTTGATCAACACCAGCAATATAACAGGCAGCAAGTACAATATCAGGTATGCCTTCAATTTGTGGTGGAGTAACGACGACGATATTTTTAACACCAGCAACTTTAGCAAGTGTTACAGTCATTAACACGGTGGAGGGATAGCTAGCTTTACCACCTGGGACATAGACACCGACACGCTCTAACGGGTGATATAATTCGTAACATTCTGAATTATCCTGCTGATGCTCTTGTTTAATAGACATTTGATATGCCTTAATTCTGTCATGACTTTGTTCAAGAGCTTCCCGTATAGATGAGTCAATGCGTTGATAAGCAGTAAATAAGTCTTCCTTAGAAACTGATAATTGTGATGTTTCTACTTTGTCTAGTTTTAGATTGTATTCCTTTAAGGCGTCGTCCCCTCGAAATTTCACTTGATCACAAATTTCTTTTACGATTGGATATAAATCTTCGTTTAGTTCAGATTGGTTCAGGTAGTTATTCATAAATGTTTCTTTATTTGTAATCAATGAGCGTCACCTCCAAAGTTTTAATTAAATCATCAATTTCAGTTGATTTTTTAAAATATGATGCCTTATTTGTAATGAGTTTAGCATTGATGTTTTTAATCTTTTCTTTTTCAACTAAGCCATTTGACTTTAAAGTAGTACCAGTTTGAACAATATCAACAATGCCATCTACCATATCTACCAAACATGCCAATTCAATTGAACCTGATAGTTTTACAAGCTCAACATCTAAACCTTGTGCTTCAAAATATTGACGTGCTGTTTGGGTATATGAAGTAGCTACTTTTTTAAATTGAGAAGCTTCTGGTTTAGCAGCAAGTGAAAAGTGACATTCGCCAAAAGGTAAATCCAGTAAGTTGTTAATAAAATAATTACCTTCTTCTAAAATATCGCTGCCGACGATGCCAATATCTGCAACGCCTTGTTCAACATATATCGGTACATCACTACCCTTGACTAAAATAAATTGTATATCATTAACTGTTATAAGTAATTGACGCTCTCTTTGTTCAAGTGCATATGCTATTTCAGTTTCTCTTATTTCATTTAAATACTTTATAAAACTTTTAAGTAATCTACCTTTTGCCAATGCGACAGTAAGCATGATTTTCACTCCTTGTTTATAGTATAAAACCTAGTCCAAAGCCTTCTAATTTCCCTTTATAAAACCCACCAGTGAGACGCTGAGTTTTATTATTTTTTAAATGACATTTCATGAATGATCCTTTGTAATAAGAACGTGGTGGTCTAGGGGTTATATCAAGATGAATTTCAGTAATATTTTGTGATTTAAACCATTGTTCCCACCGATGTAAAGACTGGATGGTGCGATGGTCATGTGGAAATAGTTGTGTTAATAAATCAAGTTGTTCAGTTGTTTTTGTAGTGAGCAACTGTACCACAGGATGCGCAAGACCTAACTGTGCAGTTAACTCTGAAATATTTCGCTCTTGTATAAGATTTAATATCGATTGGCTTTGTTCGCTAGCTGCTAATAATAAATCGATTAATTGATAATGTCCTAAAATGACAAAGTCGATATCATCATTCAACGTATATTTAATAAAGTTATAAAACGTTTTAAAATCGTTTTGCATATCTGTAACAGTTGGGTTGTAATGTTCTATACCTAATTGAGTGTAAACTTCATTATTTCTGACTATTGGACCACTATAAGCTAAACGTTGTTGTTCAGGTTGATAATTACTGTAGTAACGCAATAATTGGTCAGTGAAATCATTGCGCAAAGCAAAAATATGATGGTCATGTTGCCAAAAGCTACGCTCTGTCATTTGTTGTAAATCATCAGGCGTAAGTGATTGCCAGGATAATGATTCTATAAAACTAAAATCAACAAGTTTAAAATCCGCTTGTTGAAAATGTTTTAAAAATGATAATTCATATTCTTTGTTATTAATAAGTGCTTTCGTATCCATAGTATAATGACCATCCTTTATTAAATACTTTGTTTCTCTACCGAACTAAAGTGAATTGATAAAACATACTTTAACACAGTTGATTTTAGAATTCAATAAATATTCAGAAAATATTCTTAGCAACGTGACTTTAGACGCTTTTATCTATATTTATATAAAAAAATAAAACCTAAAATATTGTTTTAGGTTTTAGAGTGAAAGTAAGTGTGACGATACCACTTCGAACATATTATATTTATTATAAATTTTAACCAAGCCTAATGCCATCATTGAAAAAGAAGCAAGGTTATTATATATGCGTTTTTTAGATAAGGTATCGAGCAAAACATAAAGTGGGGTGTATACTTAAAGTTAAATGTTTGTTGTCAGGTATGTTTCTAAATCGTTGACGTTTATGATTGTTTGCCTTGAGCCACATATTTTAACATTTCTTCCTTAGGTACCATATTACCGCCAGTTGCCCATACAATATGATTGGCATTAGATAAATTAAAATGAGTTTTGTCGGTATGTTTCAACACTGCTTTTAAACCTGCAAACCCTGATGCTGCAGAGGGTTCAACAAATATACGTTCCTTTTGACTAAGCAAATATAAATATCGGTACATTTGTTGATCTTCTACAGTAAAAGCACCATATAATAATGAATTCATTATATGACCAACGAGTTTTGAAGGTCTGGCAACAGCAAGACCATCTGCATCAGTACGGCCGTCTAATCCAATATCTGTTACAGCTATTTGGTTGTGCAGTTGTGTCATCATTCCTAATGTCATGCATGGTGCATGTGTAGGTTCAGCAAAAAGACAATACACATGATCGCCAAATACTTGATTTAATCCAAAGGCAACACCACCTGGACCTCCACCAACACCACAAGGCAGATAAACAAAAAGGGGATGTTGTGCATCTACTTGTATACCTTCATTGCTAAGTTGTGTTTTTAACCGTAAAGCAGCAACTGTATAACCTAAGAAAAGATCAGCAGAACCTTCATCGTCTATGAAATGACAAGTAGGGTCGTTTTCTGCAGCCTTCCGTCCTTCAGCAACTGCATATTGATAATCAGATTGGTGCTCAACAACTTTCACACCGCGTGACCGAAGTAAGTCCTTTTTCCATTGGCGCGCGTCACTAGACATATGTACAATAACTTGAAAGCCTAATTGTGCACTTATGATGCCAATACTTAAACCTAGGTTACCAGTTGAACCGACAGCAACGGTATATTTACGAAAGCACGCTTTATATTTTGATTCGGATAAAATTTTGTAATCATCTGTATATTTTAAACCACATTCCTTTATAGCGATAGATTCAGCTAGTTTTAGAACTTCATATATACCACCTCTTGCCTTTATAGAGCCTGAAATAGCAAGATGACTATCGCATTTAAGCCATAATTTACCACTTTGCTCAAGGTGTTCAGAGTCAACTAATGCTTGTTGCATAAAAGGGATTGCTTTTAGTGGGGATTCAATCAGACCATGGTCTTTTTCAGTTTTAGGAAAAACATTACGTATATAACTGCTAAAACGTTCTAACCTTGCTGCAGCATCTTCTATATCATCTAATGAAAAAGGGAATGTTTCATCATTACGAAAATTTGGATTTTTCCAAAATATCGGTTTATATTGTTGCATGTCATTGACTAAAGGAAAGTTACTTTTTAATTTTTCAACATTTATCATAAGTGACACCTCATAAAAGTTAATAGTATTTAGTGTTTATTATAGCAAAATTAGATACATAAGATGTTATATAACTGATATTTCAAAATGCTATAAGTTGAGAATGAGATGAATTTTTTATTATTTAATAAGAGGATATCATGCGAAACCGATAAAGATGATTTCACTATAAGGATTACCTGAGCTTTAGCTCATGCATAAGAACCACTAACCCAACAAGTTGGGAAGTGGTTCTTTATCATCGTTTAAACGTATCTTTTAGTTTAGAAAACCATCGATTTTTATGTTGTATAGGAACTTCTTGTGGCAGGGTAGAAGCTTCTTTTAATTTTTGGCCAAATGTCATCGCTTCTTTCATTAAATAAGCCTGTGAATTTAATGGTGATAAATTATTATGAATATAATGATAATAACCTTGTTCGTCCTGATATCGACCTTTTTGGTTATCTGATAATTGTAAATTCATATAATCTAATAAGCGTTTAGCAATTTTTTTATCTTCGACAGGGAACAATATTTCTACACGCTTAATCATATTACGTGTCATTGCATCTGCTGAAGAGAGGTAAATTTTTTCATCACCGTTATTATGGAAGTAATAGATACGAGAGTGTTCAAGGAAACGACCAACGATACTTACTACTTCAATATTATCGCTGACATCTGGGATGCCTGGTTTTAAACAACAAATACCGCGAATAATTAATTTAACTTTGACACCAGCACGAGAAGCTTCAAATAATTTAAGAATAATATCTTTATCTGTTAATGAATTCATCTTCATCATAATTTTTCCATTACCGTTTTCACGATGTGATTTGATTTCTTTGTCTATTCGAGCTAAGAATACATCACGTATGTCGTATGGAGCTACAATGAGTTTATTATATTCTGGTTTCAATGTATATCCACTGAGGTAGTTAAAGAAGTTAATAGCATCTTCTGCTATTTCTTGATTTGTTGTGATAATGCCCATATCTGTATAGAGCTTAGCTGTTTTATCGTTGTAGTTTCCAGTACCTAAATGTACGAAAGATGTGAGTTTGTTATTGTTGCGTTTGACCACAAGCGAAATTTTACTATGCGTTTTCAAATATGTCATACCATAAATAACATGACAGCCTGCATCTTCTAACATTCTTGCCCAGTGAACATTATTTTCTTCATCAAAACGTGCTTTTAATTCAACGAGCACAGTTACTTGTTTACCATTTTCTGCAGCTATTTTCAAACTATTAATGATTGGTGAATCTTTACTTACACGATATAATGTTTGTTTAATAGCAATCGTGTTCGGATCATTTGCAGCATCACGAATGAAATCTACAATTGGTTCAAAGGATTCATAGGGATGATGAAAGAAAATATCACGTTTTAATGATAAATCAAAAATGTCTTCATTACCCAAAGATTGAGGTGGTTGTGGTAGATATTTATTATATGTTAAATGTTTTAAACTATTAGATAAATGGTCTACAAGATCGAAAAGCAGTGTTAAATCTAATGGACCGTCTACAAAATAGACATCATTATCATGAACTTCCAACTGATTGATAATCCAAACAACGTCTTCATAAGTTGCTTGTCTTCCGTCTATCTCTAAACGTACTGCTGTTCCGCGTTTACGCTCTTTTAAGAAGCGTTCTATTTCAATTAACAAATCTTCGGCACCATCTTCATGGATGGTTAGATCGGCATTACGTGTAATTCTAAAGGTGAAGGTATTTAACACTTCATAGCCAGTGAATAATTCATTAATATAATAAGTGATAATATCTTCTAACATTACAACGTATTGAGTTTGACCTTGATTTAATGTATAAAATCTTGGAATTAATGATGGTATTTGTACAATAGCCGAATTAATTGCATCATCGGTATCAATATCTACAAATATATTCAAGCTTTTATTGTTTAATTTTGGGAAAGGATGATAAGCATCGATACCTAATGGTGTTAATGTAGGTAAGATACCTGTTTTAAATTCACGTTCTAACTGTGGTAATAAAGACTCTGGTAAAGATTCAGGTTTTGTTACTTCCACACGATGTTGTTTTAACAGTTCTACTAATTCGTTATAACGTGCATACTGTAAATCTACATATTTTTTATTTTTTATTTTTATTTGCTCAAGTTGTTCTTTAGGTGTGAGTTGTGCTTTGTTCTCAGGTTTATCATAGCCCATTTTAACTTGATCTTGTAATCCGGCCACACGCACCATAAAGAATTCATCCAAGTTAGAGCTAAATATAGAAATAAATTTTAATTGTTCCAATAAAGGATTGTTTTTATCTTCAGCTTCTTGTAATACGCGATAATTAAAATCTAACCAACTGAGCTCTCTATTATTATAATATTGTGGTAAATTTAAATCTCTCTCTCCCAATTTCTTTTGCATAATTCTAATTCCACCTTATTGTAGTCTTGTTAACATATTTTGCTACGTACAATTTATCATATGAATTTTAAGATTTTGTAAAGATGATAGAAAGATTTTCTTTTAAAATTTTCTCGATATGCTTTTTTTGTCTAAGTGATTGATACTCTTCAGCAATCGGTTCACCAATATAACGGACATACAAAGTATAAGCACCATCTTCTTCTTGTAATGCCACACGCTCCACTGGGCTAGTGTGTGATATATTTAGGGCATTTACAAATTTAATAATACCGCCTAAAAATTGAATATGATCCAACTCTTTGCCACGTAGCCATGCGGTCTCTTGGCTATAAAATTTTAAAAGAGATTTATTTTTAAAACTTGCTAACATTGCAAGTTTGACGCGATCTTCATGTGGAAAACCATCAATCATTGAATTCGCTATAATATAATACGTATGCGGTGAACTAGAATCTGCGTCAATAAATCTTCCTAAATAATATAAATATGCACCTTCCGCAAAAAGTTCTTGCTCTTTTTTAGTAACTTGAATTTTATCTAAGTCAATCAGTTGTGATAACAATGATTGAGCCAATTTAACGCGTTGTTTTGCACTAGATTCTTCGATGCTATATTCATTAGCTAAATGATATAATGCATCTTTTCTAATGTTTTCTTTTTTAAATTCTTGTGGGTGACGTTCGGATATCAACTTCATTATATAGCCCTCACGTAGCCCTTTGCGTGAGAAAGTGAAGTGGGTTGCATTGATTTGTTCGAATAAAGTTTTGAATACGGATACTGCTGGTAATATGATGTCTATACGGTCTCTGCTTAATCCATCAATATCTTTTAAGTCATCACGTGAACTCTTTTTAATTATTTTATATACCTCATCCATATCTTCTTCAGTCATTGAGTAGTTATGAACACCACCAATGGGATAAGAATGTTCTGACTGATGAATGCGTGCTACGTTACGAGCTGATCCACCAATACCGACTAGAGCGATGTTTTGGTCTTGTAACCATGGTAGCTGTTCGAATTGCTTAGCTATAAATTTTTCCATTGCTTTAATTGCAGATTTATCATTATGATCTTTATCTTCGAAGAATTTTCGTTTTAATGTTACAACGCCAAATGGGAAACTATGCGCTTCAATGATTGTTTTATCTTTGAATAAAGTGACTTCTGTAGAACCACCACCAATATCGATAGAAATACCATCTTCTACATCTGTAGTATGAGTGATGGCATAAAAACCATAAAAAGCTTCTTCTTGATCAGGAATGATTTTGATGCTGATGTCAAGTTCGCTTTTAATGTGTTTGATAATTTCATTTTGATTGGTAGATTGTCTAATAGCAGCTGTCGCAACAGGATGTAATTCGTTTACTTCAAATTTATTAGCGACGCTTTTAAAGCTGTGTAATGTTGTTGTCAACACATCGATACCATCTTGGTTCATCTTTAAATCATCGCTTAAATATTGACTTAAGCGTGCGGGCGTTTTAATATTTAAAATTTCATTTAATCCTGTTTTAGTATCGAATTCAAAAATAACTAACCTTATTGTATTTGATCCGATGTCTACTAATCCTATGCGTTCCATAATCTCCTCCTGTATATATGAGGTAAATAGTTGTTTATAAATTTATTTACCCACTTTTCTCTTTAATATTACAATAAATAGCATGATTTGTGATACATCAATTGAATATTGTTCAATTCATGGTAATGATTTTTATATAGTTTGAAATTTAATATTGTTTTTGACTTATTCATTGATGTGTAAAGGGCCTCCAGGGCCTAATGGCCAGCCAAGTAAGTACCATATAATCATGAATATGGGCCATACAATACTTAGAATAATGGTATAAGGCATTAAACTAGATAACAGTGAGCCTAATTTCATGTGTTTATCATATTTTTGAGCATAAGATAAAAGTAATGGCAAATAAGGCATCATTGGCGTAATTGGGTTACTAATTGAATCTCCAATTCTATACAACATTTGTGTGAATGCAGGATGAAATCCTACAATTATCAGCATTGGAATAAATATTGGAGCAAGAATTCCCCATTTAGCAGATGCACTACCGATTAATAAGTTAATGAGCGCACCTAAAAAAATCACTCCTAAAATAAGGACGATACCGTTTTGATCTTGAAGTACTTCAGCACCTTGTACTGCTACAATCACACCTAAATTACTCCATTCTAAAAATGCCAGTAATTGTGCTGCAAAAAAGACAATAACAATAAAAGACCCCATAGAAGCCATAGAATCAGCAAGCATTTTACCTAAATCTTTAGAATTTTTAAATTCCTTCATTAACATGCCGTACACCAAACCAGGCACCAAAAAAATAAGTAAAATAATTAAACCAACCCCATTAATAATAGGAGAATCATTCAATAAACTGCCAGTTTTGGCATTACGTAAGAAACTATTTTGTGGTATTGCCATAATGATAAGTAAAATAAGTGTAGTGAAAAAGCTTATATTTGCCCAAAACACAGCCTTACTTTCTTTAAGTGTTAATCCTTGATTAGTATCATCCACTTTAATATTAGACTGTGTATCGTCATATGAGCCTAAACGGGGGATGACAAAACGCATTGTCACCCAATAAATTGTTGGCAATAATACAACGACACTAGCTGCAATAAAGTACCAATTCATCGCTACATTAACTGCAATTTTATCAGAAACAATCTTTGTTGCTGGTTCTGTAAAGGCATAAAGCAATGCATCTGACATTCCTATCATGACATTCGCAGAAAAACCACCAAGTGCTGATGCGTAAGCCATCGCTAACCCGGCAATAGGGTGATAGCCTAATTTTATGAAGACCATCGCTGTTAACGGTGGTAAAACAATCGTTGCAGCATCTCCTGCAGAATTGCCAATAATACCTATAAGTATTATTACAGGCACAATGATTTGCTTGGGTGCTTTATGAACAATTTGTACCATTAATTTATCAAAATAACCTGTTTTCTCAGCAATACCTACCCCAAGCATCACTGATAATACTAAACCGAGTGCAGGGAACTCAGAAAAGTTTTTGATCGCATCATTCAAAATCATAGCAATACCATCTTTGCTTAAAATATTTTTGATACCAATGGTATTACCTGTTCCAGGATGTTTTACTGTGACATGAAAAAGTGAAACAACCCATGTAATGATTGCGAGCCCAAGACACATTAGAAAAAACAATATACTTGGATCAGGTAATCTATTACCAATTTTTTCTACAATATTCAGAAATTTATTTATAATTGTCGATTTTTCTCTCGTATTTGACCCCATTATTATTACCTCCCCAATAAGTTATCGAAATTATAACAAACTCATTTTGAAATGAGTATGATAAATTTTATGTTTCCAAGCAAAAGGCATCTATGAATGCTTTATACAAAGGTTTTAAAATTGATTTAAAAAGGAAATGTATTACAGATAAATTAATATTGAACAGTAGGGAAATGAAAGGGGAAGTTCATAGATGAGACGATTAGAAAATAAGATTGCTGTGGTAACAGGCGCTAGTACTGGCATAGGATCTGCTTCTGCACAAATATTGGCAAAAGAAGGGGCACATGTTTTAGCGATTGATATTTCTGCATCTGTACATGATACAGTAAAAGTAATTAACCAGGGCGGTAATAAAGCTTCAGGATATAATGTAGATGTATCAGATGCACATGCAGTAGAACGGCTTGCGCAATCTATTAAAGAAGATTATAATCATATTGATATTTTATGTAATAATGCTGGTATTGATAATGCCGCTGGACGTATTCATGAATTTCCAATCGATGTGTTTGATAGAATTATGAATGTTGATTTAAGAGGTACATTTTTGATGACTAAATTCTTTTTACCACTAATGATGTCAAATGGTGGCTCTATCATCAATATGGCGTCATTTTCTGGAAATGCTGCAGATTTAAATCGTTCAGCATATAATGCTGCAAAAGCAGGTATCATCAATTTCACTCGATCAACAGCGATAGAATATGGACGTGAGCATATCAGAGCGAATGCAGTCGCACCAGGTACGATAGAAACACCACTTGTAGATAAATTAACAGGTACTAAAGAAGATGAACAAGGAAAAATATTTAGAGAAAATCAGAAGTGGGTTACGCCTTTAGGTCGTTTGGGCACACCTGATGAAGTAGGTAAACTCATTGCTTTCTTGGCTTCTGATGACAGTTCTTTTATAACTGGTGAAACCATTACAATTGATGGTGGTGTGACGGCATATACTTGGCCAGGAGAAATGTTGAGTGATGCGCGTTGGAAAGATTCTACAGAATAATTTAGAGTGAAAGTGATATTATTTGAGTTTAATAGTTATTAAGAAGCACCAAAAAGCCGTAAACATTAGTGGTAGCACTTTGTTTACGGCTTTATTTTTTATAGGTTTGAGTGGTTTACCAAATGATGTTATCTACGGCATCGTCGTTTAAAGATTTAACGATTTCAGTGACTAAGGCAACCGAATTTTTATAGTCATCTGTATGCAATACAGAGACGTTTGAATGCATATAACGTAGAGCGACACCAATAGAGACCGTAGGCACACCTTCATTGGCAACATGAATACTTCCAGCATCAGTACCGCCACCAGGTGTAGAATCTAACTGGATATCTATATTATGTGCTTTAGCTATTTTTTTAATATGGGTTGTAAAACCAACATGACCTATGTTTGAAGCGTCCATAATAATGACTACAGGTCCTTGTCCAATAGCTGTCTCGCTAGTTTGGCCAGACATGCCTGGTGTATCATAGGCAACAGCTACATCGACAGCAAGAGCTAAGTCAGGTTTAATCTTATTAGCTGCAACTTTAGCGCCACGAAGACCTACTTCTTCTTGTACGTTAGCGCCTGAAACTAAATTAATATCAATGGATTCTTGTTTAAGGTTGTTTAAAACGTCTACAGCAAGGGCGCAACCATAACGATTATCAAAAGCTTTGGCAGTTAAATACTTGCTATTAGCTAGTGTTTCAAACTCACTGTATGGTGTGATCATATTGCCAATTTCAATGCCGAATTGTTCAGCTTCTTTTTTACTTTTAACTCCAATATCAATGAACATATCTTTTATTTCTACATTTTTTTTACGTTCTTCGGGTGATAAAGCATGTGGTGGTTTGGAGCCAATAATACCTCTGATTTTCTTGCCTTCATCAGTTGTGACAGTTACTTTTTGAGATAACATCACTTGGTTCCACCAACCACCAATAGGTGTGAATTTTAAAAATCCATCTTTATCAATTTTAGTAACTACAAAACCAATTTCATCTAAATGACCTGCCACCATTAATGTCTTATTACCAGTAGAGGTCGTTTTTTTACCGAAAATACCTCCCAGATTATCTTCAATAATTTCATCACTTACTGGCGTCAAATAATCACGCATAAGTGTTTTTACTGCTTTTTCATGACCTGCAATACCGTCAACATTTGTTAATGATTCTAGTAATTTTATTGAATTGTTCATGTTATACCCCCTAATCAAATATTTATATTCATTTTATCATGAACTTTGATATAAGCTAATTGTTTGAGCTTTGTGTTATTAATTTAATTTACATAACATTAGATGAAGTTTACGTTGCACGCTATTGTAAGGCTAAACGTGTGCATTCAATACCTGTCCATGATTCAATATAATTATAAACAAAGTGGAGGGATAGACGATGACAGAAATTAATTATTTAACAATAGGCTCAGAATCAGCACCGATTAAAGTGGAGTCTTTTATCAATTTAGCTTGTCCATACTGTAAAAACTTCTTTTTCGCTGCAGACACTGTATTAAAGCCATTCATTGATCAAGGGAAGGTTCAACATACAATTAAACATTTTGATAAAACGAAGCAAGGCTTATTAAAAGGAACAATAGCAAATATATATTTAAACTATCAACGACCTGAAGAAACCTTAGATATTATTCGTGAGTTATACCAAACACAAGCTCAATGGAAAGTAAGTTTTTCGACAATTGAAGCCAAAATGGAAGAAGAATATAATCTTACACCTCATAAAGAAGCTGACGATCGTTCGTTAGCGATTCATGAAGAAGCATTTGAAAGAGGAATTAAAGGCATTCCGACCGTTTTTATTAATGGTAATTTATTTGAATTCAATCCATTGGAAGATCAACAAGAAACGATAGAATCTAAGCTAACAAAGCAATTGAATCACTTTATATGATAATGAACCATCGGACTTAAATATCTATTTGCAAAATAAATACGTCTGGACATCAGTGATTCGTCCCAGACGTATGCTTATCTTATCCTTCGAAATGTTGTTGAAGCTTATTTTTAACAAAGGTGTTTGTTTTAATCTTTGAAGTTAATTATGATTTAGTAAGTTTAATTTATAATCATGTATGGATTGAATGTTACCGTCTTTCTTTTTGATAATGATGTGTTCTTTCGATATCTGAGTTGGGGAAGTTACACCTACAGCGGCAGCAATGTTAAATAAGCCTTCATGTAAACTGGTTACAAAATTAGTGACGCGGTATTTTTTTTCATCTATAATTAATCCCTTTTCACGTTTTGGATCTGTTGTTGCAACACCTACAGGACATGTGTTCATATGACACTGCCTACTCATAATACATCCGACACTAATCATCATACCTCTTGCAACGTTGACTAAATCAGCACCTAGACCTAATGCAATCGCAATTTTATCAGGTGTTACAAGTTTCCCTGAAGCAAATACTTTAATTCGATTGCGTATACCATACTTTTCGAGTACACCGGTTAAGATTGGTAAAGCAGTGAATAAAGGTAAACCTATGCCATCTTGCAATTCTTGAAATGTTGCACCAGTGCCTCCTTCGCCGCCGTCAATAGTAATAAAATTCGGAAACTGATTTGTTTCAATCATTGTTTGTGCGAGCGCTTCTACTTCTGATACTTTGCTGATTACAATTTTAAAACCAACAGGTTTTTGACCTACTTTTTGTAATTGTGTAACCCAGTCTAATAAATCGGTTGGATTATCTATAGATTCAAAACGGTTAGGGGAATTAATCGTCCTCCAAGGTTCAACATTACGAATATCAGCAATTTCTTGTGTGACTTTATTACCTTGCATATGGCCGCCTCTTGTTTTTGCACCTTGTGCTAACTTGATTTCAAAAGCTTTGACCGTATCTTCATTTGCTAAACTTTGGAAAGCATTCATATCAAATTCTCCCGATTTATCTCGTACGCCAAATAAACCTGGACCTATTTGAAAGATGATATCTGCATCACCCGATAAATGGTGTTTTGATAAACCGCCTTCACCTGTATTCATCCAAGTTCCAGCTTGTCCTAATCCTTTGGATAGCGCCGTGATTGCATGACTTCCTAATGCGCCATAACTCATTCCTGATTGACCAACAAGCCTTTTAAGTTTGAACGGATGTTTCAGTTCAGGACCTAAAATAATGGCATCTTCATCTGTTAAATAAAATGGATCTATCTCTGCTTTTGTGCGATGTTCGTCACGATTAAAGAGTCGTTCATTATCAATTGTATAAATAAATGATGAAATTAACGGTGATTGATTAATATGTAATTCTTTAGATTGCAACGGAAACATCGTATTTTGAATGTAAAACCCATCTTCATAATCCTTTTGTGTACCAAAACTAGTCATTCTTGAATTATATTTACCAGCTAATACAATATTGGTGTAATCATTACGAGAAAAAGGTTTGCCTTTGGTATCTGCTAAAAATAAATATTGGCGTAATTCTGGACCTATTTTTTCACCAAAATATCGAATACGTGCAAGTAATGGATAATTGCGTAAAACGCTATGTTGCTTTTGTCGTTTATCCTTAAAAAGCAATACAGCCCCTAAAATAAGTACGCTTATTAAACAAACGACAATGATTACGTTGACGATAAACTGTAAAATAGTCAAAATAGTCATGTAACATTCCCCCTTAATATAGTTATATAATACAATAAATTATGCAATTTACAATGTGTTCCACTGTAAAGGGGTAGAATGGTTAATTGTAATTTTCAAATAGAAAAGTAAATCAACTTATAATAATGATAAAATATTGTGTTATATTATTGTTAAACAGCTACAAGGAAGGTGACATATGACTGACAAATCATCAGCAACGCCATTAACCAAAAAGCATATATGGCAGCATCAGAAAATTGTTAAAAAAGACTTTTGGTTAATCCCTATATACATCATTGCTAATTACCTTATACCACTTATATTAACGCTGATATTAATCGTATCATATGACATTTTTAATATTGGTAGTAAGTATCGTTTAAGTGATATGAATATACTGATTTTTGGTGGTGTTATTGCTGAAATATGTATCATCTTAAGTTTTTATGGCATGCATACTAAAGATAATATTACAGCAATTGCGATCAACAGGTTAAAATCAGGTCGTAAATATATTTTGCTTATTTTTATAGCATACATATCTACGCTCTTGTTGAATAATTTATATGATTGGCTTATGACTTTTTTACCGAAGTCATTACAATATCATGAAACACAGAATCAATTGATTTTAGAAGCACTATTTCAAGACAATTGGATGCTCCCATTTTTATTTTTAGATATTGTTATTTTGACGCCGATTATTGAAGAGTTATTATTTAGGCATCTCATCATTCATGAATTAGGTAAAAAAATTACATATGCTGCTGCAAGTGTATTATCAGTTATATTATTTGCTGGTATTCATGTATTAGGGGCTACATCCCCATTTGAAATCGGAAGCTATATTTTTATTGCGATTGGTCTAGTATTTGTATATTTGAAAAGTGGGAAAAACCTAGCAGTATCCATATCACTGCATGCTTTTAATAATTTAATATCTTTTATTGCGATTGTATTTTTAAAATAATGTTTACGTGTGATATTTAATGTTGTGTTTTGAATAAAACGATTGAATGCTAAAATGACAGGAAATCAAACAGTCGTAATATGGTATAAACTATATATGACCTAGGAGGTTCAAAATGTTAGAGCTTAGAAATGTTTCATACCAGGTGGATAACCGACAAATTATCAATAACATTAATTTGAAAATCGAAGCAGGAGAAACGATTGCGATTGTTGGGCCTTCAGGAAGTGGTAAAAGTACTTTGTTACGCTTAATGAATAATTTGATAAGTCCTACAGAAGGGGAATTATATTTTAATAATCAAGTATATGAAGATATTAGTCCAGAAAAGTTAAGAATGGAAATTAGTTATTTATTACAAGAAAGCGATTTGTTTGAAAGTACTATTGGTGATAACTTAGCTTTCCCCGCTCAAATTAGAAATGATAAGTTTAATCGTAAAAGAGCTAAAGCACTTTTGAAGTCGGTAGGGTTAGGTCATTATAACTTTGATACAAGCGTAAACCATCTTTCTGGTGGGGAGCGGCAACGTGTTACGATTGCGAGACAGCTAATGTATAAACCCAAAGTATTATTATTAGACGAAGCAACAAGTGCTTTAGACGTACATAACAGTGAAAAAATTGAATCTTTAATCTTTAAGCTTGCAGAGGAAGGTACAACAATTTTATGGATTACACATAGTAACGATCAAAGTATGAGACATTTCCAAAAGCGCATTAGAATTGTGGATGGACAAATTGAGAAGGAGGAGGAATTATGATGAGTACCACTGCTTTAGTACTTACTGCGACACTCCTACTTTTTCCAATCATCGTGTCATATAAAGAAAAATTACACATAATTAAAGATTTACTCGTTGCAACTTTAAGAGCAGTTGTTCAATTGGTGATTTTAGGTTATTTACTTCATTTTATATTTGATGTAAACCAAACATGGTTGTTGCTCTTGTTTGTATTGATCATCATTATTAATGCATCGTGGAACACGATCAGTAGAGCTTCACCTGTGATGCATCATGTATTTTGGATTTCTTTTATTGCCATATTTATAGGTGTAGCGCTACCATTAGTCGGTATTGTGATCACTGGCGCAATTGAATTCAAACCTAATGAAGTAATTCCCATTGCAGGCATGCTTGGAAGTAATGGTTTGATTGCTATTAATCTTGCGTATCAAAATTTAGATCGTGAATTCGTTAAAGAAATGAGTCAAATCGAAGCCAAATTGGCATTAGGTGCTAATCCAAAACTATCTTCCAAAGGAACGATCCGTGAAAGTATCAAAACGGCAATTGTGCCAACGATAGATTCAGTGAAAACGTATGGTATTGTTTCGATTCCTGGTATGATGACAGGGTTGATTATCGGTGGTGTAGATCCATTGGAAGCTGTTAAATTTCAACTTTTAGTAGTATTTATTCATACGACAGCGACAATTATGTCAGCGTTGATTGCAACATACTTGAGTTATCGTCAATTCTTTAATGAACGAGACCAATTAATTGCGCGACATATCCCCAAAGACAATCGCTAAAAGTTTTTGATGTATATTTGTTATAATAAACATGATGACAATTACTAAAATCAAATCTATTTGATGAGAAATTTTAAATTTAGATGAGCAGGAAACGTCAAGAAGTATCAAAATGGTTATTGATATTTCTTGCGTTTCCTGTTTTTTGAAATGAATTTAATAGCATGTATTGCTAAGTATTCATATATATTGACGAATGGTTTATAATGTAGCAGTTATAGAATTTTTGAAATCAGATTAAAGAGAGGAGGATATTTATGTCAGTTATGCGCATATTTACCTTTATATTAAGTATATTTATTGTAGGAATGGTTGAAATGATGGTTGCAGGTATTATGAACTTGATGAGTAGTGATTTACATGTTTCTGAAGCAATCATTGGACAATTAGTTACCTTATATGCCATTACTTTTGCAGTAGCAGGACCTATTTTAGTAAAGCTAACAAATCGTTTTTCACCACGAATGGTTTTATTGTGGGCACTGTTAACATTTGTTGTAGGCAATATCATTATTGCGATTGCGCCTAATTTTTCTATTTTAGTGATTGGACGTATCTTATCATCTGCAGCTGCAGCATTAATTGTGGTTAAAATATTAGCTTTAACTGCGTTATTAACTGCGCCACAACACCGAGGGAAAATGATTGGTATTGTGTATTCCGGTTTTAGTGGGGCAAATGTTTTTGGTGTGCCAATCGGGACAGTCATTGGTGATTTAGTCGGTTGGAGATATACGTTTTTATTTATTGTGGTTATTAGTTTATTCGTTGGTATTCTAATGTATATATATGTACCGAAGCTAAGTGATCATCTATCGTCAAACACTGACATGGAGACAGGTTCAAATCGTTCAAACGCTTATTCTAAAGTGTTAAGACCCGTTGAAGTTACAAAATATTTAGGTATCACGTTTTTATTATTAGTAGCCAACTCGGTGACGTTTATTTATATTAATCCGTTAATCCTTTCCGGTGGGCATCAACTATCCTTTGTTTCTATTGCATTATTAATCAATGGTATTGCAGGTGTAATCGGAACATCAATGGGTGGCTTTTTATCAGATAGACTTACGAGCAAACGTTGGTTGGTTATTGCGACAGCCGTATTTATTGTTATGATGCTTATTCTTAATATGTTTTTACCAGGTACAGGTTTATTACTCATGATTATTTTCATTTGGAATATCATGCAATGGAGTACGAATCCAGCTGTGCAAAGTGGCATTATAGAACATGTTGAGGGTGATACGAGCCAAGTGATGAGCTGGAATATGTCTAGTTTAAACGCAGGTATCGGTATCGGCGGTATTGTAGGTGGATTAGTAGTATCGAACTTAAATGTCTACGCAACGACTTATTTTTCAGCTGCAATTGCGTTAGTAGCATTTATTTTAGTGATTAGCCTTAAAAATGTCGCTAAATACAATAAAGCATCATGATTTGAGCATGGACTAATGGTAATATAAGACTGCAAAATTTAATTATATATAAATAAAACAGGGCGTGGAACATTGAAATGTAATTTCAGTTCGACACCCTGTTTTTTAAATTTTTGTGCAAATGTTTTTACTAAAGTCACACAGTTTAGAACTTAAAATGTAACGACTCCGATTAACATAGCGATAATTAACATGACGATGGCAAAACCCCATATCCAAAAGAACGCATACTTTATATATGTTCCCATATTTGCTTCTGCAAGCCCTATTGCTAACCATAATGCAGGTGAAAATGGACTGACAAACGTACCGATAATATTTCCAATTAACATTGCATATGCTGTTGACACAGATGACACACCAAACTGACCCGCTGTCTGTTCAACAATAGGTAAGATTGCGAAATAATAAGCATCCGTACTCGTTAATAAATCTAGTGGTACACCGAAAATACCGACAATAATGTGTAAGTATGGCCCTACGGCATTCGGTATAATGTGGATGAAGCTTACTGCTATTGCCTCAAGCATACCAGTTTCATTAAGTACACCTAAAAACATACCCGCTGCAATAATCACGGCAGCCATCATAAGTGCATTTGGCGCATGAGCCTTAAGCCTACTCATTTGTTCGTCTACATTTGGGAAGTTAATAATCAAAGCAATCGCAACACCAATCATAAATGCAAATTCAGGCGGAGCGATATTAGCTAGCATTACTACGATGATAGCGAGCGTAAGTATCACGTTAATCCAATTAATCCAAGGTTTCGTAACGGCAACACCACGAATTGGAAATTTAATATCTTGATCTCGTTCGTATATTTCAACCAATTTATGTATATCCACATCTTGTGTATTAGTTACTTCTCCCGAATTGATTTTACGTTGTATAATTGCTTTTTCTCGAAAACCTAAAAATACAGCGAATAGTAAAACTAAAATAAAACCGATAATCTGAACAGGTATAACACCATACCATAATTCATTGACATTCTTAAAATGAATTACTGAAGCTGTACGAGCCATAGGACCACCCCAAGGCACCATGTTCATAATCGATGCACTCAGTCCGAGTAACAAAAGTAGTAGATACCGATTCATATTTAGTGCTTTATACAACGGTAATAATGCTGGTATTGATAATAAAAATGTTGTGGCTCCAGCACCATCGAGTTGCGCGAATATTCCGATAAGTGCAGTTACAATACAAACAACTACAACATTACCTCTAGTAAGCAAAATCAAACGCTTTACCAATGGTTTAAATAAGCCAGCGTCACTCATGATGCCGAAGAAAATAATTGCAAAAATAAACATGATGACGACGTTAATAACTTGATCTAAACCACTATTAAAGAATTTTACTAAATCGCCTATATTGTAACCTAATATGAGTGCCCCTACACTCGGTATTAAAATCATGCCTACAACTGGACTAATACGTTTAGCAATTAGTAAACCAACAATGGAAATAATAATAATTAGCCCCATAATTGTTAGCCAAACACTCTCTTGTTGCATAAAATATCCCCTCCAAATATTAAAGCGCTTACAAAAAACTGAACAATGATTGTTCACACTTCTAAAAAGTGATTATTTATAAGTGTAACAGAGAAAAGCGAAGTGTATCAGTAATATATATAAATACTTATATAATTTTACTTATATTAAATTATAAGTAAAACAAATGTATTTTTGAATTGTATTAGTATGACAATATATAGGTTTTGTACCAGAGTAGTGCGAAGAAGATCAATAAAGGATTATCTAAATTGAGCGCGTTTAAAAATGGTTTGAAGAAATATTTTGAATTATTAAAGATATAAATAAGTATTATATTCTTAGAAAATAAGACGTTAACATGATATAAAAGATAGTATGGATTAAATGTATATATTTATAGTAAAATTAAAATAAAAGGCGGTTTTTTATGAATGAATCAATTAAAAACGATAAAGTAGATGCGTTTATTGAACGCTTAGATCAATGGCAAGATGCTTTTAAAGTATTAAGAAATATAATCAATCAAACAGAATTAACAGAAGATTATAAATGGATGCATCCTTGTTATACTTTGGACAATAAAAATGTTGTCATCATTCAAGATTTTAAACATTATTGTGCATTGTTATTTGAAAAAGGTGCCATTATGAAAGATCCATATCATACTTTAATTCAACAAACGAAAAATGTTCAAGCTGCTCGCCAGTTGAGATTTGAAAGTTTAGACGAAATAGAACAACGTAAAGATGAAATTGCTTGGTATGTAGAAGAAGCCATTAGAGTAGAAAAGTCGGGTGAAAAAGTACCGATGAAAACGACAGAAGAATTCGATATGCCTGAGGAATTGAAAAATAAATTAGAAGCTTCGTCAGAATTAAAAGAAGCATTTAATAATTTAACGCCTGGAAGACAACGTCAATATATGTATTATATAGGTCAAGCTAAACGTGCTTCAACAAGGGAAAATAGAGTTGAAAAGTATATCAATCATATCCTAGAAGGTAAAGGCATGAATGATAAGTAACCAATTAAGCTATAGCATGACTTAAGTCTTCAATGACAAAAAAGTGTTCGTGGTTGTCAAAATTTTTTAATCGTATTTTGGTTGAACCAAACCATCGTATTTATTTAAAAATAGATATCGCGTTGTTTATAAAATCCAGATTAATCTTGCAACTTTGTCATTTATCGTTTATAGTTTGCTCAAATATAAATATAGTAGATGAATCAAGTAATATTTTGTAAGAGAAGGTGTAGATATGGCAAGAGTGTCTAAACGTATTCAACTATTAGAAGCAGCAGCGGCTATCGTAAATGAGCAAGGTAGTGAGTATTTAACACTTGATGCAGTTGCTAAAAAAGCAGGTGTTAGTAAAGGTGGTTTACTGTATCATTTTAAAAATAAATTCGCATTGATACAAGGACTTGTGGATCATGCAGATGAGTTGTATCGAAATAATGTGAATGAACATGTTAAAAATGAGTCACAAGAAGTTGGCAAATTATTGCGTGCGTTTATTGAAGCTACTAGAGAACACCGTTCAGAAAATGCATCAATTACCTCTGGTATGCTGGCTGCACAGGGTATTAATAGTAATTTATTATTACCACTACAAGATACCTATAAAGATTGGCAAGAAAAAATTGAAAAAGATGGCATTGATAAAGTCGATGCAACAATCATACGTTTAGCAGTGGACGGCTTATGGTTATCGGAAATATTTGGACTAGACGCACTTGATGAAACAATGAGAGCAAAAGTTTTAGAACGACTAACATCTTATACAGAAAACAAACAAATCGAATTAAAAGATGCATGAAAAAGTTGAAATTATAAAAAAATAATAAAATTTTCGATTCGTTGAAAGTATTGATGCTATAGGGGTAAGTGATGACAAACCATCACTTATCCCTTTTTTTAGCTGTAGAAAGGGTTGAAACTAAACCGTCCGGTTGGTACACTATCAACTGTGATCAAAACTCTGTTGGAGGTTTATATATGAAAAAAGTTATGCTAACAGCAGCTTTAACAGGTGCTGGAGATACTGTAGAAAAAAATAAAAGTGTTCCTGTAACACCTCAGGAAATTGCAGATTCAGCAATTAAATGTGCGAAAGCAGGGGCTACTGTTGCACACATTCATGCACGTGACCCAGAAACAGGCGGCATAAGCCATGATGTTGAATTTTTTAAAGAAGCAGTAAGATTAATAAGAGAAGCTGATGAAGATATTATTATTAATATTACTTCAGGTGGTGGCGGAGATTTTATCCCTAACCTAGAAGATCCATATACAGCAGGTGAAGGTTCAGATATGCAAACACCTGAAGAAAGACATGAAGCGATTGGCGCATTATTACCAGAAATGTGCACACTTGATTGTGGTAGTGTGAATATGGGTGACGCTGTTTACTTAAGCCCAGCTGATTGGTTAAGAAAACAAGCACAATTAGTAAAAGATGCAGGTGTAAAACCTGAATTAGAATGCTTTGATAGTGGGCATATTTCATTTGCAAAACAATTAATTAATGAAGGTCTCATTGAAGGCGAACCCATGTTCCAATTCTGTCTAGGTATTCCATGGGGTGCTGAAAACGATGCAGAGACAATTGAATATTTTAAAACACGTATTCCTGAAAATGCACATTGGTCAGCTTTTGGTATTGGGAGAATGCAACTACCTACTGTAGAAGAAGCGGCGAAACGTGGTGGAAATGTCCGCGTAGGTTTAGAAGATAACTTGTATTTATCAAAAGGTGTTAAAGCTTCAAATGAACAACTAGTTGAACGTGCAGTTGAAATACTAAAAACATTAGATATAGAGCCAATGACACCGGCTGAAGCGCGTGAGCAATACCAACTTAGAGATCCTAAAGGAGGCAAATAATGAAATTTGCAGTTGTAGGTACGGGCGTTATAGGTAGTGGTTGGATTACGCGTATTTTAGCGCATGGTCACGAAGTAATTGCGACAGATCCCAGTGAAGGTGCTTATGAAAGCATGTTAAAACAAGTGAAACAAAACTGGCCATATGCTGAGCAACAAGGTTTAGCAGAGGGGGCGTCTTTAGAGAATTTATCGTTTACGGTAAGCTTAGAAGAGGCTGTTAAAGATGCAGATCATATTCAAGAAAATGTTCCAGAAATTGAAGAACTAAAAGCACAGGTATTATCTGAAATCGATACCTATGCACGTCAGGATGCCATTATTGGTTCTAGTACTTCTGGCATTATGCCTTCAGAATTACAACAAAATTTAAAACATCCTGAACGTTTGGTTGTTGCACATCCGTTTCACCCAGTATACATTTTGCCATTAGTTGAAATTGTACCTGGTAAAGAAACAACTGAAGCTGTCACAGTAGAAGCAGAAAAAGTGTACGAAAGCATTGGTATGGATGTGCTACATGTCAGACATGAAATTGAAGGACACATCGCAGATAGATTGATGGAGGCACTATGGCGAGAATCATTACACATTGTTAATGAAGGAATAGCAACTACTGAAGAAGTAGATAAAGCATTTACCCATGCAGCAGGTTTACGTTATGCACAGTATGGACCATTTATGACATTCCATCTTGCTGGAGGAGAAGGCGGCATGCGTCATATGTTGAAACAATTTGGTCCAGCACTGAAGAAACCATGGACAAAATTAATTGCGCCTGAACTAACTCAGGATTTATATGATAATGTGGTAAATGGTTGTGAAACGGCTTCACAAGGGCAAACGATGTCAGAATTAGATCAAAAGCGTAATGAATTCCTAGTTAAAGTGAAAGAATTAGCTGAAGCATATTGGCCAGAAGACACTGCATCAATGAAAAAGGGTATTAAATAATTGGAGGTTCATATGACTCAATTTCAATATCAAACCACTGTTAAAGATATTTGGGTCGATCATAATCAGCACATGAATGATGCTGAATATAATCGAGTATTTAGTGATGCCACAGATGCATGGTTGGCATCACTAGGCTTAGATGTGAGTACAATTAAAAAATTGAATTATACAGTGTTCACTTTAGAAAATCATGTAGTGTATTTAAAAGAAATAAGCGTAGCTGAGCTTATTACTGTGAACGTAAGTCTATATGATTATGATGCCAAGCGTTTACACGTTTTTATGACTTTAGTAGATGCTCAAAATAACCGTTGTGCAACATATGAAGTAATGCTTATGGGCATGGACACTACAATAGGCAGACCTGCAGCTTTCCCTGAACAAATAAAAAATGCTATAGATGATTATGCTAAAGTTGGAACAATTCATGAAGCGCCAAAAGAATTAGGTCGACTGATTGGCATAAAACGAAAATAATATTTTTGAAACATTGTTTTGAGCTATTGAATTGATAATTAATTTCAATAGTTTAATTAACAAAACTTAAGGTTATAAATTGTTTATTTTCATTTGTTGAGTTATCTTAATAGATATAGGATGAAAAAAAATTAGTCAAAATTGATATTTTTGACCAACACATGAATAAAGTAGGGCTAGTTGTGCTACATGTTTTTACTTATTTTCGGATTTGTATAACATCCACAGTTAGCCCTATATTTATAAATGAAATGTTAAATGAAAATACAAAAATAGAAAGGAATTAACACATGTTAAGTATAAAAAACTTATCTAAAGTCTATGGTGGCACAAAAAAAGCTGTAGATAATATATCATTGGAAATCGAATCTGGTGAATTTATAGCGTTTATCGGTACAAGTGGGAGTGGGAAGACCACTGCTTTAAGAATGATAAATAGAATGATAGAAGCTACAGAAGGCGAAATTGCAATCAATGGTAAAAATGTGCGCAAAATGAACGCCGTTGAATTACGTAGAAAAATTGGTTATGTGATTCAGCAAATTGGCCTAATGCCTCATATGACCATTAAAGAGAATATAGTCTTAGTACCTAAATTATTAAAATGGTCTGATGAAAAGAAAGAAAAAAAAGCTAAAGAATTGATAAAATTAGTAGATTTACCAGAAGAATACTTAGATAGATATCCTTCACAATTGTCTGGAGGACAGCAACAACGTATTGGTGTTGTGCGTGCTTTAGCAGCTGAACAAGATGTTATTTTAATGGATGAGCCATTCGGTGCGTTAGATCCAATTACGAGAGATACATTACAGGATTTGGTTAAAGAACTGCAACAAAAATTAGGTAAAACATTTATTTTTGTCACACATGATATGGATGAAGCGATTAAATTGGCAGATAAAATTTGTATTATGTCTGAAGGAAAAGTCGTTCAATATGATACACCAGATAATATTTTACGACATCCTGCAAACGATTTCGTACGTGACTTTATTGGTCAAAATAGATTGATTCAAGATAGACCTAATATGAGAACCGTCAAAGATGCAATGATCCGACCAGTAACTGTACATGCAGATAGTTCATTAAATGAAGCGGTTAAGGTTATGAGAGATCGACGTGTCGATACATTATTTGTCGTAGGTAATAATGATAGATTACTTGGATATTTAGATATAGAAGATATTAACCAAGGTTTACGAGCTCATAAAGAACTTATTGACACAATGCAACGTGATATATACAGAGTAAGAGTAGATAGTAAATTACAAGATACGGTGCGTACGATATTAAAACGAAATGTAAGAAATGTACCAGTTGTAGATAGTGATGAAGAGACATTGATTGGACTAGTTACAAGAGCAAACTTAGTTGACATCGTTTACGATAGTATTTGGGGCGAGTTAGACGAAGATGTTAGTGCACAAAAAAATGCTATTGTTGAGCCCGATAATGTAGGAGCTGATAAGTAATGAAAGATTTTGTAGAGCAGTATGGTGGTCAACTGATATCAAAAACCGTTGAACATTTCTATATCTCAATCATCGCTTTGTTAATTGCTATCGTCATCGCTGTACCATTGGGTATTTTATTATCAAAAATGAAAAGAACATCTAATATTGTGCTAACTATTGCTGGTGTGTTACAAACGATACCAACATTAGCAGTGTTAGCAGTCATGATTCCAATCTTTGGTGTGGGTAAATTACCTGCAATTGTAGCTTTATTTATTTATGTATTATTGCCAATCTTAAACAATACTGTATTAGGTGTGCAAAACATAGATGATAACATTAAAGAAGCAGGCACAAGTATGGGTATGACACGTTTTCAATTAATGAAAGATGTGGAATTACCGTTAGCCTTACCGCTTATACTAGGAGGTATTCGTTTATCTTCTGTTTACGTAATTAGTTGGGCAACTTTAGCCAGTTATGTAGGCGCAGGTGGTTTAGGTGATTTTGTATTTAATGGATTAAACTTGTATGACCCATTAATGATTGTAAGTGCAGCAGTATTAGTGACTGCTTTAGCATTGATTGTAGATTTCCTACTGTCACTAGTAGAAAGATGGGCTGTACCTAAGGGATTAAAAGTATCCAGATAATTTAAGGAGGACATTATGAAGAAATTGAAACAATATTGTATTGTGCTTGTGTTGTGTCTGACGGTCTTATCTGGATGTAGTTTACCAGGATTAGGTAGCAACAGTTCAGAACAAGATATTAAAATCACAGCACTTGCAACAAGTGAATCACAAATTATGTCTCATATGTTGAGACTGTTAATAGAACACGATACAAATGGTGAAATTAAACCCACTTTAATTAATAATTTAGGATCAAGTACCATTCAACACAATGCGTTAGTAAATGGTGACGCGAATATGTCAGGTGCTAGATATAATGGTACTGATTTAACTGGTGCCTTAAATGAAGATCCAATTAAAGATCCTAAAAAAGCTATGAAAGCAACTCAAGATGGTTTCCAAAAAAAATTCGACCAAACCTTCTTTAACTCTTACGGTTTTGCTAACACATACGCATTTATGGTCACTAAGGAAACAGCAGAAAAATATAATTTAGAAACTGTATCTGATTTGAAAAAACATCCTGAACTTAAACTCGGTGTAGATAGTTCTTGGTTAAACCGTGAAGGTGACGGTTATCCTGGATTTACAAAAGAATATGGTTTTAAATTTGATACTATCAGACCAATGCAAATTGGTTTAGTATATGATGCATTAAACTCTAATAATTTAGATGTAGCTGTAGGTTATTCAACGGATGGACGTATTGCAGCATATGACTTAAAAGTTTTAAAGGATGATAAACAATTTTTCCCACCATATGATGCAAGTGCGGTTGCTACGAATGAATTGTTAGATAAACATCCAGAGTTAAAACCAATCATCAATAAACTAGACAAAAAAGTTTCCACATCTGAAATGCAAAAACTTAATTATCAAGCAGATGGTGAAGGACAAGAACCAGCAGTCGTTGCTGAGAACTTCTTAAAAAAACATAATTATTTTGAAAATGATAAGAAAGGTGGTCAAAACTAATGGAAGGTAATTTATTACAACAATTAGTAGAATATTATTCAGTCAACTATGGCTACCTTTGGGATTTATTTTTAAAACATTTATTAATGTCTGTTTACGGTGTACTCTTTGCATCTATTGTTGGTATTCCAATTGGTATCATAATTGCAAGATATAGTAAGTTTTCTGGTGTTATTATTACTATCGCGAATATTATTCAAACCGTTCCGGTTATTGCAATGTTAGCGATACTCATGCTTGTCATGGGATTAGGTACTACTACAGTCGTGGTAACGGTATTTTTATATGCGCTATTACCGATTATAAAAAATACTTATACAGGTATAATGGGTGTTGATGTGAATATTAAAGATGCTGGTAAAGGAATGGGTATGACGCGAAATCAAGTATTAAGAATGATTGAGTTACCTTTATCACTCTCAGTCATATTAGGTGGATTAAGAATTGCACTGGTTGTTGCAATTGGTGTTGTAGCAGTTGGTTCATTTATTGGTGCACCTACATTAGGTGACATCGTTATCCGAGGAACAAACGCTACAGATGGTACAACGTTTATCTTAGCTGGTGCGATACCAATCGCATTAATCGCTATTATTATAGATGTCGGTTTAAGATTATTGGAGAAACGTTTAGATCCTGCACATAAAGCAGAAAAAAGAGGTAAAACTAAGCCGCAAAGTATTAATGAATAGAAGGTCGTGAAATCATTGGCACTATTATCGATTAATTACAATTCAAAGACAATAGGTATGCATCATCATTTTATGGTAATTCTTCCAGAGGATGAAAGTTATTTCAAAAAAGGTACACAGCCTAAACCACTAAAAACACTATTATTACTGCATGGTTTGTCTAGTGATGAAACTTCGTATATGCGTTACACAAGTATAGAGCGCTATGCGAATGAGCATCAACTTGCAGTTATTATGCCTAATGCAGATCACAGTGGTTATAGTAATATGGTTTTTGGTCATAAGTATTATGATTATGTGCTAGAAGTACTTGATTATGCACATCAAATTTTACCTTTGTCACAAAAGAGAGAAGATAATTTTATCGCTGGTCATTCCATGGGAGGTTACGGAACAATCAAGTTTGCATTAGCTGAGGGACATCGATTTGCAAAGGCTTGTCCCTTATCGGCAGTATATGATGCTCAGACGTTCATGGATTTTGATTGGTACGATTATTCTGGAGAAGCAATTGCAGGTGTTTCAAAAAATGCTACAGGTAATGACTTGGACCCATATTATTTAGTTGACCAGGCAATTCAACAAGGTAAAGAGATACCAGATTTATTAATTATGTGTGGTACAGAAGATGCACTACATGAAGATAATAAAAAATTTATTAAATATCTAGATGAAAAGCAAATTTCATATTGTTTTGAGGATGGGCCAGGTGAGCATGATTATGCTTATTGGGACTATGCTATCAAACGTGCTATAGACTGGTTAGTAAAAGGGTAATATATGGTGACTCATATCACTAAGTAACGTTTAAAGTCGAGACGACGAAATCAATTTAAATACAAAAATGGCCAATCCACTTGATGATAGGGATTGGCCATTTATTTTTATATTAGACGATCATTTTATATCATTGTCGAATTTTTCATGTTGTCATCGTGTGTCTATGATTTTTCATCTATACTCGTATACTAAACTGTAGTGCGGTATTCTTCTTCTAATTTTCCTAAATGTCTCAACGTAGGTGTAAGCGCAGCGAAAAAGAAACCTTCTTTCAATTTACGAGCTTGTGGCGCACGTGGAGAATATGCTCTAGAACCACCGTTTACCATCGAAGCTTGATTTACTTCTAATAATAGGTAACCAGCTTCTTTTTTAATTTTGATCAGTTCAGCAAAATTATCGTCTAAATCATCGCTTTCAATAATATGATAAAACGCGTTTTTAAGCTGTTTATATTGGTTTTCATACGCATTGATATCGAATTCTAAATATTTATTGATGCCATTTTGTGCGTCAGAAAATTTATGAATTAAATCTAACGAAGCTCTGATTGAACCGAGCGCTATAGGAATTTGTAAAGCTACAAATTGTGGTCGAATGGCAGAAGCAAAACTTTTTGCTTCTTTTGTTATAATTTGTGATTCAGGGATCTCTACGTTTTTCATTTCAATAGCAAATGTAGCCGACCCATTGACACCTAAGAAATTTGATTTTTCATCTAAAGTTATACCTTTTTGATTCGCTTTTACAATAAACATCACTAACTCATCTGTATCATTTGCTTTAGAAATTGCTCCAAAATAATGATCAGACGCAATATTACTTATTGCAGGTAATTTGCCATTAATAATTAATGTGTTGTCATTATAATGATGTGTTAAATTGAATGATTCTAAATCGTTAAAAGATTTCATAGGGTTAGATAAACCTGTTGCTCCTAAAATTTCTCCATTTAACAACTGTTGCTGTAAAGTTTTATTTAAATGTGGTTGATTTGCGTGTTGTAAATAAGTTGAAAATGCTAATTGACACCATAGACAAAAACCTGTAGTTAAGCAGGATTTTGAGACTTCTTCAATGACTTCTAGATTATTTTTTAAGTCATTTTCAGAAAAATAGCCATCTCTAAATAAGCCTTGAATGAATGGTCGTGGGTAATAACTCCCTTCATCAATTTCAATAACATAGGGATCTAATTCTGTTTCAATACGTTTTTGTAAAGTCATATAAATTACTCCTTTATTCTCCAAATCTGATTAAAATTAATTTTTCTAAATAACTAATTATTCTATCTATCAAAAATCCAAAGAGTCCAATAAAGAAGATCGCTGATAATACATCTTCCAAATTTAACATATTACGCGCATCTACGATTAAAAATCCTAGTCCAGATTGGGCTCCAATCATTTCACCTGAAACTAAGAAAATCCAACTTGTTCCCACTGCCATGTGAATACCAGCCATAATATGTTTAAATGAAGCGGGGAATAAGATGTTACGATATAACGTCCAACCACTTAAATTCATATTTGACGCAATTTTTAAGTATTGTGGCTCAACATTCCTAACGCCTTTAATCGTACTAAATACAATCGGGAAAAAAGCAGCGATAAAGATGATAGCCATTGCTGGTAAACTACCAATACCAAACCATAAAACAACAAATGGCGACCAAGCTATAGGTGAAATAGGTCGTATAAGTTGAAATAACGGCTCTATTGCAGTGTGCAATAAGGTGCTTCGACCTAAAATAAAACCTGTTGGGACACCAATTAAAATTGCGATACTAAATCCAATAAAAAATCGAAATAAACTGATGCCCAGATGGGTAAATATTTCCCCGGTAATAATAAAATGCCAAATGCTCTGTGCTACTAGGATAGGACCTGGGAGTAATATCGGTTTATAATCTCCAATCCAAATGACACATTGCCAAATAAATAAGAAAAGTATAAATGTTAGTATAGGTAAAGTTTGCTTTTTAATTAAATTACCTGACATGCTGCTTATGCCTCCTTATACAATGTTGGATCAACGAATGATTTATAAGATGGTGTTTCGAAAAGTTGATGTTGGTTAATCAACTGTGTAATTTTTTGATAACCATCTTCATTAATTGATAAATTGCCATATGATGTCCATTCTGCGGATTGTTCCAATACTTTTCTATCTTGTTTAAAGTGCTTAGACATAATATCAACACTTTGTGATTTATCATTCATTCGATATCCAGCTTTTTTATAATCAGATATAAAACTTTGAGCAACATGTTTTTGATCTTTTATTAAGTCAGTTCTAAGTACTAAAGCACAACAGTATGCATCGGGAATCACTTCATTACCATGTTTTAAAGTTTTTCCTTTGCCTAACTTTTCTCCTAATGCGCCAAAAGGTTCGGCCACAGAATATCCAGAAATTCTATGTTCATTTAGGGCAGCTGGCATTTCTGCTGGAGCCATTTCATGATAACTGAATGTTTGAGCATTCAAATTTAATTGTTTTCTCATTTCTTCCAATAATAAGTAGTGTGTTGAATAACGATGAGGGATGGCAAATCGATATTGATGCTCATTATTAAAATTGTTTACCGTTTCACCTTTTTGTCCCATAATGACGTTACCTTCGTGGTGTCCTAGCGCAACTGCTTTAATATCAGCACCCTTTTGTTTAGATTTCATAGCTAATTCTATTAAGGTTGATGCGCCATCAATTCTCCCACTATTTAATGCATCCATAAGATCTGGCCAATTATTAAACTTAATTAATTTTAATTTATAACCATTATGTTTAGCTTGTGCTTTTACTTTTTGAGTCATCATTAAGTTAGCAGAATGTGTAATGGGCAAATAACCAATTTTTAAAGTCTTTTGCGGTTGATTATGTTGATTATTCTTCTGTATAGATTGATTATTACATGCACTTAGTATAAGGATCATAATTATTGGAAAGATGATTATTTTTTTCAATAGTTACAACTCCTTATATGTAATATTCAGGTTCTGCTTGATGGTGGTTTAATGCGAATTTTTCCATAATATTATTTCTTAAAGTTAATAAATAACTATCATTTCTATTTCTTGGATGTGATTGTTCAATTGAATATTGGCTTATAATATTACAGCCATCGCCGAGTAAGATAATGTGATCAGAAAGGTAAATGGCTTCATCAATGTCATGCGTAACTAATATAATCGTAGCTGTAGATTGTTTTTGGAGTTGTACAAGTTGATCTTGTAATTTATAACGTGTAAAAGCATCCAGTGCGCCTAATGGTTCATCCATCAATATGACTTTGGGTTGATGGACTTGTGCACGGCAAAGTGCTACGCGTTGTTTCATTCCTCCAGATAATTGCTCTGGAAACGTCTTTCCTTTATGATCTAAATCAACATATTTTAAATAATTATTGATTTCACCATCACTCATTTCGCGATTTAATCCTAAACGAATGTTGTCATTAATGTTTTTCCACGGCAGTAAATTATGATGCTGAAAAATCATTAAACAATCAGGTGATGGATTTTGTTTTAATTGATCTTCAATTTTAACAGTACCTGAGGAAGGTGTTAAAAATCCGCCTATAATGTTTAACATGGTAGACTTTCCACAACCACTTTTACCTAGAAAAGTAACTATTTTACCTTTTTCAATATTTAAATTAAAATCATCGATAACACGATGGTCTCCAAATTGATGTTGGATGTGATTAATGCGAATCATGGCAACACCTCTATTATTCCTATCTAATTAATATGTTTTTTTTGATGAAAAAAAAGCGGCAGAAATCTAAAATGTATCATTTGATTTCATATTGCCGCTCCTTGAATAGTGTTTAGGTTATTTATAAGTTTACCCCAATTTTTAGCTTAAATAAGATTGTTAGCTAGCAATGGCGTGACGAGTATGATACATACTTATAAATAACTTTTGCTAACTAAACCTATGGAATTATAAATATAAAGAGAAAGTTTAGTTATAATTTTTCAATGTCATCAATAGGTGTATCTACAGCTTTTCTTGCACGACGAACGGCGTCTTCATCAGGTGCATCATATAAGCAGATACATTTTGACATATCTTCACATACATAAGTACGTTGGAATTGAACTTCAGGGACTTCTTCATAGTGGACAGAATTTTTCTTTTTACGCGCTAAATATTGATCCATTGTGATACCTTCTGGGATGTTCCACGTAACAAGATAATCAACGTGTGCATCACCTTTTTTAACTTCTTCTAAGTCTTTACCTACTAAACGTACTTCTTTAACTAAATTAATGTTGATAGATGCATCTTCAAGAAATTGTTTAGCTTCTGTATCACTGTTCGCTTCTACAATAAAATAGCCATGTGTTAAATCTTCTGTTGCTTGTACTTCAATTAATGTTGGTACTTCACCAGTAGTGAGTTTTGCTGCTTTATCTTCTAAGTCTTTTTTAGACTTTGCGAAATCAAGATTATTTGCTTCGAGTAAATATAATGTCATTTATATAGAACCTCCAATGTTTATAATAAATGCATAGTACTATAATTCTTATCAAAATACAAGGATATAAAAGGATGTTATTTTAATTTTCTGATAATTGTTAAAAATTATATTCTATGTAAAGTAAAATCTTTCGGGAAACATGTAACGTTAATTTTTAAAAAATTTCAAAACGTATATAAAATGATATAAACATTTATATTTAAGTAAACTGTATTAAATATAAGAAAAACGGGGGGAGAAAATTTTAGGTTTCATAAAACTAAAGAAAACGTCAACTTCTATATTTATCATAGAAATTGACGCTTAAGCTTGAGCAAGCATTGTTTATGTTCTAACTTTTTATCGTTGTGATTTTAGATATTATAGTAAGACTGTTGCTAAAATTGGTGCAACAACGACTACGATTACACCTACGATTACTAGTGAAATAGAGGCCATTGAAGCTTCTGTCTCACCAAATTCTTGTGCAGATGACACTCCTAATGAATGGCCACTTGTACCAAGTGCGAGCCCACGAGCAATAGGGTTTGTAATGTTAAATAATTTAATGAGTTTGGAACCTAAAGCATAAATAATGACACCATTTAAGATTACTGCCAATGATGTTAGTTCTTTAATACCACCAATATCGGCTGATACTGGTAAAGCAATGGCAGTGGTAGCACCTTGTGGTAACATAGATGCAATGATTTCATTTGAAAATTGGAAAGCACTTGCAATGAAATAGATAAATACCAAAGCAGCTGTCGTTCCGAAAGCAATACCACCAAGGATTTGTTTCCAATATTTCTTAAGCACGTCACGTCTTTTATATAACGGAATCGCAAAACAGATAGTTGCAGGTTCTAAAAAGAAATTGATGATGTCGCCACCGATTTTATAATTTGCATAATCTATACCTGTTAACTTTAGAAATGCTATACCGAAGACCATGCTGACAAATAATGGTGTAAATAAAAAGAAGCCATTCGTCTTCTTGAATAATATCGTTGCTACGATAAAAGGTATAATAGATAATAAAATTCCAAAATATGGTGTGTTAATGCCTAAATGTTCAATCATAATTTTTCCTCCGCTAACTGTTTAGGTTTTCTTTTCTTAGGTATAAATGATTTTGTAATTAACATTTGTGAGAAAAATCCTGTGCATAGTAATAATAAGATTGTAGAAATGATAATTAGCAATATAATCAAGATCGGACTTTGGCTTAATACGCCTAAAGAATTAATAACTGAAATACCTGCAGGTACAAATAAGAAACCTATATTATTTGTTAGCGTCGTACCCACTTTTTCAACTTCCCCAAGTTTAACAATACCTGTACATAAAGCGATAAATAATAAGACTAGACCTATCACTGATGCTGGCATTGGAATAGGCATGAAACTTTCGATAATATTTGATAAAAGCATGATGATTGCCAGCACTAGTACTTGATGAAAAAAGTTATACGTTTTTGAATGACTAGGCTGCTTCTCAGCTTGTTTTTTGTTTGTTTCCATAATGTATTTCCTCCCGAATTAATCTTGAGTTAATTATAATATGAAAACGGTTGCTACTAGTCGTTTTAAAGGTGAATTACGAAACGTATATACTGAGTTGCATTAATTACGATGTGACATTCAAAGTAAGCCCATATTCTGCTTGAACGTTTTCATATATGAGCGACTGACTTGGAATTTTAATGCATTTGTCATCGTAAGTTGATAGGTATAGTTAAACCAATGTTCTATTGTTTGTATGTGTACTTTATTAACAAGCGTGGCACGGTGAATTCTCATAAACAAAGGATCCGCAATTTTTTTTTCGTAATGGTTAAGTGGTTCAGTTGTATGATAATTTTCTTGTAAGGTGTTGATCGTAGTAATACCGTTATTAACAGAAATAGCAATAATATCTTCTAAATTAATGATATGAATACGCTCATCTACTTCAATAGGTAAAACCATTTGTGAAGTTGGCGTATTTTCTTTGTGTGCATCATTTTGATGCTGGCTGACATCATTTGCTTGTTTATAAGTATCGTGATCGAGCGCTGTTTCAACTTTATGGATGGCCTGTGCAATACGTTTTTGTTCGAATGGTTTTAAAATATAATCCGTCGCATCTAGCTCAAAAGCTTTAACGGCGAAAGTATCATGTGCCGTAGCAAAAATAATATGTGGTGGGTTTTGCATTTTGTTAATTTTATTTGCTAAATCGAGTCCACTCTCTTCCATTAAATTAATATCTAAAAAAATTACATCATAACGATCATAAAGTAAGAGTTCTAATGTTTCTGAAACATTTTCTGCTTCATTAATTACATCAAACGTACGAATTTCATTTAATAAGTAATGAAGTTCGTTACGCGCTAAAGGTTCATCATCTACAATAATTGCTTTCAATGTTTTTCGTCCTCTCTTATGAAAAATGGAATAGTATAACTTACGTTGGTACCTTCTTTGCTGGAATGAATATGCATTTTAGCTTTAATACCAAATAAGCCTTCCAATCTGTGATTTAAATTCTCTAAGGCGCTACCTGTGCCTAAATCAGAATAAACACGTGTTTTACCTATATTATTAATTTTATCATCAGGGATTCCTGAACCATTATCTTCAACTGATATATATAATCCATCTGCTGTTTTATAAGCGGTTACGATAATACGATTGTTATATTTACGGTTTTTAAAGGCATGTTTGATGGCATTTTCTATAAGTATTTGTATTGCAAATGGTGGTACAAGTGCACCATAACATGAATCTTCAATATTGAATGAAACATCAAAACGATCTGGATAACGTGCTTGTTCCAGTGATAAATAAGCCTCAACTTGTTGCAATTCCTTTTCAAGTGAAATCGTATTGTTACGTGCACCTTGTAAATTTGAGCGGAAAAATTGGCTGAGCTGTAACAGTAACTTTCTTGCTTTTTCACTATCAATTCTGACTAAGGCAGAAATTGTGTTAATGGCATTGAAAAAGAAGTGCGGATTTACTTGTGCTTGTAGTGATTTGATTTCGGCATCTCTAACTAAAGCGCTTTGTGTTTCAGCTTGTCCTAATTCAAGTTGACTAGAAAATATCTCTGCAAGACCAGATGCTAACTGTTTGTCGGAATGAGAAACATCGTGCCTATTAGTAAAATATAGTTTTAAAGTACCAATAACATCATTCTTGACTCTTAATGGAACGACAATGGCTGCTTCAAGCGGGCATTCAGGATGATTGCAACCAATATCTTCCCTTGAATATGCTTCTTTTAAAGTACCTGCTTGTATTGCCTGTTTTGAAAGATTGGTAATGATTTGTTTTTGGGCAACATGATGATCACTTGCTGCACCTACATGCGTTAATATATCTTTACGATTAGTGATAGCGACTGCCGAAACACGCATAAGATCTAAAATAATGGTAGCTGCTTGTTTGGCAGAATGCTCATTTAATCCTGAGCGGAAAAATGGTAATGTTTCATTTGCTAGTTGTAAAACATCGTGTGTTTGAATAGCACGTGTTTCTTCTTCTTGTTTGATTGTCGATAATATAATTGATAAAAAAATTGCTGTACCGATTGAGTTGATTGAAATCATAGGTAAAGCAATTAATTTAACTAGTGACCAAGCATGCTCCGTATTATCAGAAAAGATTAAGATACAAATCATTTGAATAACTTCTGTAGTACCTCCAATGATAGTACCTTTAACTATGGTAGGATACTGACGTGCACGCATTGCTCTATAACCAAAATAACCGGATACTAGCGCAATAAATATAGATGAAATCAGATAAATATAAGCATCAGCACCACCAATATAAACACGATAAATGCCTGAAATTATTGCGACAAAAATAGCGACGAATGGTCCTCCAATTAACCCTGAAACGCCTATGGTAAGTACGCGCGTATTTGCGAGAGAAGCCTCAGGATCTAAGTGATTATAGACACTGCCATTAACGACTTCATTGCCATTGATTTGTATACCTGTGAAGTTTGAAATCATAGAGAAACACCCGAAAATGATGATGAGCTGCCATTGTGAACTTCGTTTATCTCTTTGATTCATCATTGTTTTAAAGTGATTAATATTCATTAATATATAAGCGATAATAATAATAAGACCTACACGTTCTAGTAATAAAATAAATAAATTTAACATCTCATACACCTTTATAGATAATTTGTCTATCTAGTATAATACATAATTTTGATTATGTATTAATTATTCTTATAGAAAAAATAAAATTTCTAAACGCTATCAATATATTTTGTGGAATAATTAAAAAGTTACTTAATACACTTTGCGTGCTCTTTTTTTAGCAATAAATTGAAGTAAATGTTATTTTTATCTTATTGACTTTTTTAAAAATGTTTTGAATTTTAAAAAGTCATGTTTACCATGTAATCATTATTATAAGACAAGAGAAAATGTTTTGGAGCTGGACAAGTTAAATCATTAATAATGATTATGGTTGTTTTACGGGGATTTAGGAGGCAAAATAATATGGAATCAGAACAACCATTTGAAGGAGATAACAGACTTCTTTTAGGTATTTTTTTAAGCGTAATAACATTTTGGTTGTTTGCTCAATCGCTCGTTAATATCGTTCCAGCATTAGAAGCATCTTTCACAACTAGTTATGGAACGATAAACGTAGCCGTAAGTTTAACCGCATTATTATGTGGTTTGTTTGTTGTAGGTACAGGAGGACTTGCAGATCGATATGGTAGGGTCAAAATGACTTATATCGGTTTGACTTTAAGCGTTCTTGGATCATTACTTATTATCATTCCAGGATTTGTCCCTTTGTTAGTACTTGGGAGAGCAATACAAGGGCTGTCTGCAGCATGTATCATGCCTTCGACATTAGCAATTATAAATGAATACTATATTGGAAGAAGGCGACAACGTGCGTTAAGTTACTGGTCTATCGGTTCATGGGGTGGTACTGGAATTTGTTCGTTTTTTGGTGGCATCATGGCTACCTTTGTAGGATGGCGATCTATATTTATTATTTCGATAATAGTAGCTTTAGTGTCTATGTATTTAATCAAACACACGCCAGAAACGAAAGCCATTCAAACTGAGGCATCAAAGCGTGCCAAATTTGATTTTGTAGGGCTAATTATATTAATAGTTGCAATGCTGAGTGTCAATTTAATCATTACACAATCTTCAAATTATGGTTTCTTTTCACCGCTTATTTTGATGTTAATTGTGATATTCATCATTTCAATTATTGTATTTATATTATTTGAAAACAAAGTTAAAAACCCATTGATAGATTTTAAACTTTTTAAACATAAAGCATACAGTGGTGCTACAGTGTCAAACTTTTTACTAAATGCTGTAGCAGGGACGCTTATTGTTGCGAATACTTATTTTCAATCGGGATTACATTTCACCTCATTCCAATCTGGTATGATGACTATTACTTACTTAGTAGCTGTTTTAATCATGATTAGAGTCGGAGAAAAAATCCTACAGGAAATCGGTCCTAAAAAACCAATGCTTATAGGTGCAGGGCTTAATGCGTTAGGGATTCTATTAATCTCGTTAACCTTTTTACCTACGCCTGTTTATGTCATCAGTTGTGTGTTAGGTTACTTAATTTATGGTGTGGGCTTAGGTATGTATGCCACACCTTCAACAGATACAGCTGTTACTACTGCGCCAGAAGATAAGGTAGGTGTCGCGTCTGGTGTATATAAAATGGCATCTTCACTTGGTAACTCATTTGGTGTAGCTATTTCAGGGACAATATTTACGATTATGTCAGCTCGTGACAATATTCATGTTGGTGCCATGTATGGACTGTGGTTTAATGCTGCATTAGCAATCATTGCATTTGTATTTGTATGGTTATTAGTTCCGAAAAAGCAATTTAATAATTAGTTATGGTAATAAGATTTTTGAAGTAAATAACAAAATGAAATGCATCCTCTATGCTAGATTAAGCATCAAGCATAGAAGGGTGCATTTTTTAGAGTAGTATATATGAAAAAATTAGGATATAGACAAACCTCATATGCGTAAATTAGTTTGAAATGTACAGTAAAAATATTGGTTATCATTGGGAAATCATATTATAATTTAGTAAACGCTTACAAGGAGGTCTGGATTGATGCAAACTTTATGGCAAAATGAACAAGATCGTTTAACTTTACTAAAACAACTTGTAAATCACCAATCAATTACGAATACACAAGGAGAGAAAACATTCCCTAATCTGGTAAACCAATTGTTATTTCAACTTAAATATTTTAAGACCAATCCCAATCAAATTCAAAAAATACTAACGGATGATGATAAAGAAGTATTAATTGCTTTTTATCAGGGTTCCCAATCCGGTAAAACTATTGTACTTGTTAGTCATTATGATACGGTCGATGTGTCGGAATTTGGTTTAGCTCATGATTTAGCTTGTAATCCTGATAAATTAAAGCAGTATTTTTTAGAAAACCAAAATTATTTAGATAAAGGGGCTGTAGAAGACTTACTTAGTGAAGATTACTTATTTGGTCGTGGGATTATGGATATGAAAGCAGGTCTCATGTTGCATATGTCTTTAATTGAATTAGCATCCATTGAACAATGGGATATTAATTTGATTTTAGTTACGGTTCCAGACGAGGAAGTAAATTCTTCTGGTATGAGAAAAGCGGTAGAAAAATTAGCAGAATTAAAAGCTAACTACGATTTAGATATACAATTACATTTGAATAGTGAACCTACTTTTCAGCAAGCTACTTCAGATGAAAAACATTATATATATTCAGGATCAATTGGTAAAATCATGCCAGCAGTACTGTGCTATGGAAAGGAAACACATGTCGGTCAGCCTCTTGAAGGTTTGAGTGCTAACTTTATGATGAGTTACATTACACAAGCGGTAGAATATAACACACAGCTAAAAGAACATTTTGAAAATGAATCCACACCTGTACCTGTAACATTAATGATGAAAGATATTAAAGATACATATGATGTGCAAACGCCATACAAAACCATAGGATTATTTAACTTCTTTCTATTTAACAAAACACCTAAAGATGTTTTTAGAGAATTCATAAATACGGTTATCACTGCTGTTGAGCGTTGTGAATCGGATTGGCTATCTGTATTAGAAACAGAAGATTACCAATTCGATAAAAAAATTAATGTTCTGACATATGAGCAACTTAGGCAATATGCTGTTAAACAGTACGGTGAAGAAGCAATCACTAATCTTATAGATCAAACACTTCAAGAAACGTCAGAGTTACATTTACAGAATATTCATGTTGCAGATAAGCTGATGCAAATATGTAAGAATATAGCGCCAGCTGTAGTGACCTTTTTTGCTTCACCTTATTATCCAGCTGTTAATGCTTCATCCGACAAGCACGTATCCTCAACTATAGAATTAGTGAAACATACACTAAATGAACAATTTCAGCGTAGTAGTGAACAAGTATATTATTTTAATGGCATCAGTGATACGAGTTATTTAAAGTTTGATGGAGATATGGAACAGATGGTTATATATGAGCAAAATACGCCAAATTTCAATCGTACATACACTATTCCTTTTGAATCAATAAAAGCCATCAGTGCACCTACATTGTTGATAGGACCCATCGGCAAAGATGCTCATAAATTAAGTGAGCGTCTGCATAAGCAGAGCGCATTAATAGAATTACCTGTCGTGCTAGAAAAAGTAGTTAAGTCATATATTTAAACTAGATATGTAGCTAGTACTTGTTAGAAGGTGTGCGATTACGCTATTATGAATAATAAATGTTTAAATAACTTTAATTGAAAAATGGAGTGTCAAATATGATAGAGGCGTATAAAGATTTTTGGAAAAAATATATAGATTTTCAAAGTAAATCCAATAGATTAGAGTTCTGGACACCAGTGCTGATTCATATTGTTAGTATATTTATTGTAGCTATTATTGGTGTTATTGCTTTTATTTCAGGTGCTTTTATTGTTGCTACAATCCTGTCAATATTGGTTGGGATTTTTGTTTTGGCAATGATTATACCAATGTTTGCTATTACATTGCGACGATTTTATGATGCAGGAAGAAGAAGAACTTCTGCCATCATTCTTATAGCTGTGTCTATTATTATGAACATTTCATTTGATTTGATTCAAATCAATAGCATAGCCATCTTACTTAATGTGATTGCATGGATATGTACGATTTTATTAATCATTGAAACATTGCTACCTTCTCGTAATGAATCGGATGCCACTTTAAAATGGTTATAGCATTTTAAATGCGAATGAAGATATGAGATAGCAAGTGTTTAGATGTATGAATTATGGCGAACTTTAATGTCGTAGTAGAGGAATAAGTATAATACACGCGTTTTAACAAAGATGTTCAAGTAATTTTCCAAAAATGAAAAATTAAAATTTATCGCTTATAAGCCGTTGTCATTAAAAGTCTGAAACATGTAAAAGATGTTTTGGACTTTTTTGTTTATGTTGTTAGGGCATAAAAATTATCTGAAAATTCATTGTATTAAAAAAAGTAAACCTTTAATATATAAGAAGAAAGGTGGAGATAACATGGAATGGTTAAAATTGATTGGAATTTTAATTATAGTACTTGGTTTTTTATTCAAGATTGATACGATTGCTGTGATTTTAATCGCCGCTGTAGCGACGGGACTTGTATCAGGTTTAAATTTGTACGTTATTCTTGAAACATTAGGAAAAGCTTTTGTTGATAATCGTTTAGTTACACTTTTTATTTTAACATTACCTATGGTGGGGTTAATTGAGCGTTTTGGTTTAAAAAAGCAGGCCTCGAATATGATCGGTAAGGTGAATAAAGTTACGAGTGGGCGATTGATGACTATCTATTTATTCATTAGAGAATTAGCAGGTGTTGCATCAATACGTATCGGAGGACATCCACAGTTTGTACGTCCATTGATTAATCCAATGGTACAGGGTGCGTTAAGAACACGCTATCATTTGCAAGAACATGAAGTAGACGAAAAGGATATCGAAAAGATTAAAGCGCAGACTTCTGCGATGGAAAATTATGGTAATTTCTTCGGTCAAAATTTGTTTGTAGGGGCAGCGGGTGTATTGTTAATGGTTGGTACGTTTCAGTCTTTAGATATTAAAGTGAATGCCATTGATCTTGTATTAGCGTCATTACCTATAGCTGTTATTGTCTTTTTTATTGTGTGGATAAATAATATTAGATTTGATAAATATTTAGATCGGAAATATGGTAAAAAGCAGGTGGAAAGACATGAGTGAGCATACATTAAATCAAATTTTAGAACTATTTTACATATTAATTGGTTTACAATTACTTTATACGGCATATCGCGTGTTAAAAGCATCAACAAATAGCAAAAAATATGGTACAGCTTTATTTTGGATTTTATTAGCTATTTTATTTATTGCCGGTCCTTATATACCTAACGTAATCAATGGCATATTTATCATAGTTATGGGAATATTAACGCTATGTAAACAAGTGGTTATTAAAAATATTATAGATGTCAACGAAGCACAGGGAAATTTAGGTTCACAAAAATATGGAAATAAATTATTTATCCCCGCTATTGTTTTAGCTATAGCTGCGATTATCGTTTCTAATTGGACACCATTAGGAGGAGCAATAGGTTTAGGTGTTTCTTCGATATTAGGGTTACTTGCTGCATATATTGTTATTAAGCCAAATGGTAAATATATACTTTACGACAGTGACCGTCTAACCCAACAAATTGGAACAGTTGGTATACTACCACAGTTCTTGGCTGCATTAGGCGTACTTTTTACAGTGAGTGGTGTGGGGGATGTTATTTCCAAAGGCATATCCTCTTTTTTACCAGAGGGCAATCATCTTACAGGTGCGGCAGCATATGTCATTGGCATGGTGCTTTTTACAATGTTAATGGGTAATGCATTTGCTGCATTTACCGTTATCACAGCGAGTATCGGTATTCCATTTGTTATCGCCCAAGGTGGAGATCCTGTTATAGCCGGTGCACTGGCTATGACTGGTGGATTTTGTGGTACATTATTGACACCTATGGCAGCTAATTTTAATACTTTACCAGTTGCTTTATTAGAAATGAAACAAGAATTCGGCGTGATTAAAGCGCAAGCTCCTATTGCACTTATATTAATTTTGGTGCATATAGGATTAATGTATGTTTGGGCGTTTTAAAATGTAAAAAGTATAAATTAAAAAATGAAAAGGGGATGTTAATGATGAAAATATTAGTAACAGGGTTTGATCCTTTTGGTGGAGAAGAGATTAATCCAGCATTGGAAGCTGTTAAATTATTGCCAAATGAAATTGAAACACATCAGATTGATAAGATAGAAATACCTACAGTTTTTAATAAAAGCAAAGAAACTATAGTTAATAAATTAAAACAAGAACAATACGATGTTGTATTGGCAATAGGACAAGCAGGTGGAAGATTTGAATTGACGCCAGAACGTGTAGGAATAAACATTGATGATGCGCGTATACCTGATAATGAAGGTAACCAGCCGATAGATGAAGTTATTCAATCATCAGGTGATGCCGCATATTTTTCCAATTTACCAGTTAAACGTATGACAGAGGCGATTAAGTCTGCAGGGGTACCAGCGAGATTGTCTAATACAGCAGGTACTTTTGTATGTAATCATATTTTGTATCAACTTGGATTTTTACAAGCAACACAATTTCCAAATATTAAATTTGGATTTATACATGTGCCTTTTATTCCTCAACAAGTCACAGACAAACCTGAAAAACCATCCATGTCTATTCAAACGATTGCAGAAGGTTTGGAAGCTGCTCTCAAAGCGATTATAGAATCAGATGAGGATATTAAAATTGCTTTAGGTGAAACGCATTAAATTATTTTTAGAATATATATTAAAATAAAAAAGCAGTGACACATACTATGATGATAGCGGGTGTCATTGCTTTTTTAAGTGCGTAAAACAATGTAGTAATAAAGTCGTAACTTGTTATTTTAATAATCGTGTTCATTTCTTGAATAATTCATACGAACTTCATAATAAGTTTTTCCAAAATAAGTAGCTTGTTTATCATTGCTCAACTTAAATCCAACTTGCTCATAAAAATGAATTGCATTTTTATTTTCTTCAACTACCCATAGGGTTACATTGTCAGGATAAGATAATTCCAAGGCACGTTGTGTAAGTGCATAACCAATCATATGACGCTGATAATCTTCCAATAAATAAAGTGCGAAGATTTCACTCCAGTCGTCAGAAGAAGATGAGGATTCCGTTTTGCCATAAGATATGAAACCTACTACTTCGTTTTCGACGAGGGCAACTAATGTCGGAACATTGTGCAAATAAGACTTTCTGATAAATTGAGCTTTGTCTAGGTTTTCTAAGTAATTATTTTTAGATAAATGGTCATAAGTTTCCAACCAACTTTCATAGTGGACAAGTGCTTTACCATACTTATCTGCTTCAGTTAATGCTCTTATTGTAAACTCCATACATCTTCCCCCTTTGTTTATCAAATTGTAAATATTATAGCATCTAATGATGTGTAAAAGAAATTTTTGAATTCATTACATGTAAATGAAATGATTTTACAATTCAATAAAGTAACATGACTCATTGTTTAGTTAATATTTGTTTAATTGAGGGAATCCGCAAGTTTTAAAGCTTCTTGTTTTGCTTGTTTACTGTAATATGAATGAGCAAAGTGCATTTGTAAAATTAAAAACAAACCACTAAATGTCCAATACAAACCAAGTGCTGCTGCAGAATGTAAAGATATGTAAGTTATAAAAATAGGTGATAATATCATCATCACATAATATGTTTTGCGTTGATTTTTAGGGTAATGCATTGCATTTACAAGAGGTTGTATGAAATAAATAGCAGCTGCAATTAATGACATCCATAAATCAGGTTTTGTTAAATTGAACCATAAAAAATGAGGGAATTGATCTATTCCACCACTGCTAGGAAATTTAAGTGTCACGATTAAACCAAATAATATGGGCAACTGTATTAAAATTGGTAAACAACCGATAACGCTTTTTATTGGATTAATGTCATAACGCTTATAAGTGGTCATCAAATCTCTATTAGCTTCACGTTTTTCCTCCTGTGTTTGCGCATCTCTTACGCGTTGTTTGATGTTATCAATTTGCGGTTGTACTATCTTTGTTTTTTCTCTGATCAGATGCATGTTTTTAACTTGTATTAACATAAACGGCATTAAGATAAGGCGTATGGTCAGTACAATCATGATGATGGCTAACCCATAATTGTCGTTAAACAACTTTCCCAATCCATGCAAAAACATATCAATGGGTTTTACAAAAATAAAGTAAAACCAGCCACTTCTATCCTCTTGTTTTGAATAATCACAAGCAGTTAAAAGTAAAGGTAGCATCGTCATCATTAAGACAATCCAATTTTTCTTCATATGTTATTTCCTCCTGCTCGGGTTTTGAACAATGTAACTTTAACACAATTGCATACAATTTTTAAATGTTATTTAAATAATTTCGAAAAACATTTTAATGAATGACTTACAGGTATGTTTGACATACAGAATGATTTGCTGAACGAAACTTATATGAATACAAGCGGAACATTTAAAGAATAAAGTGAAGTTGTGTCATAATGAAATTGTTAAACGAGTAGAGGAATATGATAAATATGTTAATAGGCATGATTTCAGATTTACATATCGATAGACATAATAAACTAACGCCCAAAGATTATGAACAGGCATTAGTTACAGTAATTAAGCAACAAAAAATTGAATTATTACTTATCGCTGGAGATGTTTCAAATCATTATAAGTTAACGCAATCATTTGTGAAGGAAATCGAGATACAAACAATGATAAAAGTACTGTTTGTACCGGGAAATCATGATTTTTGGTCAACGGATACTGGGGCGACTTCTTCTGAAATCTTGGATACTTATATCAAAATGGATAATTGCTTAATAGATGATCCTTTTGTCATAAATGAAGCGTGGGCGATTGTAGGTAATACAGGTTGGTATGACTATACATATGCACACTCTAAATTCTCTTTGGAACGCATTGCACGTAGGAAATATTATGGCGCTACTTGGCAAGATAAAGTGAAAATAGATTGGCAAATTGAAGACCAAAAATTATCAATGATAGCGGCCAAACAAGCGATGAAGGATATTGAAAAAGTAAAAGATAAAAAAATTATATTAATGACACACATCGTGACTCATCGTAAATTCGCAGTACCAATGCCACATAGAATATTTGATTATTTTAATGCATTTATAGGTACTTCGGATTTTGATGAAATTTATACCCAATATGATATTAGATATAGTATTATGGGCCATGTTCATTTTCGAAATGTTTTTGAAGAAAACAACGTGACATATATTTGTCCGTGTTTAGGCTATCAACGGGAATGGCGTACACCAGATATAGAACAGGAAATCAACCATGCGTTACACAAAATAGAAATTAATTAATCATTTTTGTAAATGAATGCTCATACGTCCAGGAGCATTATAACTGCTTTCTAATTTCTGTTTGTTAATTTTTATAATTTGATATTTATTCGGAAAAATAGCAGGTATAATAATTGATTTCCATAAATTAGACCATAATGGATCAATATAATAATAATGGTTATCGTCATAACCAATCAGCACGGTAACATGAATGTTTGATACCAATTGATGATGTGTATTATCAATTTTAAATGTTTTGCTAAAAGGCTTTTGACCTAAAACAGTGTGATAAATGATGACAGGTTGCCCTTTATCAATGACGTCACATAATGAAGCCAGTGATTTCCCAGTACTATTAACAATACGTTTATCATACGTTTGTAAATAGGGTGCTAAGGCTGTAGGGAAAATCGTTTGATGATAACCACCCCATTTTACCCATAAGTGATGACCTACATAGCCTTTATATGGATTATTTGCGTGTTTCGGCCAGTGTTTCATGATATGTGTTGCTGGTATTTTGTGATTATTGAATTGTAATATCATTGCACTTGCTATGCCTTCGCACCCCATAATCATAGGTATCGGGAACAATTGGCTAATTGGTTTAACGGCTAATAATTTTTTATTCATAGATAGAGACTCCTGTATCGAATATTAAAGATTTATTAACATTGATGATTGCTTTTATTATATATCTATATCGATTTAAGTGACTACAAAGATGCTTAAATCATAGTTAATATTAGATATATTTTAATAAAAATGGTTATAATGTCCGAAAGGGGTTGAAAACAATGGATTATAGAATAGAAACATTATCCGACATTCCAGTGCCAGTTGTAGGGGTAAAAAGAGCATATGCAACTGGACAAAAAGCACAAGAAAATATTTTTAAGTTTTGGATGGAATTTGAAGCAATGGGTTACAAAAATCACTTGATATCACAAAGTAATCAATACCTCGAAGGGTTATTAGGTGTTTGTCTTCCTAAAGAAAATGGCGAAATGCATTATTTAATAGGTGTGACAAATGAGGAAACGCAAAGTGATTGGGAACAAGTAGAATTAGTAGAAGGCAGATACTTAGTATTTGATGCCAAAGGTCCAGTTCCAGAATCGATTAAACAAGCAATGCAAACCATTCATAGAAAAATCTTACATACTCTAGATTATGAATTGCGAAGCGCTCCTTTTTTTGAGTTGTATAAACCAGGTGAATTACATTCAAACGACTATATTACTGAAATTTGGTTTCCAATCAAATAGTAGAATAGAAGTTTGAAATCAACGATGTTAGAAATATAAACACAATTGTGTCGTGTAATCGTCCATTTCTATTTCAAGTCAAGTAGAATTGGACATTTATTGTGTTTATAGTATTTTATAGATTGGTATATTGAAGCAAACAAAAGAAAAGACGCCACTAAATGCATGTTGATACACAAATTTAGTGGCGTCTATATTAAGTCTTTACCCCAAGTTTTTTCAAATCAATACATATGTTATTAAATTAATTGTGAATGTTGATAATGCTTTGAATGTATTTTTTAAGCTTTAATTCATGTTATATGCTTATTAATAAGAAACGACTTTAACCCAATTTCTAACCCAATGATTAGCACTGCAGTGATTAGTAAAATAATCGTATATGGTAAGATACTGTATTCACCTTGTAATCCTACTAATGGTGACATAATACCACCAAGTATAAATTGAAATAGACCTAGTAAACTGGAAGCATTACCACTACCACCAGTACGAGCTTCCATTGCTAATGCAAAGCTTAAAGGTCCGATACCTGTTACAGGACATACATTTAAAAAGAATGCGATAATTAATACCCATAACGGCAAATGCAGTGTTAATGCCACAATAATAAGTACAACGCCAATTATTTGAACGATTGTTAACATAATTAGCAAAAAGTAGCGATTCATATATGCCACAAGTTTGGCTGTAAGTTGACTCATAATAATAAGGCCAATGCCGTTAAAAGCAAACAAATAACTAAATTGTTGAGGCGTCATATCATAAATTTTTTGTGTAATAAACGGTGCCGCTGATGAAAAACTAAATAACATTACGTACGTTAAACCTTGTAAAATCATTGGAATAATAAATGCAGGTGTTTTTAACAAATGAGCAAAATCTTTAAAAATAACTTTGAAATTAAGTTTTGCTCTGTTTGGTTGATGTGTTTCTTCTAAATGGCGGATCGACAAAAATAAAATAATAACACTTACGATGGTCAGAATTACAAATACTGCTTTCCAATTGGATATCGTTAGTGCGTATCCACCTATGATTGGCGCAATAATCGTAATGATTCCATTAATTACGAGTAATGATGCTAGTCCTTTAGCTAACGCTTTTCCTTCATGCTGATCCCCCATAGTAGCTTTGGCGATTACTATTGCACCTCCGCCAGTTAAACCTTGAACTAGTCGCAAAGTGAGTAAGACACCCATGGAAGCAGTGAAAACCGCCAGTAAAGAAGCGAGCGCATAGATTGAAATGATAAATAAAGCAACTTTTTTTCGTCCATATGTATCAGACAAAGGTCCAAATATAAATTGTCCAATAGCAAGACCAATCATTGCAAATGATAAAGTAAGCTGTGCTTGAGATACGGATGCACTAAAGTCATGTTGCACATTCGGTAATGATGGCACATACATATCTATGGTTAAAGGACCAAATGTAGTCATGATACCTAACACAATAATGACCATAATTGGCAGTTGACGATTTGAAATCTTGTCCATGTTTGAAACTCCTTTAAAATACTCTCTAATGCTTAATTATAAACATGTTATCTCGTTTTGTAACTACTTATAAAAGTAATATATTAAATACCATGTATACTTAAAAACGAGCATATTAATTGAGCTCGTTGTAATTATTAATATAATACAAAACATACATTTATATGATAAAGTATTATACTAGATATAGCGCGTTAATAATATGTTTTTAATAGCAATTATTCAAAAAGACATGGAAATTTACTAAGGAGTAAAAAATGAATTTGACTAAAACACACTATGAAGTGATTAAATTTGTGATTGTAGGCGGTATGAATACTTTAAATTATTACATTGTCTATCTTTGTTTATTGAAGTTATTAGAAATGAATTATTTAGTTAGTCATATCAGTGGATTTATCATTAGTTTTGTTATTTCTTATTATTTAAATTGTTACTTTGTTTATAAAGTGACACCAACTTGGAGTAAATTCCTAAAGTTTCCATTAACTCAAGTTGTCAATATGGGCATGCAAACTTTATTATTGTACATTTTTGTACAATGGTTTGGTATATCATCTGTGATAGCACCTTTTGCAGGGCTTATCATTACGATACCTATAACATTTGTGCTCTCTAAATATATTTTGAGAGATTAGTTAAATGATTAATAGACCAACATTTTAAATATAGTTATTTTTATGAGATCAAGTTTCGGAATCAAAAATATGATTTATTTCAAACTTGGTCTCTTATTTTTGCTCAATTTTATAATTAATATTAGGATTGGCTAAAAAAATAATTAGTTTATTTATATTAAATAATTTTTGAATAAAAATCGTTGTAAATATGTTTGTATTGAGTCATAATAAGTATTCAATCATACTGAAGGTGGAACGTAAGATGAGTCAAAAAGAAAAATTGGAAACAGCACAAAAAGGTGCCTTTTTAAGTTTAATCGTCTATATCATATTATCAGTGACTAAATTTATTGTAGGTTATTTATATGATTCTGCAGCTGTAAAAGCAGATAGTTTAAATAACATGACAGATATTATTGTTTCTTTGGCCGTAATTATTGGGTTGAAAATTTCTATTAAACCTGCAGACCAAAACCATCCATATGGACATTTGAAATCTGAAAATATATCATCATTACTCGTGTCATTTATTATAATGTTTGTAGGTATTCAAGTCATTATAGAGAATGTTCCTGAATTATTCACAAGCGAACATCATACTCCTAATATTATAAATATTTATGTCAGTGTCATTAGTGGTTTGATTATGCTAGCTGTGTTTTATATTAATCAAAGAATTGCTAATCATACCCAAAGTAGTTCTCTGAATTCTGCAGCTAAGGACAATTTGTCGGATGCGTTAGTGAGTTTAGGAACTGCAATTGGTTTAGTATTTACACAATTTGGATTTCCAATCATTGATACGATATTAGCCATTATTTTAGGCTTACTTATAATATATACTGGTTTTGGTATCTTTAAAGAATCAATTTTTACATTAAGTGACGGTTTTAACGAGCAAGAATTAGAAGCTTATAAAAATTATGTGTTAGAAATTGAAGATGTAATAGAAGTACAAAATATTAAAGGTCGTTACCACGGTAGTAGTGTTTTTGTAGATGTAACGATTGTAGTAAAATCAGATTTGTCTTTAGAGGAAGCACATCACATTTGCGACAAAGTAGAACAACATATGCATAGCAAAGGCATTTCTTCAGTTTATGTGCATCCTGAGCCACAGTCAATACAGTAACTAAGATGTCGAGAAAGTAAATAATTTTGATTATTATCATGACTTATATTCATATTAAGTTAATAAACTACTAAAGGATAACCTGAATTAAGGTATTTAATGAATATTGATGTATAAACTGAAATTTTATTAGCTTATTTTATAGTAAAAAAAACGAGTGGAACAGAAATCTATTTTTATCAAAAAGATTTCACTGCTCCACCCTGGCAAGAATGACTAGAATTTTAAAAAAATATAGAGGAACACCTGAGATTCAGCCTATGCATGAGCCCCACTAACTCAATAAATTGAGAAGTGGGGCTTTATTTTTTTACATATTGAAGAAATGCATAAAATTCGTTTTACCACCAACCATTTGCAGCACGGAATTCAATTGCTGCATCAATTGAGCCATAACGTTCTTCAGCGTATTGAATCATACCTTTTGTTTGTTCAGTTACAGATCCAGTACCCCAAGCTTCCTTCGTTTGTCCTAAACCTCTATATCCTAATTCATTCACCGCATCTGGGTTACCGCTTGATTCTGGCATTACAATGTTATCCCAAAGTGCTTTTGTACCACCAGCAGCAATAAATTCACTATATACATCATTGTTTGCTTGAGTAGTTTCTGCAGCATCAGCTGTAGATGTATTTGAAGTTAAACCAACACCAGCAGTAGCGATTGTTACTGATGCGAATGAAGCTAATAATAATTTTTTCATTTGAAAAATCCTCCTAATAATTGTTTGTTTTAAATAATTTCAAATTGTATTTGTTAATCTGCATAGTTGTTTTAAAAGTGCTTATTTTTGTCTGTCGTATTGCTCGGTTTATCAACGTTTACAACTATAACATCATTTTTTTATAGACAGGTTACAGTAAAATAAAAATAAAAAGTCATTTATGAATAAATGAATACAATCATTTCAAAATTAAGTGTAAATTGTTATAATTTTAATGTATGGCATGAGAAATTATAGATAAAGTATTGTCGTAACAAGATTTATATCTGTATATCACTGTAATATTTTTGTAAAACGGGTGATAATATAATTTTATTCAATGGAAAGAAGGAATATTATGCCAAAACTAATTTTATGTAGACATGGACAAAGTGTTTGGAATGCTGAGAATCTATTTACAGGTTGGGCTGATGTAGATTTATCAGAACAGGGAAGAACTGAGGCAGTAACGTCGGGAAAAAAATTAAAAGAACAGGGTATAGAGATTGATATCGCCTTTACGTCTTTATTACAACGCGCCATTAAAACTACATTTCACTTATTAGATGAATCTCAACAGTTATTTATTCCTGTTATTAAATCTTGGCGCTTAAATGAGCGTCATTATGGTGGATTGCAAGGTTTAAACAAAGATAAAGCAAGAGAAAAATTTGGAGAAAAACAAGTACATATATGGAGACGTTCATATGACATAGCACCACCTGAACAAAGTGAAGAACAAAGAAAAGACTATTTAAATGATAGAAAATATGAACATTTAGATAGAAGAGTTATGCCTGAATCAGAAAGTTTGAAAGACACTTTAATTAGGGTGATTCCTTATTGGAACGACCAAATTTCACAACAGTTATTAGATGGAAAAACTGTGCTTGTTTCTGCACATGGAAATTCATTACGTGCATTAATTAAGTATTTAGAAGATGTATCAGATGAAGATATTGTAGGATATGAAATTAAAACTGGAGCGCCTTTGATTTATGATTTAACAGATGATTTAAAAGTAATAAATAAATATTACTTATAGTTTTTCAATAAATGTAAGTAAAAAAAGACCTCATAAATAGATAATGAATCGTTTAAATAAAATAATGGCTGATCCTGAAGTATATAAATGTATATTTTCAGGAATCAAGCCACATTTTAGAAGTAATGCGACAAAACCAGAAACAAATTACCATTGGTTTTGAAGTGTTACTTCTATTTTTATTTATTTCGCTTATGTTGTTGGATAATTTTGCGTGCACGTTTCCGTGTTTTAATATTAGGACTATTTAAATTACGACGTGCTGTTTGTAAATCTAATTTCATGGTGAGGACCTCCTTTATCTATAGATATTATGTAAGAAAAAACCTGAAATGTAAATAGTAATTATTACGATTTATGACTATTTTTTAAATCTCTCAAAATAAAAGATTAAAATAAAACTAATATTTTAAGTATTTTTAATGATAAATTAAACTAAAATATGTATAATGCAGAAATGCGACTAAAAAGAGTTGATAAATTAATAGAAAATAGGAGTACAAAAATGGATCAAAAGACGAAAATTATAATGATTTTGATGATGTTGTGTGGTGGATTTTTTGGATTATTAAATGAAACCTTATTAACTACAGCATTACCAAGCATAATGAAAGATTTTAAAATAGATTACACACAAGTACAGTGGCTTACTACGGCCTTTTTATTGACCAATGGTGTAATAATCCCATTGTCAGCAATGATTATTCAAAGATACTCAACAAGAAAAGTATTTTTAACTGCAATATTTATCTTTTTTATCGGGACTTTAATTGCAGGATTTAGTCCAAACTTTTCTGTTTTATTAAGTGCAAGAATTGTTCAAGCACTTGGTTCTGGTATCATGATGCCACTGATGATGACGACGATCTTAGATGTATTTGAACCTCATGAAAGAGGTAAATATATGGGGACTTTTGGTTTGGTGATTGGTTTAGCTCCAGCAATTGGTCCGACACTGTCTGGTTATTTAGTAGAGTATTTAAATTGGCGTTCATTATTCCATGTCGTTGCTCCAATAGCTGCACTTACTTTCATTGGTGCACTTAAATTCGTCAAAAATGTTGGTACTAATCGAAAGACACGTATTGATATTTTATCAATAATCTTATCTGTGTTCGGTTTTGGTGGTTTGCTATACGGTACAAGTTCAATTTCTCGTGATGGCTGGAACGATCCAATTGTATTGACTACTGTAATTGGTGGCATTATTTTAGTTGCTGCTTTTATATTTCGTCAAACACGTTTGGAAAATCCACTGCTTGATTTTTCAGTATTCAAAGACAGTCAATTTGCCGTAGGTATTATCATAATGGCTTTTACCATGATTTCAATGATTGGTTCTGAAACTGTGTTACCGATGTTTGTGCAGAATATTATGAATGACTCAGCACTTCAATCAGGATTGATTTTATTACCTGGAGCTATCGTAATGGGGATTATGTCAGTGATTTCAGGTTTACTCTATGAAAAATATGGTGCTAAAATATTAGCATTCATTGGTATGTTTATTGTAGTTGTAACAACTTCTTATTTTGTAATCATGGATGAACATACTTCATCAGCGATATTAGCTACTGTATATGCTATTCGTATGATTGGTATCGCACTTGGTTTAATGCCATTAATGACACATACAATGAATCAATTAGCGCCAGAAATGAATGCCCATGGTTCTTCGATGACAAATACTATACAACAAATATCTGCATCAATTGGTACAGCAGGTTTGATTACAATTATGAGTCAGGTTGCTAAAAACTACACACCAAATATGTCTGAGTTTAAAGATATGAGCCAAAAACAAATGACGGCAGAAATTCAACATCAAGCATTGCTAAGTGGGTATCACGGTGCCTTTTGGTTTGCAGTCATTATATCAATTATCAGTTTAATAAGTGTGTTTATGTTGAAAAGCAAAAGACAACTTAAATTAGAAGAAAAGAATGCTGAATAATTAAAATTGCGACATCGTACTGCATTAAGCGAAATTGTCTTGTAAATGATATTAATATTATGATACTTTGATATCAATATAAATATTATGAATGGAGCGTATGGATTATAGAACACTCGATGCATTTAAATAATGAACCTTTTCAATTAATGAAAAACGAAGTCAAAACGATTGAAATTAGATTGAATGATGAAAAAAGACAAGAAATTAAAAGCGGCGATTATATTGTATTCCAAAATTTAATGAATGAAGAAACATTAACAGTCCAAGTTAAGGAAATTGTAGTGTTTTCTTCGTTTCAGTCACTGTTGAATCAATATACAAATGAAGAAGTTGGAGCGAAAGCAGATGATCAACTTTCTCAAAAATTAGCGGCTATATATCAAATTTATTCACAAACAGATGAACTTAATTACGGTGCATTAGCAATCAAAGTGGCACTAATATGATGAAAATGAAATTAATTGAGTTATAGCTAGGATAAAGTTGTACCATAGGTGAAAATTTAATTTTTTACGGTAAATATGACACTTTCGTTAAATTCATTTATGAATGAATTTTTCGGAAGTGTTTTTATATAAATATAAAAATAATGTTATAGTTCTAGCACATCAAAGATTTTCGTTGTAAGATAAAACTTATGGTTAAATAATATTAGATATGAGAAGTAATATTAGGAGTGTAAATATGAAAAAATTAATGACGATGGTGTTCATTTCAATAATCATTATAGCTGGGTGCAGTAGTGGGAAATATGCTGATGAGATTGACAAAGCAGTGCATCAACAGAAAAAACAACAAAAGATTTTAGCTGATAAGCAAAATGGCGATGTGGAATCTAAGTTTGAAAAAAAGAATGCGAATATCTATGTGTATGACAAAGGTAAATATGTGACTATTGCTTATAAACCATTAAAAGATGATGATGAAGTTCATTTTTATACATATAAAATAACAGATGGTAAAGCACATTACTTAAAAAACTTTAATTCAAAATCATATTCACATGCACATGATGCGGATTATAAAGAAGAAAATATGAACTTAGAAGAATAAAACAAGATAAGAAGGTGTGTTTTTAACAAATGAAGAAATGTTGGTTAAGTTTGTTATTAATGGCAGTAGTCATTTTTGTTTCCGCATGTTCGAATGACAATCAAAATGTACATCAAGATGACAAATATGGAAAAGGTGGAAAGATTAAAATTATTGAGTATGGTGATTTTAAGTGCCCATATTGTAAAAAAGTAGAAGAACATATTATGCCTAAATTAAAAAAAGAATATATTGATACGAAAAAAGTAGATTATCAATTTGTTAATATGGCATTTTTAGGAAAAGATTCAATTATAGGTTCAAGGGCAGGTCATGCAGTAAGGCAATATGCACCTAAACAATATTTAAAATTTCAAAAGTTAATGTTTAAGCAACAACCGAACTCAGAAAAAAAATGGATTACCGAACAACTCGTTGATCAACAAATAAATCTATTGGAAATTTCAAATGGTAAAAAAGAAAAGATAAAAGCGAGTTATAAAACAAAAGATAGTGAATCATGGAAAGCAGCCGAACAAGATCAAAAACAATATAAAGAAAACCATATTGAAACAGCACCTACAGTTTTTGTAGCAGGTAAAAAAGTAGAGGACCCGTATAAATATAAGAACTATAAAAAAATACTTGAAGAAAGTTAAATATTAAAATTTAGATTTAAACTTTAATATCAAAAGCCCGTTCCTGAACGTTTTATAAAACATTTAGGAACGGGCTTTTTTAGTTTATATGAAAAAGAAGGACTAACTTATTAAATCGAAACAATTACGAAAAAATCAAAATATGTATTGCATATCTCGAAAAGTACAGTTATAATTTTAAATCGTAATGATTACTATCTGAGGAGGAATAAGAATGAAAAAGTCAATATACATACTGTCATTTGTCATTATATTAGCGATCATCGTTACTGCTTGTAGTGCCACAAAGTCTAACGAATCAAAAGATAATGACAAAATAAAAATTAATACTACTGTATTTCCATTAAAATCATTTGCCAATCAAATAGGTGGAAAGTATGTTTCAGTTAAATCTATTTATCCTACTGGTGCAGATTTACATACATATGAGCCAACACAAAAAGATATTATGAATGCGAGTAAAGCAGATATGTTCCTGTATACAGGTGACGATTTGGATCCTATTGCTAAAAAAGTGGCAGCAACAATTAAAAAGGATGATAAAAAGGTATCGTTAGGAGATAAAATTGATAAAAGCGAATTATTAACTGATCAACACGACGAAGAACATGAAGAACATGAAGAACATGGTCACCATCATGAACATGGACATCATCATGGCGGCTATGACCCTCATGTATGGTTAGACCCAAAATTTAATCAAGTCTTTGCAAAAGAGATCAAAGATAAATTAATAAAGCAAGACCCTAAACACAAATCTTATTATGAAAAGAACTATAATAAGTTGAAAGAAGATTTGATGGGCATAGATCAAAAAATGCAAAACATCACTGAAGATAAGCAAGGTAATACCGTATATATATCACATGAATCTATTGGTTATCTTTCAGAAAGATATGGATTTGTCCAAAAAGGTATACAAAACATGAATGCTGAAGATCCATCTCAAAAAGCATTAGCAAAAATTGTGAAAGAGATTAATGATTCAGGCGCAAAATACATTTTGTATGAAGCCAATGTTTTTAATAAAGTCACAGATACGATTCGCAAAGAAACAAAAGCAAAACCATTGAAGTTTAATAACATGGAGTCATTATCAAAAGAACAAGCAGAAGATAATAAACTGACATATCAATCCCTAATGGAAAAAAATATAAAACATCTTGATATGGCATTAAATGACAATGTTAAAACAGATGATGAACACGCACATAATAAACATGAAAAAGCAATTGCTGATGGCTACTTTAAGGATAGTCAAGTAAAAGATAGAAAATTAACTGATTATGAAGGAGAATGGCAATCAGTTTATCCGTTTTTAAAAGATGGCACGTTAGATGATGTCATGAAACACAAAGCAAAAGAAGATAATCAAATGACTGCAAAAGAATATAAAGCATATTACCAAAAAGGATATAAGACAAATATTAGTAATATAAATATTACGGAGGATACGATTACTTTTAAAAAAGACGGTAAGACCTTAACTGGCCAATACAAATACGATGGGAAAGATATTTTGAAATATGAAAAAGGTAATAGAGGTGTCAGATATTCATTTAAACGAGTAGGCGATAATAAAGATTTACCAAAATATGTACAATTTAGCGATCATAATATTGCACCTAAAAAAGCAGAACATTTCCATATATTTATGGGAGATAATAAACAAAAAGTATTAAAAGAATTAGACAATTGGCCAACATATTACTCAAGTGAATTAACAAAAGCACAAATTAAAAAAGAAATGTTAGCACATTAAAGTCTAAATCAATGTGTGGATTTAAGTGAAATTAATTATTTATATAGATAATGAGTAAAATTTTGTTTTACGGGAATATTTTTCATAGAAACACAAATATGAGCTTTTCTATTGATATATAAAATATACCTGATATAATAAATGTATCAATAGAAAGTTAATAATTTGGAGGTATGAATTTTTATGACAAAATTTAATTTTGATCCAGCACATTCAGTAGTAGAATTTTCAGTTAAACACCTGGTGATTTCAAATATAAAAGGTAGATTTAATGAATTCGAAGCTTCACTTGAAGGAGATTTAAATGATTTAAGTACAATTAAAGGTGGTTTAACAATCAAAGCAGATTCAATTGACACTCGCGTTGGTGATCGTGATAATCACTTAAAAAGTGGTGATTTCTTAGATGTTGAAAACTACCCTGAAATTAAATTTGATGTAACAAAAGTAGATGGAAATTCAGTTACTGGTAATTTAACAATTAAAGATGTAACTGAAGAAGAAACTTTTGAATTATCATATGAAGGTCAAAGTAAAAACCCATTAAATGGAGCTACAACAGCAGGATTCATCGCTAATGGCACAATTAACCGTGAAAAATATGGTGTGACATTTAACCAACCACTTGAAACTGGTGGCGTAATGATTGGTAAGGATATAAACTTCCAAGTAAGCCTTGAATTTGCATTAGAAGATTAATAACAAAAATTATAGTAAAAAGGTCCAAGACTGATGTTTGTCTTGGATCTTTTTTTGTTATATAAAATTTAAAATCTTTTTATGCGGGTATAAAGTATTAAAAAGGGGGATTTCAATGGCAACAATGTTACCTAAAATTGGTCGTCCAGCAACGAATGCGTTAGCTTCGATCGGTATAAATACTTTAGAAGAATTAGCAAAATATGAACGAACTACTATATTAGATACTCATGGCGTAGGACCTAAAGCAATCAGCATATTAGAAAATGCGTTAACAGAAGCAGGACTATCATTTAAAAATGAAGCGGCTTCAGAATTTCCATTTGAAATGGTTGGAGATTTAGGGTGTGATAATGCACCTAAACGGCGAATCATGTTAGATTTTCTAATTGGATCTGCATTAGCTGATAAGAATAAGTTATCACAAACAGTTGTGTCAAATTTCAAGTGGCAAGTGCCTGGTGCTTTTGAATTGAACAGTTTAGATGAATTTCACAATGAAATTGAAGCGCATAAAGTAGATATTAAAAGAATAGAAGTGACGCATAATTTAACACACGGAAAGTTTGGTGCAATGCATGGTACTCAGTTAAATAGTGATGGCACAGCAGTCTACTTTGCGGATTTTATTGAGTTTGAAAGCAATCGTAAAAATGCCAAAATTAAAACAGTGACATCTTATGTAATTATGAATGATGAATAAAAAGGAGCGTTTTAAGTGAGTATAGAAGTAAATGAAAATAAAATTATATTTAAAAGAGATTTTGAAGCAACTGCAGAAGAAATATTTGACGCATATACTGAGCAGTCTTTATTTGAACAATGGTTCCACCCTCAAGGTGCAACAACAAAAGTGTTCGAATTTAATATTGTGACTGGAGGTCAAGCGTTTTTTGCAATATATACTGATCAAGGTACAAGTTATACATTAACAAAGTATAATGAAGTCAAAGCACCTTATTTAATTGATTATAACGATTACTTTACTGATAAAGAAGGTAATATTGATAAAAATATGGCTAGTATGCGTAATGTCATTCAATTAGAACAGAAAGGTGAGAATTCAACACGTATTATATCCACTGCAGAACTACCAGATCCTAAATCAGCACAACAATTACTTGATATGGGTGTAGAAGCGGGTATGAATAGCACATTTGATAATTTAGAAACACTTTTAAAAAATAAATAGTCATAGATATGTAAGAATTGAAACACTTGTACACTTTAGCTTTTAGTTATAATAAAAGTGAAAAGAGGTGAGTGTATTGAATAAACGTTATTTAAAAGTATTAGGGTTATATACGATAAGTACGCTTGTACCAGCTATGATGTTAAATGAAAAATGTTTAAGTAGCAGTACATTCAAATGGTTATTACGTACTTTAACAGGCTATGGTATTTTTGCTTATGGCCTACATATATTAACAAAATTTAAAAAATAACAGCAAGCAGCGCGATTAAGTTAGAGCTATCCACGCTCCAATATGAGCGCTAATTCGTTATGAACTGTCTCTAATATTTGGAGTGAAATAAAGACACTTTCGTTGAATTCACATTAAAAAGAATTTATACGGAGGTGTTTTTTTATGTAAAATAGAAGTACGTCTATTAAATTTGAATAAAAAATAATACAATGAATCTGTAAGTTTGAAATCTAAATATTTTAAAGGGGAAGGGTGTCGATGTTGATAGATAATAATAAAGCCATCAAAGATACATATATGTCAGGCGAAACAATTAAGAACATTAATAATCAAGTTCAAATGAAGGATGTAATGTTTGACCAAACACCTGGACGTTATGCATTAAAATCGATTATGTCTGGATTTTTGTTAGCCATTGTAACAGTTTTCATGCTTGCAATAAAAACACAATTTGATGGTGCAAATGAAGGACTCATTAACTTAATAGGCGCTATTTCATTCAGTTTAGCCTTAGTATTAATCGTACTAACACATTCAGAATTATTAACGAGTAATTTTATGTATTTAACAGTTGGATGGTATTATAAACTTATCGGTATGAACAAGGCTTTACTCATCATGTTAGTATGCTTCTTTTTTAATATTATTGGAGGTTTTGTATTATTTGGGTTAATGAAGTTTACGCCTATAATGACAACGGAAATGGTGACAAGTTTAACAACGCTTGTAGATGGAAAGACCATAGATACGACATGGTATGCCATTTTAGTAAAAGCCATTTTCTGTAATTTCTTCATAAATATTGGAATTTACGTATCAATTCAATTTAAAGATGGTTTATCTAAAGCTTTCTTCATAGCCTGTGGTGTTATTGTCTTTGTATTTATGGGTTATGAACACGTAGTATTTAATGCAGGTTTATATGCTGGTATGGTTTTTTATAATTTTGACGCTGTCGCATGGCTACACGTTTTAAAAAATATAGTCTTTGCTTTTATAGGTAATTATATTGGTGGAGGTATATTTGTTGGGCTGGTTTATGCTTATTTAAACGGTAAACGCGATAGTTTGCGCAGTTGATTTTAAGATAAAGTAGAAAGACAATGCGGTTTCTTTAATGAAATCGTATTGTCTTTTATTTTTTATCTATAAAACAAAAAAATTGACTCATTTATCAAGAAACCATATTGTATTACTGTAAATTAATGTTTGAGATTTAATAAAATGAAGCTTTAAGAGAAACGCTAAGGAGTGACAAAATGTCTGACTATAATATTAGAATTGCTGAAATAGATGATGCTGAAGCATTGCAAAAATTAATGCATGAAGCATTTACACCATTAAGAGAATTAGGTATTGATTGGCCATCTGTCAACGCTAGTGTTGAAATGGTCGAAAAAAATTTACAAACGGGTACGACTTTTGTCTTGGAAAATAACACGGAAATTATTTCAACGATAACTGTACGTTATCCTTGGGAGACAAAACGACGTATTTCTATTTATCCGTTTGTATGGTGGTTTGCTACAAAACCTTCGTATGATGGTCAAGGATTGGGCGGCAAGTTATTAAAATACGTTGAAGAAACCTTCCTTAGAGATACGCTTAAGGTACCAGCAGTGACATTGGGTACATCTGCACGCAAACATCCATGGCTATTAGATATATACAAAAGAAGAGGTTATGAAGTTTATGCGGAACATGAAAATGACGATGGTGATTTAGGCGTTATTATGAGAAAAGTATTAATTCCAGATCGTTTTGATGAAGAAGTATTAGGACAACCGCCATTTTAAGTGATGATATGTAGTAGGGGATTCCTTTAGGTTTTAGTTAAGGGAATTCCCTATTTTTATATTTTAGTAAAGAGGCAGGTACTGCAAATGGTATTGTTTCTATGATGGACGGTTTGGGGGGATTCTTCCCACCGATTGTTATTTCTTATGTCACAATAGTTACAGGTTCCAGTCATTTAGCGTTTTTATTATTAGCGATATTTGGAATTATAGCATTAACAACAATGTCGAGAATGGTTAAAAATGTAAACTAAAACTATAAATTTAATAAAAAAAGCAACACTTCACTTTTAGGAAGTGTTGCTTTTAATGTTTAATCAATTTGAATATTATAAGAAGACTCTTTTTTCTCTTTTTTAGGTAGCGTCACATTTAGCATGCCATTTTCGTAAGCAGCTTTAATGCCATTTTCATCAACATTATCAAATTGATATTGACGTTTTACATCACTAAAGCTGCGTTCTTGATGAATCATGCGTCCATTTTCATCTTCTTTATTATTTTCAAATGCTTGTTTACCTTCTATTGTTAAAACATTATTTTCAAATTGAAGATTAATATTTTCTTTTTTCATACCTGGTAATTCTGCTTCTACTACGTAAGCATCTTCAAGTTCTTTGACATCTGTTTTAATGCTATTACTTCCTGGAAATTGATCGAAAAATTGACGTCCAAAGTCTCTGAATAAATCACTAGGATTTGCATCGAAAAATGAATTATCGAATGGTTTCATATTGAATGCCATAAAGCATCTCTCCTTATATAATAAATTTATTTTGTTACGATTTAATCAATATTAATTTGTTTTTTTGTATGGTTAATAGGTAACGTAACATTTAATATACCATCGTTTAGCATTGCTTTAATATTAGGTTCATCTACATTTTTAAATATAAATTGTCTACTTTGATTATTAAAATTGCGCTCTTTAATCAAGTAATTATCTTGGTTTTGAGTTGTTGTAGAAGTATTTGTAACACTGATTGTTAATGTCTTTTCATCAAATTGAATATCTATATCTTCTTTACTGTAACCTGGCAGTTCAGCCATGACTTGATATGCATCACTTGATTCATATACATCTACGTTAAAATCATGATGCTCGGTTAATAAATTTTCTAGAATATCTGTAGAAAGATTTTGAGTGTTTTGCATCATTTTTCACCTCTCCTTTAACCTTATATTAATATTATAATACATTAGTCAAAGAAAGTCAAAGTCAAACTATGAGCGTTGATTATTCTAAATGTACGATCATATCAAAAATGGCGTATCAATGATTGTTAACATAAGTATAATTAGAAAAAATAAAAAAGAGGCAAGTTTAAGTTTAAAATAGCATAAATAAACTACACACTTTAAACGTTTCTTTGCCTCTTAATATATTAAATTTCTTTAGTGAAATGTTTATTCACAAAATTTTGTAGTGTCTCTTTTAAGTGAACGGCTTCATCGATATCCATATCAAATTCACCAAAAACTTTTCTAGAGACACCGGATAATGAATCTTGAACTTTTGCACCATGTTCGGTAAGTGCAATTTGTAAATTACGTTCATCATCAATCTCACGTGTTCTACTAACAAACCCTTTTTTTTCTAATTTTTTTAGTAATGGTGTTAGCGTACCTGAATCAAGATAAACGCGTTGTCCAAGTGTTTTGATGTTGATTTTTTCATTTTTTTTAATTGCGAGCATAACAATATAACCAGTATATGTTAAATCATACTCTTTTAAATATGAAGTATATTTTTTTATTATTTCTTTTGATGAAACATAAAATAGAAAGCACAGTTGTTCTTCTAAGTAACTTAATTTGTCCTCCATTTAATCACCCCTTTTGAAATTTAACCTTATTATGAACTACGTACATTGTCAAGGAACAGTTGTGTCTTTATTCATAATATTTTTATACTGTTGTGAAAGTGTTATTTGAGTTATTTTATTAATTTCATTCATATTAAAGTTAGGTGAAATTGTCTTGAACGGATTATTCAAAAAGTAATAAAGAATATATGTATATTTTATAATATATACAGTTATACATAAGCGAAAAATTAAGAACATTTTGTTACAAAAGGTAATAATACTTTATAATTTATTTGTTATCGTTCATAATATTAATATTATGAATTTTAATAAGTAGTCTAGGAATTTAAGAGTATGAGGATTAACAATGGAGTATGTATAATAATTGTTTTTACTTAAAAGGAGATAAATAATGAAGACGTTTTTGAAAATACTAGGACTATTAATTATTTCGTTAATTTTGGCTGTAATTTTTTTCTTTGGTTTAAGAACTTATCAAGGTCATAAAAATTTAGAGTTAGTTGATAACTATTTAGATGAAACTCATCTAACTGATAAAATCCAAACAGAGAAAACATTATATAGTGCTAAAAAAGGTTTGTATTATAAAGAAATTAAATTTAAAGATGATTCAGATCATACTTATGTCGTTCAACCGATTAGTACATATAAAGGTATATTGGTGCAAGGTTTTGATCCAGAAACTAAGAAAAATGTCAAAGGCGCAAAACATAATGCTTTTAAAGAAAAATATCAACCTAAAGATTAAAAGTTATTTTTAATGATGTTATTATTTTATAGATTAAAGCAAAACAGGATAAAGTTGGCTGGTACCATATTTATTTATGGCATCAGCCATTTTTTATTAAATGCTTTTATCGTATAGATTACTTTAGTAAAAATTAAAAAACTTAAGCATTTTGAGCACTATTTCAAGTGAAATGTATATAAAAATCATACCGATTTCTTATGTTACTCAAATAAAAAATAGACTAAAAGAGTAGTGGTTTTATTTGTGATTATATCATTATATCTAACTTTTAGTAAGCGATCATAGCGTGATATCATAGTCTTTAACGCCAATTTTGTATATTTGTCAAAATAATTATGTTACTTATATATATATAAAATGAGTAAAAATAAAAATTAAGTGTAATATCAACTCTTTTTGCCGAAAAAATTTATATCTATATAAAAATTATTTTGATATAATTAAGCAATGTCAGAAAAAGGGGAGAAACATCATGGCAATTATAAGAAGAATCAGTTTACCAATGCAAGTTATTATCGCTTTGGTATTAGGTGTTATCGTAGGCCTATTACTTTATGGGCACGATGAAATTGCAAATTACATTAAGCCTTTTGGCGATGTCTTCTTGAATTTAATAAAAATGATTGTAATTCCAGTTGTTTTTTGTTCACTAGCATTATCTATATCCAATGTAGGTGAATCTAAAACAGTGGGACGTTACGGTTTTAAAACAATTTTATATTTTGAAATTATAACAACAATAGCTATAGGACTAGGTATACTTTTTGCGAATATATTTAAACCAGGGAAAGGTTTAGATCCAGATAAATTACCCAAAGGTGATATTTCAACATATGAATCCTCGGCAAAAGCTGCCGAATCATCTACATATGGAAATCACTTTATCGATACAATTGTAAACATTGTGCCTCAAAATCTTTTCGAGGCATTGACTTCAGGTGAATTACTACCAATCATTTTCTTTGCAGTGTTTTTTGGTGTTGCATTATCAGCAATTGGTAAAAAAGCAGAACCTGTAAAAGCGGTTTTAAGTGGTTCATTAGAAGCTGTGTTTTGGATGATTAATAAAATATTGAAATTAGCACCTATTGGCGTATTCGCATTTATTTGTACGACAATTATGACTTTTGGTGCTTCAGCATTAATACCATTATTAAAATTACTATTAGTGGTTATCGGTGCAATGATATTCTTTATTATTGTTGTACTTGGTATCGTAGCTAGATTATGCGGTATTAGTATTTTCTCTATTATTAAAATACTAAAAAATGAACTAGTATTAGCATTTTCAACATCAAGTTCTGAATCTGTGTTACCAATAATAATGAAAAAAATGGAAAACTTTGGTTCTCCAAAAGATATTACTTCATTTGTAGTACCAATTGGATATACATTTAACCTTGATGGATCTGCATTATATCAATCAATAGCAGCCTTATTTGTTGCTCAGATGTATGGCATCGATATGTCCATCGGCCAACAAATCATGTTAATGGTTACTTTGATGGTTGCTTCAAAAGGTATGGCGGGCGTACCAGGAGTATCAATTGTAGTACTTATTACAACATTGACAACAATGGGATTACCAGCTGAAGGACTGGCATTGATTATCGGTGTCGATAGACTATTAGATATGGTACGAACTTGTGTAAATGTATTAGGTAACGCATTATCTACCATTGTTATTGCAAAATGGGAAAATGCTTATGACAAAGAGAAAGGTCAAGCCTATCTAAAATCGATATAAACTAAATTAAAATTCTGACATTTTGCACTGAATAGAAAATAAATCTATTCAGTGCTTTTTTGTTAATTACGGTTATATTATGTTAATTATAAAACAACAACAGTAGGATGTTTTTGAAAACAAGTGATGGGTTAAACAAAATTAATGTTATTTAAGGCACAAACAGCCCCATAAGCACTTCTAAGAAATGCTTATGGGGCTGATTTGTGACGCGGTTTTACTTATTTACATGCCTTTCATGTCCATATCGTGAATTTTCATCATTAGACCATGCGGAATGTCATCGTGATCAACGACTTCCATTTTACTATAAGTGTCTTCGTCCTCAGATTTAATAAGTTTTACAAAATCACCTTTTTTAGGATTAAATCCTGATTTAGAAGGTATTTTTACATTTTCCTCTACTTCATGGTCTTTTTCACTCACTACTTTATCAGCAGTTGTACTATTTTTCATGTAGCCGAAGTATGTCTCTTTTTGACCACCAGAAACCATCATAATAACTAAGACAATAGCTACAATCACCATTACTGCACTGATAATAATTGCAAACATTTTATTTTTCAAAATTAGATTCTCCTTTATATATCTTTACTTCAGTTATATCTGATATTTTAGCATAATGCAATTGAAGTATAAGCGATGACAAAACTTTTAAATTAAATTGTGCTAATATGTACTTATTTTTAAAGTTTCATGTCTATGCTGCACTATTATTTATTTGTAGGTGATAAGCGAATGTATTTCACCTCATCTCGACTAATATCAAACTCAATAGGTGTGTGTGGATAGGTAGTGTGTCGTAATTCTGATTTCGGCATATTTGAACGTTCTATATTTTTTAACAGTGATTGTTCAATGAAAATATCATTAAATATAGGAGGTAAAGCATAATCTATAAAACCATGTTCTCTATTTAACGTACGTATAAATAAAATTAATTTTGAAATAATTGTTTGTTGTTTTAATATAAACTTTCGCTTGTTTAAAGTTGTGTGCGTATTGGCATTAAATAATAGTAAATGTGTACATTGTTTATCTTTTGCAACTAAATAATTAGGTTGTATTAATATCGCTTTTCCATAAAATGGCTTTAAGAATTGCATTATATATACAATGGGTTCATATATGCCGTGATGATTCATTAATGCAACGTCATATATACATTTATTCATTAGTTCATAGCCAACAGCAGAACCATTTTTAATCAATTGTATTGTATGTTGCATAATTTCTGATATTCCTAAAGGCGCTTTTTGATTATATTGAGTGAAGTGATTTTTAGTAAGTTTTGAGTACACACATTTATTAGGTTGTAGCTTAGAAAGTGTGACGAATTTATTATAATAATCACTATAACTTGATACATTATCGAATTGATGGCTATGCTTTAATAACATTGTACGTAATTCGCTACGTTCTACATCAATAAAATTAAAGTCAAAATTAAATCTATGTAAGAGTGTAAAAGTGTGTTTAAGGCTTTGAGTTTGGGTTAACACGCCTTCTACATTGATTGCTAATTTGATATTAATATTTAAACTTCTGACTTTAATGTACAATCTGTTTATATCATTTAACTTTAAGTATTCTGAATCAAATAGAATCATAAAGTTATACATATTACCATTAGCATGATATTTAGGTTTGAATATTAAAAATTGGGAAATCACTTGTTCTATTTTTTTATATTCTTCCATGGATTTAATTCTAATAACTACGCCTATACAGTTAGAAAAAATAGCATCGATTAAATTGACAATCCCATTTAAATTGAGTGAAGCTGATGCTAGATTGCTCACATTATTTATAAGTAAATAGCAGTTTGTAAGGTCACTAAAATTAAGTTTTTGATTTAAATTTGTTTGAATTATATCCATTAGATTATCAATATGAATAAAGATGGTAGGTTGTTTTGCCAAATCATTATACTTTAAGTGGTCTAAATTGATAATTTCGTTATCAAGTGATTGATTATGGTCATCTAAGTAGGCTTTGAAATAGTGTGAATATCCGCTAATATCAGTAGTTAATAACGTAATAGGATTATTGTGCAATATATTAAGCTTTTTTCTGTAAGCAAGCGGTGTTAACTTGAGATGATATTTGAATTGATGAGTATAGTTAGCATAATGATTGAAACCCATATTTTCAGAAATAAGATAAATGGTTTTGTTACTATTAATAAGTTCATTAAGAGAAAGCGCAATTTTTAAACTTACTACATAATGTTTAAAGCTAATACCTAAATATTTTTTAAATAAAATCGATATGTATGAACTAGAAATATAAAAAATTGAAGAAATTTCTTTGGACATGATATGTTGTGTAATGTGCTTTTGAATATAATCTGATATTTTATTTAAAAGTTCATTTTCAGAATGTATTGTCGGTATATAAGCATAATCAGTTGATTTTTTAGTTTCTTGCTCTAAGGTAGAAATAAGCTCAGTTAATTGAGGTAATTCCATTGAATTCATAGTATTTAATTTTTCAATCATGTTTAGTATTAAATACTTCAAGTATTCTTGAGCATGCAATGCTTTTGCATCATAATAACAATTAAAAAATAATTGATTAAGCGGGATGATTTGTTGTATTGGTATTTTTAGTTCAACAAGTTGTTCTGCGTGAGTTATACAAAATAAATCACTATGATTGATGATAGCGATATTGTTTTCAACCGAAGTTTGTTTACCATTAATATTGATATTCAATTTACTATTTAATGAAAATAACAGTATGACTTGGTTGATACAACGTTGCGTGTCTGTAGTTAAAAAATCGTGGATACATAATGTGGCATGTTCCATTCTATCTAGCAACTCCTGATAACATATTGTTATATTGACTAAATTACATTATATAATAAATAGTTGTGAATATTAATATATTAAATATAACTATTTTCTTATTTCAAGCGCTAATTCAATCGATAAAATTAAATTGTGTACACCATTAAATTTGGAAAAAAGAAATTAAACGAACTAATGATGAAAAATTTAAATATTTAAATATTAAAGAGGGAAAATAATGGAGCATATATACTCAAATTATTATGAAATAGAAGAGAAAATCACTGAACGAAAAAAAGATATTTTAGGTGTCGTTCTACACGATGATGCCGAAAATTATTCTGCCAAAAATTACATTACATGGTTAAATAAGCGCATTGAAAAAAACGAATTAGAAAAAGGATGGGCGAGCGTCTACATCGACCAAGACACATGTTACTGGTTTCATCCAACACAATATACTGAATGGCACTGCGGAAATATATTTGCCAATACGCATTATATTGGTATCGAGAGATGTCAGTCTAAAATCAATGGTATATTAACAGATAGTGCATTTATGAAGGTAGAAGAGGTTAGCTTTTGGCTAGCAGCTGCAATTTTAAAGAAATATCAATTACCTGTTAATAGAGAAACAGTAAGAATCCATAAAGAATTTTATGATACTGAGTGTCCAGCAAGATCGTGGTTAATTCATTTGGAACAAGCTTCAAGCACATTGGAAAACATGAATAGATTGAAAGATTATTTTATCTATAAAATAAAATATTATTACGATGATATTACTAAAGAAGATATTATGCCTTTAGGTTAAGGCCAGTATCAAATTAAAGTCAGCTAATATTCATTTTTACCATCAGCAAAAAATAGTTTGGATTATAATATTTAAAAACGTCAATTCTAATCATATAGAAATTGACGTTTTTATTTTTGAAAATTAACCTGATGTGACAAGCTATTCTCAATATATAAATTTTAATAAAAAAAGTGAAATAAATTTAAAAGGCATGTCTCCTAAATTTTTGAGGAAACAAGCTTTTAGAATATTACAGAAAACCAAAGTACAAATTTCAAGATTCAGTACAATAACACATGATAGAATCTTTCATATTGAGCATAAGCTTTATATCTAGTTATTTTTAAATGTGTGTTTGCTCTATATCAAAACTTTTGCTTTCGCCATAGAAATGCACCTACACATGAAACGATAATTAGTGAAATAGCGATCACGATAACCCAAGAGACATAGCTATGTTCATCAATAGGTAATGGAACATTCATGCCGAAAAAGCTAAATACTAAAGTTGGTAATGTTAAAAAGACAGTAAATAATGTCAATGTTTTCATCGTATTATTCATTTCATTTGAAAGTAGTGATGCATATGAAGTTGTAATACTTTCTAATATATCCGTGTATAATCTTGTGGTCTCTAAAGCTTGATTATTTTCGATGACTAAATCTTCCAACAAATCTTCATCTTCTTCAAATCGTTTAATTGCAGGTAATCTGAAAAGTTTCTTTACTATCGTTTCATTACCTTTTAATGCTGCTAAGAAATAAACTAAACTCTTTTCAACTTCCATTAAATTATATAGTTGTTTGTTTGTAACATTATTTTTTAAATCACGTTCTATACGTAATCTCGTTTTATTTAATAATCTAAGGTTTCTATTATAATGATTCGCGATCGTTAATAATATATTGAGCGCGAATCGGCTATGAAAATGTAAATTTAAATTTTGATGGCTAAATTTTTCTAGAAATTCGTTCTCCACATTACATACAGTAAATATTTTTTTATTACCAATAATAATACCTAGAGGAATTGTTATAAACGAGAGCACATTAAGATTTGTATCATTAACAACTGGCAAATCAAGGATTATGAGGGAATAGCCTGTTTCTTCATCGTATTCAACACGAGAACTTTCCTCAGTATCTAGAGGGTCTCTAATAAAATCTTCTGGTAAATGGTATAAATCTATTAAATGTTCTATTTCTTCCCAATTTGGGTCAACGACATTGATCCATGAAGCATCATGGTCTAAAGTTGATGTTATTATTTCTTGTGTTTGAGTATGTTTATAAGCAGTAATCACAATACAAATCTTCCCTTCATTAAATTCTTAATTATATTAGCGAAGATTAGAGCGGTTGACAAGTATCTTTCAATTTTAATTGTAATACTTATAAAAAGAATTAATTTAAGGATATTATAAGTATCATATTGTAAAATCTGCATGGTTAACGAATTTGGAAAGGTTTGCATGTATTGGTGAAATAAGATTACAGAAATGTTGAGAAAATACGATGTAATTTTAATGATAAATTAACATTAGCTTAACAAAAATTAGTTATACTTCACATAGTTTACAAATATTTTAAAGAGGTGTAACGATGGATTCTTCTGTAATGGAGATTATTTTTACCTTTATTGGTGGATTAGGTATTTTTCTATATGGTATTAAACAAATGGGAGACGGTTTACAAGCCGCAGCTGGTGATAGATTAAGAAGCATTTTAAATACTTTTACAAGTAACCCTTTAATGGGTGTCTTGGCTGGTATGATTGTAACGATATTAATTCAAAGTAGTTCGGGCACAACAGTAATTACTATAGGTCTTGTTAGTGCAGGCTTTATGACAATGCGTCAGGCAATTGGAGTAGTTATGGGAGCGAATATTGGTACTACAGTTACTGCATTTATTATAGGTATTGATATCGGTGAGTATTCGCTGCCAATTTTAGCAATTGGTGCATTTCTAATTTTCTTTATTCAAAAACGTAAAGTGAAAAATGTGGGTATGATTTTATTTGGTTTTGGTGCATTGTTCTATGGTTTAGAACTTATGAGTGGTGCAGTTAAACCCTTAGCAAATTTAGACTCTTTTAAACAAATTATGTTAGATATGTCTTCGAATCCATTATATGGTGTGGTAGCAGGTACATTATTAACAGTAATTATCCAAAGTTCAAGTGCCACAATTGGTATTTTACAAGGATTCTTTGCCAATGATTTAATTAGTTTACACGGTGCACTTCCTGTACTTTTAGGCGATAATATTGGTACGACAATCACGGCAGTACTTGCCAGTTTAGCAGGCTCGTTGGCGGCAAAACGTGTGGCAGCTGTACATGTACTCTTCAATGTAATTGGCGCTATCATTTTCTTAATAATCATGCCTCTCTATCAATTAGTTATTGAATGGATGCAAGGGATTATGAATTTAAAGCCTGAAATGGTTATTGCATTTGCACACGGTACGTTCAATGTAACAAACACAATTATTCAATTGCCATTTATTTTCATCCTAGCATGGATAGTGACGAAGTTAGTACCAGGCGAAGACTTGAATGAAAAATATAAACCAAGAATGTTAGATAAAAATTTAATCAACAGAGCTCCTAACATCGCGTTACAAGAAGCTCAAGATGAAATTCAAAATATAGGTCATATGACTTTCGATATGTTTAGATATGCTAAGAACTATGATGATAAAACAGAAAAAGATATAATTCAGAAGCATGCAGCTGTGGAAAGTATGTATGACAATGTAAGACAATATTTAACAAAAATCTCTGAGAAGAAGATATCCAAACAAGATGCAGAAAGAATGTCTGTGTTATTCGATGTTAATCGAACGTTTATTAAAGTAGCAAGTTTAACAGAAGCTTATTTATTGGATTTAAAGAAAAAAGAAACAGAATCAATTCAAATATCTGCAAAAGCAGAACAAAGTATTGAAAGACTATATGACCATGTCGATGCGTCACTTGAAAAAACAATTGATATGTTTAACGTATATGACAGAGTTAAAAAAGATGAAATCGTTCGTTTGAGTAACGATTCGTATACATTAGAACATGATCTTAGGAAGAAACATATCAAGCGCTTAAGTTCTGGAGAATGTTCTTTAGAAGGTGGTTTGCTATATCTAGATATGATAGCTATCTTAGAGCGTATTGGTTACCATTCTAGAAACATTTCAGAATCTATGATTGATATAGATAATATTGAACATGAGGATGATGAAGTGGAACATACTTTGGGTTGGTCATATTAAAAAGTTATTTTAACCACAATGTATGCAAAATTTAATATCATATAATGAGGCAAGCCATAACAGAAATAAATTTTATGCTTAGTCTTTTAAATTAGAGCGGAATAACATCACTTTATTAAAGGGTGATGTTACTCTGCTCTTTTTTTATGAGAAAAGTGTACTTGGTTAACAATTTTCAATTTAAATGATAAATGGTATGTAAAAAATGGAGTACTCGAGATGGCAAAAGCAATCCCTCTCTTAATCCTTAGTAAAACGATAAGGATACTTGACAAAATGTTACCGTGAGCATAAGATTGAAACTAATATAATTTTCAGAAATCGATTGGGGGATTGTTTATGACATCTATTAGTATACTTGATCAAAGTCCGATAGATCATAATGAAGCAGTTAGCGACGGGATAAAGAGAACAGTTGAACTCGCTCAATTAGCAGAAAACCTGAATTATACAAGATATTTTGTTGCAGAGCATCATAATATACAAGAAGTCGTTGGTACGAGTCCTGAAATATTAGTTACACATCTATTAAACCAAACAAGTAGAATAAACATTGGTTCTGGTGGGGTTATGCTACAGCATTATAGTCCTTTTAAAGTGATTGAGCAGTTTCATTTTATGAGCCAAATCGCTCCGGGAAGAGTAGATTTAGGTATAGGTAAAGCACCTGGTGGTTTTCCTCTAGCGACACAAGCATTGCAAGAAGATATCAAAAGTTCACCTACATCTTTCAATGATAAATTTCATCTATTAAATCAATTTAATAATGGAAACTTTCCTAAAGAAAATCCATATTCAAATTTAAAAACAACGATTCGTAATAAAGAGGTTGAAAAACCACATGTTTTTCTTTTAGGTGGCAGTGAACGATCAGCGCGTTTTGCAGCAGAAGAAAAAGTAGGATTTATTTATGCATATTTTTTGAATTCGGATAATGAACTTTTACAAAAAGCCATTCGTACATACAAAGCATTTTACCCTGAGGGGAGAATCATTGTTGCCTTGGCTGCTGTTGTATCGAATAGCGAAGCGGAGTACGCATTAATTGAAGAAGGGCGTACAAACTATGTTTTACACTTTGATGACGGTCAAAAATTAACGGTATCAAGTGAACACCAAATTGATGATTTTAAAAAGCAAAGTTCAAGGACATTTGAAATTGAAGCACAACAAATAGAGGTATTTAATGGTACAGCTGAGTCCATAAAACAACAGATTCATGAATTAAATATAGATGATGAAGTTGATGAATTTATGTTTCATATGCCCGTTCAAAATCATTCATTACGATTAAAAACAGTAGAGCAATTAGCGCGTGTATATAAAAAATCGACTTTGAAAGCAGGGGTAAAATGACAAATAAAAAAATAGATTTTGGAATTATGTTGAACGGTCCTGGTAGTCATATGCATGCTTGGAAATCAAGTGAGGTTCCAAGTGATGCAAGTACAAATTTTGAATTTCAACTTGAAATTGCTCGCAAAGCAGAAAAAGCTGGCTTCAGTTTCGTTTTTGTAGCAGATGGATTATATATCAATGAAAAATCGATACCACATTTTTTAGATAGACATGAACCTTTAACATTTTTAGCAGCTCTTGCTCCTATAACGCAGCAAATTGGATTAGTTGGTACGATTTCAACTTCGTATAGTGAACCGTTCACAGTGGCCAGACAACTTTCAACCATTGATAACATTAGTAAAGGTCGTGCAGGCTGGAATGTGGTAACTTCGCCTTTAGCTGGGAGTGCTGACAATTATAGTAAAGGAGATCATCCAGAACATGATGTTCGATATGATATTGCTGAAGAACATATCCAAGTTGTACAAGGATTATGGGATTCGTACGAAGATGACGCGTTTACGTTCGATGTTGAAAATGGTGAATATGTTGATAAAAGTAAAATGCATACTTTAGATTACAAAGGTCAATATTTCCAAGTTAAAGGTCCTTTGAATGCAAGTCGGTCAGAACAAGGACAACCTGTTATATTCCAAGCAGGAGCTTCTCCTAAAGGACAGGCATATGCAGCTAAATATGCTGATGCCGTTTTTACACTTGGTGAGTCACTTGAAATTGCTAAAAGTAATTATGACAGTATTAAAAAACAAGCCCAAGCATTTGAGCGTAATCCCGACCATGTTAAAGTCTATCCAATGCTAGCACCAGTCATTGGAAAAGATAAAGCCGAAGTAGAGCGACGATTAAATGAACTTAAATCATTAGCAACAATTGAAGAGGCTTTAGACTACTTGGGAAGATATTATGATCACCATGACTTTACTCAATACGAATTAGATGCACCATTTCCAGAGTTAGGTGACGTAGGGAAAAATAGTTTTCGTGCAACTACTGATGCAATTGCTGAACGTGCGAAATCACAAAATTTAACGTTAAGAGAAGTTGCTCTAGAAGAAACTGTAAGACGTTCACCATTTACAGGCACTTATGAAGAAGTAGCAGCATTAATAATTGAATGGTTTGAACAAGGTGCAGCAGATGGCTTTATCTTTGGACCACATGTCTATGGTGAAATATATGATGAATTTTTAAGAGAAGTGTTACCTATATTAGAAACAAAAGGTTATTATTCGAAATCTTATGAAGGTAGTACATTACGTGATCATCTTGGTATTCCGTTTAAAGAAAATCGATATCGAAACACAAAAGTAGAGCATATCTAATCTAAATGATTTTTAAGGAGTGAAATAGAATGTCTGAATATAGTGCAACTTCACATCATTCGCAAAAAGATGTTGAACAAGACCAATTAAAAATAAAAGAAAAAAGAAAATTTCAATTGCCACACGTGTTATTAATGATGTTGATGATGATGATGTTTGCATGTTTACTGACATATGTCATTCCAGCTGGTGAATTTGACACGACAAAAAGTGGTGAAATTGTACAAGGAACTTATCATGCTATTTCACAAAATCCAGTTAATCCGTTTTATGCAATTACCTTAATATTAAATGGGGGTATACAATCAGCTCAAACTGTAACTTTATTGCTATTTGTTGGTGGGGCAATTGGAGGTATGTTGCAATTGGACTCAGTGACAAAGTTAACTAATTATATGATATATAGATTTGAACACGCAGGTGCTTTACCACTCATTATAGGATTATTTTCTTTAATGGCGTTTATAGGGTTTTTTGTAGGTGGCGATCAGATGATTGTTTTTGTTACGCTCGGTGTCATTTTAGCGAATAGGTTAAAATTAGATCCAATTATTGCCCTTGGCATGACCTTCCTACCTTTGTATATGGCATTTTCAGTTTCTCCTTCAGGTATGGCTAAAATTGGTCAAATCGTTTATCCGGAAGTCACTTTATATTCAGGATATGGTGGAAGAGCAATTATGTATACGGTGTTTTTATTGGTCACTTTATTATATGTTATCTGGTATGCGAGAAGGGTTATTAAATCACCAAATAAAAGTTTGATGAATACTACATCTTGGCAACAAAATAATGTGCAAACAACAAATACAGAAATTGATTTGAAAGATAGAACAATTAATTGGAGAGATTTGGTTGTAGTAGGATTAGTGATTTTTACACCTATAGTATTAGCAATAGGTAACGGCATGTTAAGTTGGACTGAGAAATATGGAAATGGTGTATTCATTACTGTTTTTGGTATTAGTTTTGTGCTTGCTTACTTAATAAAAAGTAAACGGCCTAGTGAAATGGTGGATGGATTTCTAGCAGGAGCTAAACCAATGCTAGTGGTTGCTTTTGCTATTATCATGGCAAACACAATCAGCGTCATTCTAGAAAAAGGTAAGATTTTAAGTACGATTGTCAACGGATTAACGACACAACTTGATGGTTCTTCAGCCGGTGTCGTATCAATATTAATATTTTTAGTAGCAACAGTATTTAATTTTTTAGTACCATCTGGTTCAGGTTTAATGAGTGTCATGGTTCCAATATTACAACCAGTTACGCATACACTTGGTGTGAATGACCAAATACTGTTAACTTCACTATCTTTTGGCGGTGGATTAGGTAATTTAATTACGCCAACATTGGGTGCGACAGTAGGTGCGATTGCTATTGCGAAAGCTAATTTTAGTTCATGGTTTAAATTTATGGCACCATTGTTTTTAATTTGGGTCATCGTAGGTTCAATTGTGTTGTATATCTTCACTACTGTTGGATGGTCAGGTGGTATATAAAAAGATTGGATAATTATTTTAAGTAAAAAAAGCTGTATCAATTAGGTATTAAATTATTCTAATTGATACAGCTTTTTAAATTGTTAATTTTAAAATTAAACAACAGTTAACTTAAATGGCATGTTTTGTAGCCATTTTTTTTGGGGGGGTTCATCAGTAATAACTTCAGTAATATCAGTGATTTTAGCAAATGATAAAGTAGATGAAATATCAAATTTACTGTGGTCTATCAGAGCAATTACTTTTTCACTTTCTTGAACCATCTGCTTTTTGAGTTGAACTTCAGGTAATGAAAAATCAGTCAAACCATTTTCTAAGGTGAAACCGTTTGCAGATAAAAAGAAATAATCAATATGATACATTTCTAAAATTTGTGAATCAATGTTTCCAGTAATTGCATTTGAATCTTGTGATACAAACCCTCCAACTACGAGCACTGTTAAGTTAGGATTTTCTTTTAAGAGTACTGCATTTTCCAATCCATTTGTAATAATCGTAAGTTCCATTGTTGTCTCAGATATTAATTTTGCAAGCTCATATGTAGTTGAACTTGCGTCGATGAGTATGCATTGTTGCGGTTCGATTTTATTTAATGCATGCTCACTTATTTTATGTTTTTCACGATGCTTTTGTGTTAAGCGGTAAGAAAAGTTTAATTTAGAAGTCATCGTATCATTTACTTTTGCTCCGCCATGTGTACGTGTAATCTTATTTTCACTTTCTAAAAGCCTTAAATCGCTCCGAACTGTTGCTTCTGTCACGCTTAAGTAATCTGAAAGTTGTTTTACAGTAGCTCTTTTATGTGACTTTATATAAGTATATATGTGCTCTCGTCGTTCATCTGCATACATTTTCATATGATTCGCAACCTCCTTATGTTCATAATTTAGTTTAACACAATTTTTTATAAAAATAACAAAACAAAAGCAAAACGAAAATAAATGAAAAAATATTTGAAAGAAATGAAAATATATATTAGAATTATAGTTATAAATGAAAGCGTTTTCTAATAAGAGAAGGGGTTGTTGAAAATGACAAATAAAAATTATCCAGACAAAATGAATGCAGTTGTAGCATATGCGCCAGGGGATTATAAATATGAAACAGTAGAGACGCCAACAATTGAGAATTCAAAAGAAATTATAGTGAAAGTTGAAGCATGTGGTATTTGTGCAGGAGATATTAAAGCGTATGGCGGAGCACCAAGTTTTTGGGGTGATGAAACGCAACCTTCTTATATTAAAGCACCGATGATACCGGGCCACGAATTTATTGCACGTATTGTTGAGAAAGGCGAAGATGTGACTGATTTTGAAATAGGTGATCGTGTCATTTCTGAACAGATTGTACCTTGTTGGGAATGTAGATTTTGTAAACGTGGAGAGTATTGGATGTGTGAAAAACACGATTTATACGGTTTCCAAAATAATGTCAATGGCGGTATGGCTGAATACATGAAATTCACTAAAGAAGCAATAAATTATAAAGTTCCTGAAGATCTACCTATAGAAAAAGCAATTCTAATTGAACCATATGCTTGTAGTTTACATGCAGTGCAACGTGCAAACATCAAATTAGGAGATTTCGTTGTATTATCTGGTGCTGGAACACTGGGGCTTGGCATGATAGGAGCTGCTAAAAAATCTGGCGCTGAAACTTTGGTTGTACTAGATATGAAAGATGATCGTTTAGAATTAGCGAAACAATTTGGTGCAGACATTGTAATGAATCCAGCAAAAGTTGACATAGTAAAAGAAATTAAGGATATGACTGAGGGCTATGGTTGTGATACTTACATTGAAGCGACAGGACATCCTAAATCTGTTGAACAGGGTTTGAGTGCAATTAGAAAACTAGGAAGATTTGTCGAATTTTCTGTATTTGGGGATCCAGTAACTGTTGATTGGAGCATCATTTCTGATCGTAAAGAACTAGATTTAATGGGTAGTCATTTAGGACCTTACTGTTATCCGCTTGTGATAAATGGTATACAAAATGGTGATTATCCAACTGAAGGCGTAGTAACACATCAATTGCCACTGCAAGATTTTGAAGAAGGCTTTGAATTGATGAAAAAAGGAGATAAGTCATTGAAAATTGTGCTTGTACCTTAAAACAGCAAAGTGATAGATAACATAGATAGTTAAAAGGAGAGACTTTAAATGAAAAAGATGATTAATCATCCTGATGACGTTATAGAAGAATTAATGGCCGGATATTTAATTGCTTATCCTGAATATATTAGACGTTCAAACTTGCATCAAAGAGCATTAATTGGAAAAAAACGACACCCTAATCGTAAAGTGAGTGTTTTAATTGGTGGAGGATCAGGACATGAGCCAGCTTTTATCGGATATGTTGGTCAAGGTATGGCTGATGGTGTGGCAGTAGGTAATATTTTCGCTTCACCTTCACCAATTCCTATACAAGCTGTAACTAGAGAAATTCATGACGGCAATGGTGTGTTATATATTTATGGAAATTATGCAGGAGATTTAATGAATTTTGAAATGGCCAGCGAAATGACAGAAGTCGAAGATGATATTGAAACAGCAGTAGTAATAGGAAATGATGATGTTGCTTCAGCGAAGGAAATTGAAGAGAGACGTGGCATAGCAGGTGAATTACTGGTTTATAAAGCTGCAGGTGCTGCTGCTGATTTTGGCTATGATTTGAAGGAAGTACGTCGTATTGCACAACTGGCAAATGATTATACACGTTCGATGGGCATTGGGTTAAGTCCTTGTTATTTACCGCAAACAGGAAAACCAAGTTTTGATCTTGAAGATAATAAGATGGAAATTGGATTAGGACATCATGGTGAACCAGGTATTGAAAAAACAACGATTCGCACAGCAAAAGAAACCGTCCAAGTTATTATGAAAAACATTTTGAAAGAAGGTCTTTATCAATCAGGTGATGAAGTGGTTGTGTTAGTAAATGGGTTGGGTGCAACCTCACAAATGGAATTATATATTATCAATAAAGAAGTTGATGCAATATTAAATGAAAATAATATAAAGACGTACAAATCGTATATTGGTAATTTTATTACATCAATGGAAATGGGTGGCTTCTCAGTAACATTGATGAAGGTGGACGAGACGTTAAAGTCATGTATAGATCATCCTGTCGATTGTCCAAATTTTAAAGAAGTCTAGGAGGAAATTGTAATGACATTAACAAGTGAAACATATAAATCATTCATCCTAGCATTAGCTGAGTTGTTTGAAGAACAAAAAGATAACTTATGTGAATTAGATAGAAAAATAGGTGATGGTGATCATGGTGTGACGATGAATATTGGTTATCAAGCTGTAAAAAGTACGATTCATAACGAGTTACAAGTACAAGATGATATTGCAAAAATCAGTGTTGCTGTTGGTAAAAGCTTTTTGGATGCAGTCGGGTCATCTGTAGGTCCTTTATATGCTTCAGGTTTTTTAAAGTCAGCAGTTGCAGTGAAAAATAAAACTGAATTAGATGATACAGACTTATATCAATTTTGGATTGCATTCAGTAAAGGAATTAAGGCAAGAGGTAAAGCTGAAATAGGTGATAAAACGATGATTGATACACTTGAACCATTCTATCTTTCATTAGAAACATCTAAATATCAAAGTATTAATTTCAAGGAAGCATTTGAGATTGCACTTTTAGAGGCTAAAAAAGGTATGGAAAGTACAAAGGATATTGTTTCAAATAAAGGCCGTTCTAAGCGATTAGGCTATCGTGCGCAAGGTCATGTAGATCCTGGCGCGATGTCAGCGTATCTGATGTTAAATACATTTAAATCATATGTATAAGTGAAGTGATAAGTATATAAGGAGGAGTTAGAATGAAAATAGCAATCGGTGCAGACCACAATGGTTACGACTTAAAAGAGGCAGTGAAAACGCATATAGAAACACTCGGCCATGAAGTCGAAGATTTTGGTTGTCATCATTGTGCGGAGACGGATTATCCAGATGTTGCTGCTAAAGTTGGTAAAAGCATCCAACAAGGAGATAATGAACGTGGTATTCTTATTTGTGGAACTGGGATTGGCGTTGCGATAACAGCCAACAAATTAAAAGGCATACGCGCTGCTTTGGCGCATGATTACTATTCTGCAGAGCGTGCACAGTTAAGTAACAATGCTCAAATACTGACTATGGGTGCACAAATTATTGGTATAGAAGTTGCTAAAAAAAATGTTGAAGCATACTTAAATGTAAGTTGGGAAGGCGGTTCTCAACGTAAAGTAGATAAAATTGTGCAAGTTGAACAAGATGAATTTTAATGCGTTATATTTATGTAAACCATATCATTCTTGAAGAATAAGAAGTTGAGGCCTAAAGCGCATAATTAAAGCAAAGGACTAGTCCGTGTGAGAGTCGACGGATTAGTCCTTTGCTATTTAAATTTATACATAATTTGTAACTTAGCATTTCTAATAAAAACAAATTTAGCATTAGTTTAATACTTATTTTTATAACAACACATTATAAATATTTTTAATGGAAACAAAACTAATCTTTTATTTCTAATTAATTGGAACAATAATATTTAATTTATAATTATTTGTCCAAAAAATGACAAAATGAAATTTATATTGTGAATATATATTTCATTTAATATCATTGATAATATAAACTTTTTGAAAAAGGGGGATGAAAGTGCAATTAACATTTAAAATTCATAAGTTTTCTTATGTTATATTTATAATTTCGTTGATCATTGGGATAGTTACTTTTTCTCAGCAAGTTTCAGCGCATGCAACTTTAGAAAAAGTTACTCCAGCACAAAATAGTGTGGTTGAAAACGCGCCAAATGAAATAACATTACAATTTAATGAACCAGTCCATTCAAAGTATTCAAGCATAAAGATTTATGATGACAATGGTTCTGAATTGACTGAAGTAAAACCAAGTACAACAGGTTCCTCTCAAACATTGACATTTCCCATTGGAAATTTAAATAAAGGTACGCACAGTATAAAATGGCATACAATGTCTGCAGATGGCCATGAAATCAATGATAGTTTTGAATTTTCAGTTGGAAAACAGACAGCAGATGGAATTGATACAGCACCACCGTTTTATGAAAAGGCAGATTTTTGGTTTGGGGTTACGCGCTTTATAATAGAAGGATTATTGATTACACTTACCGGCCTTTATTTTGTCAACCGCTTAGCTAAAAGACAAAGTTTACCTCATTTAAATTTTAAAACATACACGATGCCAACCATTTTGACGTTGGTCATGATTTCCGTTATCACAGTTTTAATTTATATGATGACTTTATCTTCTGATGTTGTGTCAGATGTGTTAAGTCTACAAAAAGCAACTTTATTGCAAACACCATTCATATTAACAATGATTGCAGTTATCATATTATTATTGCTTTTCACTTTGAAAAATATGGCTACAAGTTGGTATATATTCATTCCAAGTCTAATATTAATTGCGCTTAGTATGTCTGGACATGCTTGGTCTCAATCTGTACCAATATGGTCGATTTTTATCAGAGTGATCCATATTACTGGAATCTCATTTTGGTTAGGCGCTTTGATATACTTAGTGGTGATGGTATTGGGTAAAAAACAATTTGCAGTAAATCAAATGAGGCCTTTTTTATTAAAAGTAAATATTAGCGCTGTCATGTTAATTGTCATATCAGGTGTCCTTATGTCAATTGACCAAACGAATGTCTTAACATTGTGGAAAAATATTCAAACGTGGAGCGTTTTATTACTTATTAAGATTCTGCTAACATTTGTGATGATGACGTTAGGATTTTATCAAACAACTAGAGCGCTTGGTAAGCATCGTCAGACAAATAGATTTGCATTAATCATAGAACTAAGTATAGGTATTTTACTCATATTAGCAGGTGTAATTATGAGTCAATTAAATATCCCAGGATAGGAGTTTAAAAGATGAAAAGACAATTTATTTTAGCCATCGCAGTTTGTTTTACTGTTTTAGTATTTTCCAAAAGTGCTCATGCACATGTGACTATGAATCCTGACACAAGTGAACCAGGTTCTTATGAAAAATATGATGTTAGAGTTCCAGTAGAAAAAGAAGCGAACACGACAAAAATAGAGTTGAAAGTACCCAAAGGTGTAAATGTTGTAGGTGTTGCACCACAGGAAACATTTGATCATAAATTAACTAAAGATGACGATGGTAATATTACCAAAATTACTTGGACAGCTAAAGATAAAGGTATTGGACCCAATGAATTTGTCGATTTACCTATTCAAGTAGCAAATCCTGATAAAGAAGGCGAATTTAAATGGGATGCTTATCAAACTTATGACGATGGAGAAACTGTAAAATGGAATGGTGATGAAGACGCAGAAAAACCATCACCTATGACTAAAGTATCCAAAAAAGCTGATGTTGATTCTGAAAATAATCAATCGGGCAATGATTCTATCGCTTTATGGATTGTATCTATCATAGCTATTATTTTAGCGCTCATAGCAATTTTTAAAAAGTCTCGTAAAGAAAGATAAAGCATAAGTGATTAAGCTAGTAATCAGATTTTGATTACTGGCTTTTTTGTGAAGTTTGGTGAATTGTCACTGTATTTTAATTAAATTTATTTTATAATAATTTTTAAGGAGGATTTTGAATGCGCAGAATATTATACGCTTTTTTAATTTATACAATCTTAGGATTGCTTAGTGGTTTTTATTATCGTGAATTAACACTTGCTTATGACTTTACAGGTGATACACAATTAGTAGTAGTACATACGCATACGTTAATATTAGGAATGTTTATGCATCTCATTTTATTACCAGTAACAAAAGTATTTAATTTGAGTAGTTATTATTTATTTAATTGGTTCTTTATCGTGTATAATATAGGTGTATTGGTAACGATTGGTATGATGTTTACGAAAGGCACTTACCAAGTGATGGGACTTAAAGTTCCGGAATCATTTGCTGGCTATGCAGGAATGGGGCATACAGTGATTACAGCTGGTTTTATTTTATTATTCTTCTTGCTTAAAAACGCCATTGTCAAAAAATCAGAAAAATAATTTCTCTAAATAGAATTTTTAAAACAAATATAGTAATCATAGATATAGTAGACGATCGATACGAATTTGATCGTCTTTTTATTTTATTTTACAGCCATTATACATATAAAGTAATTAATTATTAAAAAGTCATCCTTTTTAATTGATAAGCATTATCAATAATAGGATAATAGGTATTAATAAGTAGTACATGTAGGAGGATTATTATGGATGATGTAATCATTATCGGTGGTGGACCAGCCGGTCTGTTCGCGAGCTTTTATTCTGGATTAAGAGGGATGAATGTAAGAATTATTGATATTCAAGATAAGCTAGGAGGTAAAATGCACGTGTATCCTGAAAAGATTATTTGGGATATCGGGGGATTGGCACCGAAACCTTGCTATGAAATTATACAAGATACTGTTAATCAAGGACTACATTTTAATCCTAAAGTAAATTTAGAGGAACGTGTGATAGATATAAGGAAATTGGCTGAACGCCATTTTGAAGTAGAGACGAATAAAGGAAATATATATAAATCCAAATCTGTTATTATCGCCATTGGTGGTGGCATCATTAATCCAAAACAACTTGATATCAAGGGAGCAGAAAGATATCAATTAACAAACTTACATTATGTTGTGCAATCTTTAAAACATTTTAAAAACAAAAATGTATTGATTTCAGGGGCAGGTAACTCTGCTCTAGATTGGGCAAATGATTTAAGTGGCTATGCTAAAAGTGTGACATTAATTTATCGAAAAGCGGATATCAAGGGTTATGAAGCAATGAAAAATATATTAGATGGATTGTCAGTAGAAAAGTTACCCAACACACATATCTATCAATTAATAGGAGACGTTACCCAGTCGCGTATAGAACAAGTGATATTGGAAAATATTGAAACAGGGGAACAAGAGGTACGTGCTTTTGACGAAGTCATCGTCAGTCATGGATTCGATAGAGAAAATACATTATTAGAACAATCTACAACTCAAGTTGATATGCATAGTGAATATAATATTAAAGGTTTTGGTAACACTGCAACGAGTATTGAAGGTCTATACGCTTGTGGTGATATTATTTATCATGAAGCAAAAGCACACTTAATCGCGAGTGCTTTTAGCGACGCAGCAAACGCAGCTAATCTAGCAAAGCTTTATGTTGAACCAGAAGCAGCTCCTGAAGGTTATGTATCGAGTCATAATGATGCATTCAAAGAATCTAATAAAGTAGTGATGAAAAAATATTTATAAATCATGGTTTAGCAGTCTGGGGGATGAAAATACATGGTTAAAATAAAGTACGAAGCGCCAACAGTACAAGATTATAGAAATATGAGAAAAAAAGCTGGGTTAAGTGAAAAATCACAAAAGGCGACAGAAAAAGGGATATCAAATGCATGCTTTGACATTACAATATATGATGATGACTTATTAATAGCGATGGGCAGAGTAATTGGAGATGGCGGTACTGCTTTTCAAATTATTGACATAGCAGTAGAACCACGTTATCAAGGTCAGGGTTATGGTAAACAGGTTATGACTAATATTATGAAATATATATCATCTGTTGCAGAAGATGGTACTTATGTGAGTTTAATGGCAGATTATCCTGCAGATCAATTGTATGAACAATTCGGATTTACGACTACGGAACCTCATTCTTGTGGGATGTATATCAAATACTAAATTTAAATATGTTGAAGAATGTTTAAATGCGAAGCAGTAGTTTAAAGATAGTTATCTATGAAACACACGTCCATTGCTCTATCATAAAGATAGAATCTGACGTGTGTGATGTTGTGCTAATTGATATCATTTTTTAATGATAATACAACGCGTTCACATTCAGAGTGAATGATACCAAACCATCTTTTAGAAAACTATACGGATTAATTTGCGAGATGCAAAGAGAGCTAATCCAGAACGGATTAGCTCTCTTATTTTGAGCATAGGTTTTATACCCTAAAAACTCACATTAATTTTGTTTTAGCAATGTAATGTTTATTTGGATTCTTTAACATTGACATCAGTTGCATTTGTTCTAGATCTTAAATCAGCTTCTATTTCTTCTAAACTACGTCCGCGTGTTTCTGGTAAGTATTTAATAACAAAGATTAAAGCACAGACACCGATAGCTGCAAAGATTAAGAAAACTTGTTCTACTGATAAAACATCAGTCAAAATAGGGAATAATTGCGCAACTAGTAAACTACCAATAGATAGTACTAAAGCAGCGATTCCTGTTGCAGCACCACGTGCACGCATTGGGAATAATTCTGGTAACATAACCCAAAGTACTGGTCCCCAAGTAAAACCAAAGAAGATGATGAAAAGCGTTAGACAAGCAACCATAATCCATGCAGAAGATTGGATACCAACTGTCCAAACTAATATTGCCATGATTAATAGTGAAGCTACCATACCAATATTACCGATGACTAATAATCGCTTACGATCTATTTTATCAATAATCATAATTGCTACAATCGTAATAAGGACGTTTACGGTACCAATACCAACTGTGCCTAATATAGAAGTTGCATTTCCAAGACCAGCTTTACTAAATATCGTTGGTGCGTAATAAATAATAGCGTTAATACCTATAATTTGTTGTAATAAAGCAAATACACTACCAATGATCAATGTTGGTCTTAACCAAGGTGATTTTAATACATTCCAAGTGCTTTCAGAAATAGCATTTATTTCTTTCATATCAGCAATTTCTTTATCAATTTCGCTTTCTTTAAATGTTAATTTCATAACGTCACGAGCAGCTTTTTCACTTCTGTGTTCAAGTAGCCATCTAGGGCTTTCAGGCATAAATGCTACACCGATTAATAGAATGAGTGAAGGTAATACTGCTAAACCGAGCATCCATCTCCATCCTTCGATTGGAGTGAAAGCATAGTTAATTAAATATGAAGATAAAATACCAATTGTAATCATTAATTGGTTTAAGGAACTTAACGAACCACGTTGTTCGGTAGGTGCCATTTCAGATAAATATACTGGTACGATTGCTGTTGAGCCACCGACAGCTAATCCGATAACAAGTCTACCAATTACTAATACTGGCATTGATGGTGCTAAGGCTAAAATTAATGCACCGACAATATAAATAATAGCGATAATAAATACAACACGTCTACGACCTAATCTATCAGACATAGGTCCACTCGCACCGGAGCCGAAGATAGCGCCGACTAACATCGATGCAACGACAAGTCCTTCAGTAAAACTATTTAACGGTATGTCATCTTTTATAAATAACAGTGCACCTGATATAACCCCCATGTCATAACCATAGAGTAATCCTCCCAATGCACCAAGGAAAAAGATGAGCTTTTTATTCACTTTGATTCCCATATTAACCCTCCTGATAATATTCAATAATAATAAGTATACGCTTTCATATTTTAATTGTAAATGTTAAAGTATAATAAATTTATCTATTGATATATATTTATATGAATTGTAATATTTTTGTAGTTTAAATAAAAATGTATAGTTATATAAGTTGATATCAAATAAAACTCCGCACATCAATTTTTGTTTGATGTGCGGAGTTTTATAAAATCATCTTATGCGTCGAATTCGATAACAATTCTACCAGAATTATTATGTTGAAGCACTTCATCTATGCTGTTTTTAATATCTTTAAAGTTTATATTATGTTTTATATCATGTAATTGATCTGGTTTTAAATCTTTTGATAGACGACGCCAAATATGTTTCCGTTGTCTCATTTCTGTATATACAGAGTCAATACCTATAACGTTTACACCTCTTAATATGAAAGGAAAGACTGAACTATCGAATGTAGCGCCTCCTGTCATGCCAATGAGCGCAACGCTACCATTATAATTAAGTTGCTTAATGATTTGTGAAAAACTGTCACCACCAACTGGATCGATGACTGCTTGCCATGTGCGTTTACCTAAAGGTTTATTATCTTCTTTGTCAATTCTAGAAATAACATCTTTTGCACCTATGGTTTTAAGTGTTTCAGTAGCTTCAGTCTTACCTGTACTAGCGATCACATCATATCCAATGCCATTTAACATCATAATCGCTAATGTTCCTACACCACCTGTTGCACCTCTTACAAGCACTTGATCTTTTTCTACAGATAGTCCATTATGCTCTAATTTTTCAATTGCTAAACCAGCTGTGTAACCTGCTGTCCCATATATCATAGCTTCTTCAAGTGTGAGGTCTTTAGGTAAAGGTACAATCCATTCTTCTTTTACGCGAACATATTCACTAAAACCTCCGAAATGGTCTGTTCCTAAACCGTACCCTGTAACGATGACTTCATCTCCTGGTTCAAAAGCATGTGTGTCAGAGTGAGCTACCACACCTGCTAAATCGATGCCTGGCACCATTGGATAACTGTTAACAATTTTTGAATTGTCTAATGTAGCTAATGCATCTTTATAATTAATTCCAGAGTATTTCGTTTTAATCAACACTTCACCTTCTGGAAGATCATCTATTGTCATATCTTTAAATTCGCTTGTTACTTTGCCGTCTTGTTCATTGACCACAAAAGCTTTAAATGTTTTCGTCATTGCCTTATGGCACTCCCTTATGTATATATATTTATGAACAATTAAAAAACTAGAACTACTTTATCATGATATTGTGAATTTCACAATAAGTGTAAAAGCGCTGATTTAAAAGTAAGCGTTTTAATTTTAACAATCGTAAACTTTATGTCATTTGACTATACTTTAAGTTGTCAAAAAAATATATTAAGTCGTATAGTAACATATTTAACATTTTAGTATACTAATTGACAAGATGCTAAAAAGGGGGCATGCAGTATGACAGATAATATTGAATTGGTAAAACAATCGGAAGTACATCGGTTAAGAGAAATTTGTATTACAACATTTAAACATACATTCAAAGAAGGTGGATATACACAGGAAGATTTTGAAACCTATTTTAAACAGGCATATAATGTGGAAACGTTACAAGACGAATTGAATAATAAACATTCATTCACATATTTTTATCTCAGCAATAATGAAATTGTAGGTTATTTTAAATTAAATATAGACGATGCACAAACTGAGGCAATGGGTGAATCCTACTTAGAAATTCAAAGAATATACTTTTTACCTCAATCACAAGGTGGAGGAAAAGGGAAAAATGTTTTTGATTTTGCAATTAAAAAAGCACGCGAGTTGTATAAAACAAAAATTTGGTTAGGTGTATGGGAATATAATGAAAAAGCATTAAACTTTTATAAAAAACAAGGCCTACGTATAACAGGTTCCCATGAATTTCATACTGGTAACGTGGTAGATACAGATTTAATAATGGAAAAAAACATATAGCAGCTTTTGAAAAAGTCATTTATCCTGTAATCTGTTCAATTATCTTGGCGCATTGTATTCCTATTGCAAAAGCTAGATATTAAATTAAAGTTTCTATTTTTTAAGTTTTTGTAAAAATTATATTTATTTCAAAAAAAGTTTTGATAAAAGGTGTTTATTTTAATAATAATAGTGAATAACATAATAATTCTCATTTATCCTAATTGTTAAACACATTACATAATTTTAAATTAGGCAATGGGAAGGACACAACTAAGGAGGCTTATTATATGAAGAAGTTATTAGCAGGTTTTCTTACACTTACATTAGCACTTGCTGCTTGTTCTAATGGTAGTGATGACAATGGCGGTAGTAAAGACGATAGTTCGAAAGACAAACAGTCTTCTGATGACAAATCAAAAGACTCAAAAAATTCTAAGAGCGATGACAAAAAGGACAATGATAGTTCCGATAAAGATTCAGATAGTAATTCGGACAACAAATCAGACAGTGATGCTGATAAAAATAGTTCTGACTCAGACTCTAGTTCTAACTCTGATGATAGCAGCAATTCTGGAAACAGTGACAATGCCAATGATAGTTCGACTAACGGTTCCAACGGCAGTGATAGCAATAGCGATAATTCAAATAATGATAACAATTCAAGCAATGCGGATAGCAATGAGAGCACAGCAAGTAATGCAAATAGTAATGCTGATCAAGCATCTAATAGTGCAGGTAATTCAAATGCGGGCAACACAGGTAACAGTGGTGCTTCTCAATATGTGGCACCTTATCAAGGTCAAAATGCAGTGCCAGTCGCACAAAACATTACTTCAGGTAGCACTGACGCACAAACAGCTTTACAGTCATTGCCTAATTTCCAAAACGCTTTAGACAATGCAACTGCTGAAGTCAATGCGTTAAATGGCCAATCAAATCCTTATAATGATTATGCTATTGAAGGAAGCGAAGGGAATTATAGCTATATCTTTAGCTTCCAAAACCAAGCACAACCTGGTAGTTATTCAATTGTAACTGTTGACCAACAAGGAACTGTTAGAGTAGTTGATCCAGCTTACCAACAATAAAAGCATCATAAAATAACGTGATTTTTATACGTATTATAAAAAAGTGGCAAGTAGAAAGCATTAACTTCTAACTTGCCACTTTTTATTTTGGTAAAATTTTCTTTATGTGCGAATCGTTCGAGTATGATTCCTTTAAATGCATTTTATATTTAAATAAAAGCACCAAAGCCAATATTCATAATTTAAAACTTTGAATTTTAAATTAGAATAACAAATTGTTGGTTGTATATGTGATGATTAGTTTAATTTATTGGAATTAATCGACTTTTGAATAATATGTGAAATCGTTTCAAAGGCATGGTTGTCTTTATTTATAAACGGATTAGCATGTATATCTTTCATTTGGTGACTGATTAAATCATTTAAGAGCGCTTTTGAATCACTATATCTAACTGTAGAAAGAGAATGCATAACATCTTCATAAACACCGCGTTCACTCACATATTTTTCATGGTCAGGCGTATATTGACAGACAGTTTTATCAATCGTAAGTGCATCAAAAATAAGTGAAGAATAATCTGTTAATACTGTATCTGATACTAACAATAAATCTTGAACTTCAATATGTGATGGCGCAATGATAGCATTTTCAGGTATATAGTTAGATTGGTCGTTGATATGTCCTTTAAAGATAACATTATATTTATTCAATAAGCCATCACTCATTGGTAACAAATCGGTTGCTTCATTTGCTGCTTTCCATGTAGGAACATAAAGTAATGTTTGTTTTTGAGGATCTAGTTTTAATTCTTTCTTTATAAATGAGATATATGGTTGATCAGATTGTTTATCTAACAGATATCTAATTCTCGGATACCCACAATTTAATAAGTGTGTGTGTTGTTGTGGAAACGCAGACTTGAAATGTTCCATAATGGCTCCGGAATCACTGATGAAGTAATCTTGTTGCAACCATTTATTATATTTGCGTGCACGATAATTATAGATATTGAGATTCTCATTAGGTTCATGACTATCTAAAAATAGTTTTTTAATAGGTGTGCCATGCCATAGTTGTATAATTGTACCATTTGGTTTGATATCATCAGGGATATCGTTTTCTAAAATAACCACACTTGCTGTTTCTATTAGATTTTTTGATTTCGCGTCATTTGGATCGATAAAATTAGGGCCATTTACATCATTCGTTATAAAAAATATAGGTAATTTAGAAAAGTACTTTGCAAAATGATTAAATAAATAGCGAGAATTACCTCGAAATCCATAATCAAAACCTAAAAAGACGATATGATTTTTAACTTTCGATTTATCTTTCTTATAAATATAACTGCTTTCATAATGTTTTTTTTCGTAATGACGATGAACTAAAGTATAAATCCAATGTGGAAGTTTGAATTTAGTATTTTTAAGCACTTTATCTGTAAATCGAATGTCGTCGTGATTAGGCGCTAGTGTTTCACTATTTTTAAATGGTATCGAGTGTTTATGTTCAAAGGCTAATTTGTTTAAATTGAATTTAGTAGTGTTTAATGGCGTGAATGCTTGAATATAATCCCATATAGCACTACTGGTTGTAAAAGCATGTTTGAAATTGAAAACGACATGGCTATCTGTTGCTACATCATCTTGCAATAGTGATAATAATGCTAAGTCAAATATATTATTAATGGTATAATTGTTTATTATTTTTTGAGTGGTTTCTATATGGAAAATAATATTTGGAAAATGATTTAGATTATCCATCCAATCATTAAAAGTGATTTCGGGTTTACCAAAATATCGGCAATCATTTAAATATTGTTGATTGATTGTATAATCTGCAACGATAGTGACCGGTTTTAGTGTAACTGCGTCTAACATCGATTGATAAATTTCACTATTTTGATCTATATATACAAAGTGAGTATATCCTTGTGCTGTAGCTTTCTCAAGGTCCTTTACGAAAAGGTCCCACGTTGAAACTTCTATTTGCTTTATCATTTATAATCCCTCGATTTAAATATTATTATCCTTATTTTATCATTTAATACGTCATAGATAAAAGAAACTTCAATATTCATATTAGGATTGAAGAATTGCGTTTGAGATGATGTATATTCAATTGGAGTTTATTAGAAAAATAAAAAACTTTAATTTTAGGCTATTAATTTTTTGAAAATTATTGTATTTTACTTAAAGTAGATGTTATAATTTATGTGAAATAATTCACAAACGGAAGATGATTAATTAATTTAAGTATAGGAAGTGAGTATAAATGTTTGTAGAAAGTATTAACCCCTTTAACAATGTATTATTATCCAGTATTGTAGCCGCTATCCCTATCATTTTATTTTTATTATGCTTAACCATTTTCAAAATGAAAGGGATATATGCGTCAATTACGACATTAGTAGTTACATTGATACTTGCAATAACGATATTCAAATTGCCTATGAATATCGCAACAGGTGCATCAATTGAAGGATTTTTCCAAGGCATCATTCCAATTGGTTATATTGTGATTATGGCAGTGCTGTTATATAAGGTTACAAATGAAACTGGGCAATTTGATAAGATTCAAGATAGTATTGCGAGTGTATCGCAAGATCATCGTATTCAATTATTGCTCATAGGTTTTGCGTTTAATGGATTTTTAGAAGGTGCAGCAGGTTTTGGTGTGCCGATTGCCATATGTGCCTTGTTATTAACTCAATTAGGCTTTAAACCTTTAGAAGCTGCAATGTTATGTTTAATTGCTAATGCTTCAGCTGGTGCATTTGGAGCAATTGGCTTGCCTGTAACAGTGATTGATACACTTGGTTTACCAAGTGATGTTACAGGATTTGCGGTTTCTCAAATGTCTGCTTTAACTTTATCGATTATGAATATGTTTATCCCATTTTTATTAGTATGGATTATTGACGGTTTTAAAGGTATTAAAGAAACGTTACCAGCAATCCTTATTGTTGGTGGAACTTTTACGATATTACAAGCTTTGATTACGGTGTTTATTGGACCAGAACTAGCTGATATTATCCCACCGTTAGTATCAATGTTAGCGTTAGCCTTATATTCTAAAAAACATCAGCCTAAAAATATATTTAGGTTGAAAGATAGTGGAGAACCTAAGTCTATTGTAAAACATAATTTTAAAACTTTAATATATGCATGGAGTCCATTTGTGATTTTAACAGCATTAGTTATGATTTGGAGTGCACCACAATTTAAAGCGTTGTTCTCACCTAATGGTGCGTTGAGCGCATTAGTATTTAATATTCAACTACCAGGTACGTATAGTGACATTGCTGACAAAGCAATTACATTACCACTCAATATCATTGGACAAACTGGTACAGCGATTTTATTAGTAATTTTAATAACTATATTAATGTCAAAACAAGTGAACATGCTTGATGCAACACGCTTATTAAAATTAACTTTTAAAGAATTATGGTTACCTATTATTACAATTTGTATTATTTTAATTATTTCTAAATTGATGACTTATGCAGGTTTAAGTAATGCTTTAGGTGAAGGTATTGCTAAAGCAGGATCAATCTTCCCGCTATTGTCACCTATCTTAGGTTGGATTGGCGTATTTTTAACTGGTTCTGTGACAAATAATAATACACTATTTGCTCCGATACAGTCAGCGGTAGCTAATAATATTGGTACAAGCGGTGCATTGCTTGTATCTGCAAATACAGTAGGTGGTGTAGCAGCGAAATTAATTTCACCACAATCCATTGCGATTGCAACTGCATCTGTACAACAAGTAGGTAAAGAATCAGAGTTATTAAAAATGACGTTACGCTATAGTTTTGCATTTATTATCTTTATATGTTTATGGACTTTCATGTTGAACTTTATCATTCATTAAAGCATCATCGTGGTTATGGTTGTTAGTAAGATGCCTGTGATTATGGCATATTACAGATGATTAGGTTTATTGTAATAAAATATAAAGATCGAAATAAAAAAGAAGCCGTTTGGCTTCTTTTTTTATTTCGATGCAATCATCATTTGAAAGTAATGGTAGACTGAATCTGATGAAAATAATTGGACGGTTTGATACCCATTTTCTATGATGGATTGTTTATTAAATTCCTGATTGATAAGTCTGAGTAGTTTATTAGAAAGATCTTTTACATTTCCATGCGATACGAGGTATCCATTGACGTTATTTTGTATCAGAGCGTCTGGTCCTGCATTACCATCAAAACTAACCACGACATTACCTTGATTCATAGCTTCTAAAATTACCATTCCGAACCCTTCATTACGAGAAGGGACGACTGTAATATCACTTTTAGCTAATTTTTCGTTTAATTGCTGAGTTGAACCATAAAGTTTTACGATATCTGCTAGTTGGTGCTCTATGACTAATTGTTGTAAAAGCTCATGCTCTTTTCCGTCACCATAGATGTGTATTTGATATTTAAAACGTCTGACTTCTTGTTGAATAGGTATGATACTTTGAATTAATAGGTCGAACCCTTTTTCGTATTCTAGTCGTCCTGCGGCAGTAATGATTTTTTCTTTTGATATTGAGAGACGGGGCTCATTTAAAATGTTGGGTATGACATAAACAGGAGTTTGAACAAAAGATTCATATTTACTTTTATCACTTTCTGTTAGTGTGGTTATTTTGTCTAAATATTGATAAGCATCTAAGATTTCTTGTTGTAGGGCATCGTTATGTGCTTCAAAATTCATATGTTCCATACCTATTTTCTCTACATTTTGTGGACCATAGTGAGCAATTAATATATTAAAACTCGCACGTGTACCAATGAGCATATCAGTGGAAACATTGCGTATTGCTTGAATCATTTTCTTTTCTATATAATGTGAAAACTGATAAAGACCTGGTTCATATTGTGAAATTAATTTTGGTCTAGAAAACGGAGTGTATTTGCGGATTCTATTAAAAAATATAGCTTTAATATTTAAAAAATGTAACTGATAGTCTGTTAAAGCACGAACTTTAATAGATTTATGTAGTTTGAAATAAGGTTTAGAAGCCCCCTTGAAAACGGAAATGATTTCAACCTTATGACCTTTTTCGGCTAAAACATTAGCTAATTGAGAAATAGATTTAACAGTACCACCCATAGCATAAACATTATGCGTAAAAAAAGTGATAGATTTCATTGGAATACCTCCAAAAGTATAAGAATTAAATTAAAATTTATTATAGCATGAAATTTAAGAGAGTGATAAAGTAATGAATGTTATGCGTGACACAATGTAATTTGATTTTAAGTGTCTAATATTAATTGCAATTTAAGTCGTCTCATAGCTATTATAGTTAACAGGTATTAACATAATTTGAGTAGAATTACTGAAAGCCCTTTTTTCATAGGACAATAACGTATATAATTAGAAGTGTGACAAAAGATTCTGCTATTTTTTTAACATTTAGTATAATTATAGTAGATTAAGATTTAAATTATTCACTATAGAAAACGCTTTATCATGGCTGTGATTTTCCTAGATAAAGATAACGTGTCTATAAACATATATAAAAGGGGGACTGTGTTTGTTATGAGTAAACAACATAGCAAAACAGATGTCATATTAATTGGCGGCGGTATCATGAGCGCAACACTAGGAACGTTATTAAAAGAACTTGCACCTGAGAAAGATATTAAAATGTTTGAAAGATTATCTACACCAGCAGAAGAAAGTTCAAATGCGTGGAATAATGCAGGAACAGGGCATTCTGCATTATGCGAATTAAATTATACAAACGAAAACAAAGATGGATCAATCGATATTTCTAAAGCTGTTAAAATTAATGAACAGTTTCAAATTACAAAGCAATTTTGGAATTATCTTGTTAAGCAAGGTCAATTATCAAAACCTGAAGCCTTTATTAAGCCTGTGCCGCATATGAGTTTTGTACAGGGTGTACGCAATGTAGATTTTTTAAGAAGACGTGTAGAAAGATTAAATAAAAATATTTTATTTAGTAATATGGAAATTACAGATGACAAAGCGCAAATTTCTGAATGGGCACCGTTGATTATGGAAGGGCGTACATCCAATATACCAATGGCTATTACATATGATAAAACGGGGACAGATGTGAATTTTAGTGCGTTAACAAAAAAATTATTTTCAAATTTAGAAGATAAACATGTAGAACTTAATTACGAACATGAAGTAGAAAACCTAAGTCAACGTAAGGATGGCACTTGGGAAGTTAAAGTGAAAGATTTGAAAACGGATGAAGTGACAATAGTGGAAAGTGATTTTGTGTTTATTGGTGCCGGTGGTGCTAGTTTACCTTTATTACAAAAAACAGGTATCAAGGAATCTAAACATATTGGTGGATTCCCAGTAAGTGGTCTGTTCTTAGTATGTAGAGATGAGGCTATCACATCAAAACATCTTGCTAAAGTTTATGGAAAAGCAGCTGTTGGTGCGCCACCAATGTCAGTACCACATTTAGATACACGCTATATTGATGGCAAACGTACATTATTGTTTGGGCCATTTGCTGGTTTTTCACCTAAATTTTTAAAGACTGGTTCAAATATGGATTTAATAAAATCAGTGAAACCAAACAACCTTATTACAATGCTATCGGCAGGAATTAAAGAAATGAACTTAACTAAATATTTAATTTCTCAACTCACATTATCAAATGAAGAGAGAATGGAAGATTTACGTCAATTTGTGCCAAATGCAAAAAGCGAAAACTGGGAAATTGTGGTTGCTGGACAACGTGTACAAGTCATTAAAGATACAGATAAAGGAAAAGGCACGTTACAATTTGGTACAGAAGTCATTACTTCTGAAGATGGTTCTTTAGCAGCATTGTTAGGTGCCTCTCCAGGTGCTTCAACTGCTGTTGACATCATGTTAGATGTACTTCAACGTTGTTATAAACAAGAATTTAACAATTGGGAAGAAAAAGTTAAAGAAATAGTGCCTTCATTCGGTATGAAATTATCGGAAAATGAAGCTCTATACACTCAAATTAATAAAGAAATAACTAAAAACTTAAAGATTAATTAATAGATATAGTGCACTCATTTTAACAAATGAGAAGCTTAGGAGATAAATAACCATAGTCAAAATAAGAGCGCCAATCCGCAAAGGATTAGCGCTCTTTTTGTAATTAAAATCTCAAGGTTTTAATTGTCTATGTTTGCTAGAAAATATTGTAACCTATTACGAGCTTTAATTCATAAAATTCACAGGTATCAGCTCACTTGTTATATTGTTATTTATGGATGGTAACAGTGAATGTTGTACCTTCATATTTCGTACTTGTTACTTCAATTGTACCATTGTGTAATTCAAAAATTGCTTTCGCAATAGCTAAGCCTAAGCCATTGCTATTATCATGATTGCTTGCTTTATAGAAACGTTCAAATAGACGAGATTGGGTTTCTGGTGACATGCCTTGACCATCATCAGTGATATTAAAACGAATTTGATCGGTATCATGTGTGAGTGTAATGTCAATTGTACCCCCTTGTTCAGAATATTTGATCGCGTTCGTTATTAAGTTTTGAAAAGCTTGGTTTAGTAAGCGCTCATTCCCAATTATAGATACATTAGCTAAATCAGACATAATGATCAAATCTTTTTCATTCGTCGCAAATTGTTCATGGCGTATAATCTGTTTAATCAGTTTATTAAGTTCGATGTTGTCAGTTAATTCTAGATGTTCGCCATTATCAATTTCTGATAATAATAAAAGTTCTTTGGTTAATTCACTGAGCTGTGTTGTAATTTGGTATATTTCATCGATATATTGTTCACGAGCTGTTGCGTCTTTAGCGAATTTTAATTGATCAAGTAAATGATGAATATGTGTTAATGGTGTTTTGATCTCATGTGAAACATTTTGAACAAAGTGCTGTCTCATGTCATCGACTTGTTTTAAAGAGAGTCTCATTTTATCAAATCGATATTGTAATGTGCCAAATTCATCATTACGTTTAATGTCTATCGGTACATCAAAATTGCCTTCCATTAACCTTTCAGTCGCTTGTTTTAACTGTTGTATCGGTTTAATAATCATATAAGTTGAAGAAATAACCCAAATGATTGAGATGACTAATAAGAGTGTAATTAATATGACTAAGAAAATTCTAAATTCACTAAAAGTTTTTCCGATGTCTGGTCTCATAAAAACAGCATAATTTTGACCATTGGATTGAAATTGCACACCCACAGTATTTTGAGTAGTATTTTCAAAAAATCCAGTGATAAAAGGGTTGTAGGGCAAATTTCTTATCCCATGATAATCATGGCCATTTAACACAGATTTAATGTTTTTAGAGTCAACATTATCTTTTCTAAATGCAGTGCCATAATAAGCCTTTTTGCCATTTTCTGAGACGGTCATCACTTGATAATTCATTTGTCCAAGATGTTTGAAAAAGGGTTTTGGCATTTGTATCTTAGATTCTTTTTCATAGGAAATAGCATCTTTTAATGTTCTCATTATTTTTGCATCATTATTCTCTTTTAAATGATTGTGATAAATAATGTTAGTTAATAGAAAACTAAGCAATGCACTCGATAGTAAAATGACGACAGTATAAATAGCAATACGTGAATATAGTGATTTAAACATTGTCATCAACCTTGTATCCTAAGCCACGTACTGTATGAATCGTAATCGTAGCTCCTAACTTTGACAATCGCTTTCTCAAACGCTTAATGTGTACGTCAACAGTCCGTTCATCACCTTCATAGTCAAAGCCCCAAATTTTTTCAATCAAATCGTCACGGTTAAATACTTGTTTTGGATGTGAAGCAAGTAAGAATAAGAGTTGAAACTCTTTATTTGGTAAGTTCATTGATTTAGTAGAAGATTGAAGTTCTAAATAAGCTTGATTGAGCGTGAGATTTCCAACTTTCAATTCATTATTAGCATTTATATTATACCGTTTTAATACTGCTTTTATTCTAAAGATAAGCTCTTTTACTTCAAATGGCTTAGTAACATAATCGTCTGTACCAGTTAAATAGGCTTGTTCCTTATCACTAAGTGCGTCTCTTGCTGTTAACATAATGACAGGCATTTCAAAATCTTCTTTTAAAACTTTACATAGTTCAAAACCACTCATGCCAGGCATCATTACATCGACGATAGCAATATCAACCTGATGTGTATCTAAATACGACAGTGCGTTTTCAGCACTTGATTGTGTCACAACATCTAGTCCTTCTCGTGAAATATAATTTGAAACATATTCTAAAATTTTACTGTCATCATCGACAATTAAACAAGTTGTCATGCTCAAAATCTCCTTAATCATTTTACAGACATTATATATGGAAAAATTTAACTTAACAAATAGGAAATAATTTAAAAAGTTAATCATAGTTCATATTGAGTTCATATAAAGACCTTAAACTTTAAATATAAGTTCTTGAAAGGGAGTGAAACACTATGAAATTGGCATGGCAAGAGATAAAATATTATAAATTTCGTTATATATTAATCATGTTAATTATATTGTTATTAGGTGTTATGGTTTTATTTATTAGTGGGTTGGCACAAGGTTTAGCAAGAGAAAATATTTCTATGTTAGATAATATGAAGTCAGAAAAATATGTGATGCAAAATAACAAAACACCACAAATCGAAAAATCAATTATTAAACCAGAACAGCAAGAGAAAATTGAAGATATTAGTGGACAGTCACCTTTAAAAATAGCATCTCAAACTTTGAAAATTGATAAAGATGAAGAAGATGTTGTTATGATGAATACAGTGAAAAATGAAAAGCCAGAATTGTCAGAAGGACATTATCCTAAAAAAGACAATGAAGTTGCAATTAATAGTAAATTAACTGCAAGTGGGGTAGATGTTGGAGACAACATTAAAATTAAAGACGGTGAAACGTTAAAAGTATCAGGTATTTTGGATGACACAATGTATTCTCATAGTTCAGTGGTTATGATGAATAATAGTGGATTTGATAAATTGAATAAAAATGTAAGTACCGTTTATCCAATTCAAGATATGTCACAAAAACAGATAAATAAATTAGAAGATATTAATGGTATCGATGTATTTACGGAAGACGATATCACAAGTGAAATACCGAGTTATCAAGCAGAACAAGCACCACTTAATATGATGATAGTTAGCTTGTTTGTCATTTCTGCTATAGTTCTGAGTGCGTTTTTCTATGTTATGACGATACAAAAAATTCCAGAAATCGGTATTTTAAAAGCAATTGGTATCAAGACAAGACATTTACTAAGTGCTTTAGTATTACAAATATTAATAACTACAATGGTTGCAGTGATAATTGCTGTTGCATTAATTAGTGGTTTATCATTAATAATGCCAATTTCTATGCCTTTCCACGTAACTGTTGCGAATATATTATTAGTCGTAGGCATTTTCATCGTTGTTGCAATTGTTGGCGCAGCACTATCATTTATTAAATTATTTAAAGTAGATCCTATTGAAGCTATCGGAGGTGGAGAATAATGAGTTTACAAGTTAAAGATATAAAAAAATCCTTTGGGAAAGGTTCTTCCGAAACTAAAGTTTTAAAAGGGATTAATTTTGAAGTGAATGAAGGAGAATTTGTAATTTTAAACGGTGCTTCAGGCTCAGGTAAAACAACGCTTTTAACTATTTTAGGTGGGCTATTGTCACAAAGTGGTGGTGAAATATTATATAATGGTGAGCATTTATATGATAGTGATAAAAAAGCTTCTGAGCTAAGACTTAATGAAATTGGTTTTATATTTCAATCTTCACACTTAGTACCTTATTTAAAAGTTAAAGATCAGTTAACAACAATAGGTAAAGAAGCAGGTATGTCTAAAAAAGAAGCCACTGATAGATCAGAAAAACTATTAACACAAATCTGTTTAGCAGAACAGCTCAACGTATTTCCACACACACTTTCAGGCGGACAAAAGCAACGTGTTGCCATCATGAGATCATTGATGAATCATCCGAAAATAATCTTAGCTGACGAACCAACTGCAAGTTTAGACGCTGAACGTGCCACAGAAGTGATAGATATGATTAAAAATCAAATTCAAAGTAAAAATATGATTGGTATTATGATAACGCACGATAAAAGACTATTTGATTATGCTGATAGAGTCATCGAATTAGATGATGGTGTCATCGTTGATCAATAGTATAATTAAATGAACCGTAATATAATTATGATTCCTAAATCAATGGAGTGGGACAGAAATCTTTTAATAAAATTAGACTTCTGTCCCACTCTTTTTCTATGAAGAAAACACTATATTCTATTGTAAAAAGGATGCACAAATTATTTTGTGTATAGTGGCTTTAAATGGATGGAATATGCCACAACGCCATCATACTTGCCCAAAATAACACTACAAAGTAACAAGTTAGTAAAAGCTTATATTGGTACATGATTGCTAAAAAATCCCTAATTAATGCAATTTCAAAGAAATGATAAGGTGTATGACTGCCGACACCTTTTAAGTTGAGGTTTAATTTTTGTCCAAACCTTAAAGCGCGCATAATATGAAATTGACTTGTGACACATAGGATACTTGGTTCATATCTATATAATTGTTGAATGAGCACTTTTGTATATTTAAGGTTTTCTAAAGTGCTCGTAGACTGGTCTTCAAGTACTATCATTGAAGGATTAATATTTCTTTGGACTAAGTATCGATACATAGCCAAGGCCTCTGAAATTGGTTCGTCAGGACCTTGTCCACCACTTACAATGAGTCGAGCATTTGGATTTAAATGGTGTAATGCTATAGCTTTGTTTAATCTTTTAGCTAGCATAGGTGTTACTTGATCAGTAAAAATACCTGCGCCTAATACCAATATGACATCAAAGTCTTCTTTGTATGTAACATTTGAAAATGCAGATGTGCAAAGCGCATAACAAATGAAGGTGAAACATGCACTAAATGCAATAGCAGCTAACCAATAAAAAATCACATTGATACCTACAGGTATTAGACTAATATAAGCACAAGCAATCATAAACAGTAATACTCTATATGCAATAGCATACAAACGGCGCAAAAAAAGTGCGCTTAATCTATGTTTAAATAAATGATGATGTTTGATGTGTATTAACAACACGCCAACAAACATAGTGAATATGAGTGGCATAGGCAAAGATAACTTACCTACATGTAAGATGATTACAAAGTAACCTAAAATAATTTGAATTACAAAAAAAGTTAAATTAGTAGTGAATTTGAAATTTTTAATCATAGCAATAAAACCACATAAAATAATTAAACTTATAATTAAAGACAACGTATACATGGTTCACCCCGAAAGTTTATAATATTTTAAATGTAGAGCAATTATTAAAATTAATCAAATTTTAATGGTATTGTATTTTGTAATTTTGCTAGATTTAACAATTAAAAAACGCAGTGAATACAAATTTCTGCTTTTATACCATCTCGAATATTGATATTATAAACATAATATAAAAAAAATAACGTTTACTTATGTGAGCTAGAATAGTAGAGGTGCGAGAAGTTATGGTTAAAAATTTAAGTAGTCATATTGATTTTATGGGTGAATTTATAAATGATGTGAATACTTTGTTAGCTAAATTGTTAAAAGAATTAAGAGAAGACTATAACGTATCAAAAGAGCAGGCCAATGTTATATTAATGTTAGAAAACGAAAAAACCATGACGTTAACTGAAATAACTGAAAGACAAGGCGTAAATAAAGCTGCCGTTAGCCGGAGAATCAAAAAATTAATACAAGCAGAAGTAGTTCAATGGGAGAAAGCAGAAGAAAATACAGATCAAAGATTAAAATATATTAAATTAACAGAAAGAGGCAAACAATTTAATAAACAAAGTAAGGAAATTATCAATACGATTGTTAGTGATATTTTACACGACTTGTCTGATGAACAAATCGAACAAGCACGTTATGTTTTAGAAATTATTGACCAAAGATTAAAAAATTTCAATTTGAAGCACAGTATTTAATAGTATAAGCAATGAAAGTATTTAAAAGCAAAGCTAAATACATTTAATTAAAATCATGCTTCAACAACCGGAATGACGTACCCAAATTAAAATGATTCATTTGAAGTGCATAATTAAAAGCTTAAGCTATATAAGATGAAAGAAAAAATCATAGAAGATATAAGAAGACATTGGACTAATGATGTATATCTTTTACTGATTTATATACATATAATAGAAATAAGGTAGCGTAAAAATAAATTTCACTTAATTAAAAAACTACAAAAAATTGGTGGAAATGGCTTGATAAAGCCATATAGTTTATAAATATATTATGTTAAAATAACGGGATAATGTAAAAAATAAGGACTGAGCGTGGTGATAAAATGCAAAAGTGCCCTAAATGTGGGGGAAATATAAGGATAGGACAACGAAGATGTAGTCATTGTGGCTATCGTATAGAGTCGACAAGTAACGAAAAAATGACTCGAACTTCAAAAGAAAACAAAAAAACTGTTAATAACAAAGCAAGGAAAATTATTCCCTGGGGTATTGCAGCTTTTATCATTATTCTACTGGTGATTATATTTATCTTATTGAAAAATTTTAATTCTCCGGAAGCACAATCGGAAATATTAATTAATGCTGTAGATAATAATGATACTCAAAAATTATCAACCTTATTAAGCACACAAAATAATAGTGTGGATGAAAATGAGGCTAAAGCTTATATTAAATATATAAAAAAAGAAGTTGGCATGAAACAATATACAAAAGATATTAAACAAAAAATAGCTTCTTTAAATAATAATGAGACGAGTGAGGAAGACTTTGTAACAGCCAAAAATGGTGAAAAAGTTTTGCGTATCAGTAAAAATGGGCGACGTTATTTGATATTTGATAACATGAGTTTTACAGCACCTACGAAAGAAGCGATTGTAAAGCCTAAGTACGATGCAACATATAAATTTAAAGCAAATGATAAGCAAAGAACTGTTCACGCACAGAAGAATAAGACGACGGTACTTGGTGAATTCATACCAGGTGATTACGTTATCGAGTCTAAAAAGGAAATGGCTAACGGACAGTTTAGTGGTGAACTCAAATTTAATTTTAATAATAGTAATCATGAAACAGTTGACGTTTCAGAAGATTTTAATGAAGCTTATATTGTCTTAGATTTAAAAGGCGCATCAGAAATTGATAAAGATACAGTTAAAGTGAAAGTAAATGATAAAACATATGACTATAATAATAATAAAGAAATAGGACCATATCCAAAAACACAAGAATTAACAGTTTCTGCCGAAGGTGAAGCGAAGAAAAAGACATTTAAATCAGCTGAAACGACTGTTAAAACGGATAACTTGAAAGATAAAACATATGTAACATTGAATTTTGATGGTGATGAAATTCAAGATTATGTTGATAAAAAAGAAAAAGAAGAAAATAGTTTCAGAAATAAGGTGGTTCGTTTTTTCGGTAATTATACTGCTGCAATGAATAACGCGCATAGCCAAAGTAACTTTAATTTAGTTTCATCTTATCTGAAAAAGAATAGCAATAACTACAAGTCTACAAAAAATCAAGTGAAAGAAAATGCTATTTTTTATTTACCACAGCCACAAATCACTGAAATTGTGAGACAAGGTGAAACATTTTATATTACTGCTCAAACCGTCAAAGAAGACGGACAGTATGGCGAAGTGAACTATCAACTTGAAGGCGATGATGATGCCAGTAATCTCAAGGTAGTGAAATATTCGGAATAGTAATGTAGTGAAATGCTTGTCAATATCACTTTGATAAATGTAGTAGTAGAAAAATAGAGCAATTTGAGAATAAACTCATTCTGACTCATGTATAAGCGTCAATTTCTATAACAGTTAGTAGAAATTGACGCTTTCTTTGTTTTTGAGCTAAAGCTATAATGGTAATAATGCTTATTCATAATATTGTAATAAGTCAGTAAGAAATACATAATTAAATGTAGTTATCGTCGAATTGAGTATTTTAAGTAATATTTGAAGGAGTTATAAGATGTCAGACAATCAACAACAAAAGCAATCACTTATTTTTATTTTAATTCTAGGTGTATTAACTGCAATTGGTGCTTTATCTATAGATATGTTTTTACCTGGTTTACCTCAAATTCAGACTGATTTTAATACGACAACTTCAAATGCACAATTAACTTTATCTTTATTTATGATTGGCTTAGCTATTGGGAATTTATTTACTGGTCCTATTTCTGATTCCATCGGACGTAAACAACCACTTATGATTGCGATGTTGTTATTTACATTAGCAAGTTTAGGAATTATTTTTGTAAACAATATTTGGTGGATGATCATTTTAAGATTTGTGCAAGGTTTTTGTGGAGGCGCAGGCGCAGTTATTTCTAGAGCAATATCAAGCGATTTATACAGTGGTAAACAATTAACGAAATTTTTAGCTTTACTCATGTTAGTCAATGGCGTCGCACCTGTATTAGCACCCGCTTTAGGTGGTGTGATCTTATCATTTTCAACTTGGCATATGGTGTTTGTCGTACTTACCATATTTGGCATGCTCATGTTTTTTGGAACAATGTTTAAAGTGGAAGAATCATTATCAATTGAACATAGGGATAGCCCTCATATGGGAAGTATTTTTAAGAATTTCTTACAATTATTAGAAGCACCACGTTTTGTATTACCAATGTTGATTCAAGGGGTTACGTTTATCATATTGTTTAGTTATATTTCAGCCTCTCCATTTATTACTCAACATATTTATGGTATGTCTCCACAGCAATTTAGTATTATGTTTGCAGTTGTTGGTATAAGTCTGATTGTTTCAAGTCAATTGACTGGTAAGTTGGTTGATTTTATAAATAGGCAAATGTTATTACGAATTTTGACATTGATTCAATTAGTAGGAATTCTGAGTGTAACGTTTACTTTAGTAAATCACTTGTCAATATGGATTTTATGCTTTGGTTTTATTATTCTTGTTGCACCGGTTACTGGTGTAGCAACACTGGGATTTTCTATAGCAATGGATGAACGTACTGGGGGTAATGGAAGCGCATCAAGTTTACTTGGACTTATCCAATACTTATTAGGTGGGGTGATTTCACCTCTCGTAGGTTTAATGGGAGAAGAAAATTATGTACCTTATGTCACAATTATCCTAATTGCAGGTATATTACTCATAGTGTTGCAAGTGATGAGTTATTTTGTATTTAGAACAAGCAAGTGAGCCTAAGAGAGGATGAAATAAAATCTTTTTAGTATTTTGGTAAGTAGCTGGTGCATGTGTTTCAAGTCAAGTACTTTAAGTTGATTTAAACATGCGCTTACATTCATGGATGTAGCAATAATGTCATTTTAAACAAATTAGATTTTTATCCCAAGCTAATTTATTTTGCAGGAATGATTCGAAGTGGCGAAGGCTAGAATTTTGCTAAGCCAAGGTGAAGTATAGCATTGACATGATGTTGCATGGTAGGTATCAAGCTGTTCTATATATTTGAATTAGAAATAATCTAAGACTATTAAACTTCTATTATTTTGTAGAAATTTAGTAGTCTTTTTAATTAGATCATTTATTAGGAAATGACTTAACGATTCAACTTAATTGTATTAGCTAATAAAATTTGAGCTAAATCATTTACCGGTTGATTGCATCCTTCTTTAATCCAAGTATAAACAAGACCCATTTGGCCACCTAGTGCGTAAATTACAAATTGTTTTTTATTTATAACACTGGTATAGTCATCCAAAATTTTAATATAGGTATCACGCGTGGCATGCATATATTCAAAAAACAAGTCTCGATTAGGATATGTGACTAAAATAGCATGGAAATAGCCATAATGGCGTTTAATATAGCGTAAAATGATTTTGAAAAACTGATATAGTTTCGAATAATTATCTGCAATCTCTTCTGAACTTTTATATAGATTTTCTAATAGTTTTTTATATTTCTGAATATGGTGTGACTGTATTGTAGCTAAAAGATCATATTTATCTACGAAGTAATCATAAAAAGTTGTCCTATTTATATCACTATATGCACATAACATTTTGATAGTTATATTTTCAAACGGATGTAGCTCTAGTAATGCAATCATATTATGGATGATTTTACGTTTAGCATTTTGTTTCATAATAACTCCTTCATAGAACATAAATAACGTACCCAACACATTTTATTTAAGTGTCGGTATACTTTTAAATTTCATCTCTTTATAATATACAAGGTGAATTTTAAATGCAAATAGGAGGAAAGTATCATGAAGAAAATGGTATTAATCAATGTCATTACCATTGTTGTACTTGTAATTATTGGTGTCGTAGGATTCCATTTTTATAATCAAGCAACATCTTTTGTAAGTACGGATAATGCTAAAGTGGATGGAGAACAAATTAAAATATCAGCTCCAGCTTCTGGCGAAATCAAATCGCTTGATGTCAAAAATAATGAAAAATTAAGCAAAGGTGACAAAGTTGCAGAGATTGCTGCTAAAGGTGAAGGCGGTCAATCTCAAGATATGAGTATTAAAATGCCTAAAGATGGCACAATTGTAAAAGTTGATGGCATGGAAGGTTCAATGGCTCAAGCTGGCACACCAATCGCTTATGCTTATAATTTAGATGATTCTTATATAACTGCTAACGTGGATGAAAAAGATATTGCAGACGTTGAGGAAGGTAAAGATGTAAATGTTAAATTAGATGGTGAAGACGCTGAATTAAAAGGTAAAGTAGAAGAAGTAGGCAAAGCAACTGCTTCAAGCTTTTCAATGATGCCTTCATCAAACAGTGATGGCAACTATACAAAAGTATCACAAGTGGTACCAGTGAAAATTTCACTAGATTCAAAACCATCTAAAAATGTTGTTCCAGGAATGAACGCTGAAGTAAAAATTCATAAAAATTAAGGGGGTCTTAAAATGACAATGACCTTCATTATTGTTTACGTAGTCATAGCGCTCATTCTTGTCGGCGGACTAAATTTCTTTATCATGAAAAGAAATAAGCAAAAATCTGCCAGAAAAATGGAACAATCTAAGCATGAAAGCATTGCTTCTAACGAAAGTTATCAATCTAAATTTAAAGTTAAAGACGACAAAACAACAACAGAAAATCAAGAACAAAACAAAGATGAATCAATAGACGAAAAGCCAGAAAAGGCAACGCACTCTGATAGTGACGCTACTGAATCATCGACACAACATGATTCGGATCATGAACAAATCAATCCGAATTCTGAAGAAGCACAGGTAAATGAAAAGCTAAAAGCTAAACATAGTTCATTTATGTTTGGAAAAGGCACTTCTCAAGGTAAAGTTTTAATAGCGATGATTTTCGGTATGTTTATAGCTATATTAAACCAAACGTTATTAAATGTTGCATTACCTAAAATAAATACAGATTTTAATATTTCTGCTAATACAGGTCAATGGCTTATGACAGGCTTTATGCTTGTGAATGGTATTCTAATACCAATCAGTGCTTATTTATTTAATAAATATTCGTATCGTAAATTATTCTTAATAGCGATGACATTATTCACGATTGGCTCGTTAGTCTGTGGTATATCAGGTTCATTTACAATAATGATGGTTGGCCGAGTACTGCAAGCTATTGGTGCAGGTGTCTTAATGCCACTCGGTACAAATGTATTTATGACTATATTCCCACCTGAAAAACGTGGCGCAGCAATGGGAACACTCGGTATAGCAATGATTTTAGCACCTGCAATAGGACCAACATTATCAGGATATATTGTAGAAAATTATCATTGGAACGTGATGTTCTATGGCATGTTCATTATAGGGCTTATTTCATTGGCTATCGCTTATATATGGTTTAGAGTATATCAAGTTACTACAAACCCTAAAGCAGATATCCCCGGCATCATATTTAGTACAATTGGATTTGGTGCGTTATTATACGGCTTCAGTGAAGCGGGAAATAACACGTGGAGTTCTCCAATAGTTGTAGTGTCGCTTATTATTGGTGTGATCTTTATTATTGCTTTTGTAATTAGAGAGCTTACAATGCGTGTGCCAATGCTAAGCATGGAAGTTTTAAAATACTCAGGTTTTACATTAACAACAGTTATTAACATGATTGTAACCATGAGTTTATTTGGTGGTATGATTTTATTACCACTTTACTTACAAAACTTAAGAGGTTTTACACCAGTACAATCAGGTTTATTATTATTACCAGGTGCTCTAATAATGGGTATAATGGGCCCAATAGCAGGAAAATTATTAGATACGATAGGTATTAAACCACTAGCTTTAGTAGGTACAGCCATTATGACTTATGCTACGTGGGAATTAACAAAATTAAATATGAATACAACGTATGGTCATTTAATGGTTATTTATATCATTCGTTCATTTGGTATGAGTTTTATCATGATGCCAATAATGACTGCTGGTATGAACGCATTACCACAAAGACTCATCGCACACGGCAATGCATTAACTAATACATTGAGACAATTGGCTGGTTCAATTGGTACGGCATTACTAGTTACAGTCATGTCTACACAAACAACTCAACATATTGCATCATATACACAGGATTTAGATAAAACAAATCCATTTATTAAAGACCGTTTACAAGAAATGGCTCAAGCAATGGGTGGAGAACAAATGGCAACTTCTCAAGTTTTAGAGTTTGTGCAAAAGCTAGCTTCAATTAACGGCGTAAATAGTGCTTTCTTAATCGCTACTTTGTTAAGTGCGTTGGCATTTATTTTGAGCTTGTTCTTAAAAGGCAAGTCACATTACATTTCAAATGAAGAATAAGAAAAAGAATCAGTGATATAACATTTCTGACTAACGAAAAAGCGGCAATTTCTATAACAGTTGTATAGAAATTGTCGCTTTTTTAATCTTTAATAAAGTCTGCGTTACTATTTTCTTATAATGAATACTTTTGTGACTCAGATAATTACTAGTATTAAATACATTAAAAGTAAAAAGCCACGTGGTCTAAATAAATTTGATAATTAAGTTGAGACCTTTTAGGTTTTGACTTTAATTTTATCAAATGTATTAATCGATTGGTGCATCGATCTATAGGTATAAAAGAAACCCGAAAATGAACTTTGGCATACATTTTCGGGCTTAATATACTATATGTAGCAGCTTTTTGATAAAATTTGAACGAAGTTAAATTCTTGGTTTCCGATTTCTAAAGAATAAACTAATTAAAAGTAAAGCAATACTACAACTTAATAAAATAAAAGCGTTATGGATTGCATTTGCTTCTGTTAATATTTGGTTTGAATCAACAGTTATATAATATTGATTCATTGAATCGGCAATTCTTGTAGCAATATTTTTAATTAATGCAGAAAAACCAAAAGTAATTGCAAGCATGATCGCTATGATAAACATATTAACTATTTTCAAAATCGTTTTATTAAAAAATAATGTAAAAATAGTTAAGATTAAACTTAATATACAGGCGATAAAAAATATATAAAATACAAGTATTAAGCGATCAATACTTGTTTGTAAGTTATCAATGCTTTCTATATTTATATTTAAATGTGTTAAGTTATTGATAGTTTCTTGAAAATTCGTTAATTCTTTAAAATTAACCGATTTATCTACGAAAACTAAATTGAATATGGGCTCTTTAAACATACTGTAACCAGAAATTGCAACTAGAATTAAGACGATTACTTGTATAATAAGGCTAACCCAAGATTTTTTCTTTTTTCCATAGCGAGTGCCTCGTTGCATTGTTTCATTCGTTAAAGTGTGTTCAAAATCTTTAAATTGGTGATTGTTTGCGGTCATAACTTACTCCTTTCATAACATTAGATGGGGGATCTAGTTATTTTATGACTTTTATTTTGTTATAATATGTGATAACTGTTACATTTTAACCAATGTAGTTGAATATTTTAATTTTTAGTATGAATTGTCATATTTTTAAAATTTCAATATCTATTATAACTTCTCGTTTATGTCATTATTTTTATTTTATCATATAATTTATTTTAAATACTGAATTGAAACAAAAATTCTATAATTCTAAAATTTGTTACAAAAAGATAGGGATGATTATATATGAAATCAAGACTAACAACAAAATTTGTTAATAAATACTTATTACCACATCGTTCAATTATATTTGATAACCAACAAAGCTTTGAAAAATTTTTACAAAAAAGATTAACGATGAATGAAAAAAAGCACAAACAACCTGAAACGTTAAATGTAAAATCAGATTTAGAAAAACAAATGATGGATGATATGCAGTTGTTCAGATTTCGTTTTAGACATAGCCAACAAAAGAAAATACTTTATATTCATGGTGGGTATAATATTTTACAGCCTTCAGCTTTTCATTGGAGATTTATGGATAAACTTGCATTAAGTACTTTATACGAAGTTGTATTGCCTATTTATCCAAAAGCACCTAAATATCATGTTGAGGATACATATGCTGCGATTCATAAAGTGTATCAACAATTATTAACAGAATGCAGTAATGAAGATATTATTGTGATGGGTGATGGTACTGGCGGTGCATTAGCGATGAGTTTTGTGCAACAATTAAAATCTAACAATCAACCTTTGCCAGCTAAATTGTACTTGTTTTCACCTATGTTAGATGCTCAATTGAATAATGAAAATATTACAGATGATTTAATCGATAAAGATGTCATCATAAATATAGAAGGTTTACAAAAAATTATGAAAGTATGGTCCAATAATCTTCCATTGAATGATAGTAGATTATCACCAATTTATGGAGAATTATTTGGTTTACCGCCTATATATATATTTGGTGGTGGAAGAGAGATTTATTTACCAGATATGAAAAGGTTAGCTTATATGTTAGAAGATATGCGTCAACCAGTACAACTGTATACCTTTAAAAAAATGGTGAATGCATTCGCATTATTACCTATTAGAGAATCTCATAAAGTTGTAAAAGAAATCGTCAATACAATTCATGATAAACGTTAATGCGTTAGCATATAACTGAATTCTAGAAGCATGATAAGTCTATAAAAAATTAAAAACAGAGGCGAGGTAGACATCAAACATAAATGTGTTGATACTGCCTTGCGTCTGTTTTTATATGTTTCTAATAGTTCAATGAATTAGTAGTGTTCGTTCATTATTGTATCAATGACAGTTAAAATAGTCTGTGTCCCTTTTAATTTATAGTAGAGTGCTATAAATTCATTGAAATCTTGCTTTGGCTCATCCATATTTTTAAATTCTGAGAGATTATTTTTATACAGTTGTTTTTCTTCTTGAACAAAAGTTCTGTAGCGTTGAACTAAATCTTCTTCTACATCAATTTGTTCGACTAATGAATGAATCGTATCTATCGCTTGTTTCTGACCTTGGTAATAACTGATATCAAATCCGCGCTTAATCAATTGATGATCAGGACCATTAATAACTAGCTGTTTGTTTTGGTTAAGTTCGCTAAGCCCAGCTTTCATATCATCGTTTAAATCATAAAGCTGCACTTTGATTGCGTCGATTATACTTTGTGACATCTTAAGCACTCCTTATCTTGAGATACCGATTTTATGACCTAATTGTTTAGGCCATTCGATTAATTGTTGATTATCATAATAATTGCTAACTTGGTCAGCAAATGATTTAGGGAAGGGCGCTGTTTTATTAATTGTGCGATCAATTCCTAACATCATTGCTTCATTTGTTGCTATATTGCTACCATCTTGGTTTGTCATGATGGAAAAGAAATGCAAGCTTTTTTCATTATAATCATAGATGTATATTGTAATGGTAAATGTATCACCTTCTGTTAATTCTGATAAATAAGCTGTTTGTTCTTCAACAGTGAATAATGTGTAATTTAACTTGTCACGTTCAGCTAAAGATAAGCCATGTGTATAATTAAATTGATTAATTGCCTCACTGAAAACCATATTATAGTTTGCATCATGTACATGTCCATTATGGTCAATCATATCGGGTGTCACATTGTTGGAAAATGTGAAAGGATTGCTCATCGTTACATCTCCTTTAATACTTTAATTGTTAGATTAAGCATATATATTAATTTTACTAACCTAAGTTTACTAAAAATTGTATATAACATACACAAATAGCATTTCATGATAAAATAAAGAAAATGATTATAGGGGTGACCTATGGCTATCACAATGAGATACTTATCGTCTGAAAATAAACTCACAAGCGCTAATTGTTTAGAAGATATTCCGAAAACAGCGCAGTTTATATGGTGTGATTTTAATCAACCGACTGAGGCAGAAAATACATTTTTAAAAACACGTTTTAACTTTAATAAACTTGAAATTGATGATACAGTAAACGGGACACCGAGAGCTAAATACAAAGCTTATGACACATATCAGTACATTGTAGTACATGATGTGAAAACTGAAGATTTCAATGCAAAAGCATTAAATATTTTTATAAAAGATCGTTTACTTATTACATACCATCATCAACCTTTTGATATTTTAAAGAAGATTGAAACCACTATTAAAACACAAATGACAAATAACATTCTCCCAACTCATATATTTATCTTGGTGCTGGATTGTTTAGTAGATGGTTACTTTGATTTCGTTTATGCTATCGAAGATAAGGTATATGAATTTGAAGATAGTGAAAATACAAAGAGTTCTATGAAATTTGAGATGGACAATGTATTTAAGATACGATCGGAATTAATTAAATTAAAGCGCATCATTTATCCCATGACAGAATTAGTCAATCAATTAAAAGAAAGTCATCAATTATTTTTAGATGATAAGAGCCAGCTTTATCTTCAACATATTGACGATCATATGATTAAACAACAAAATATTTTGAAAATATGCCAAGAAATGACAAACGAAATAAAAGATAATTTGACATCGTATGCTTCATATAAAATGAATCGAATTATGCAAGTCCTCACCTTAGTGTCAGTTGTATTTTTACCATTGACATTAATTACAGGTATTTATGGTATGAATTTTATAAACATGCCAGAATTAAAATGGCGATATGGTTATTATTTTGTCTTAGCACTAATGTTTTGTATTAGTATAGGTTGTGTGATTTATTTTAAAAAAGAAAAATGGTTTTAGTCTCATGGTATGAAATTAATGACGCAGTTTGAAAACTGACAAAATTAAAATTTTTGAGGTAGGAGTAAATAATGAGTGATTTAAAAAGAGAACAAAGAAAAAATGAACACGTTGAGATTGCAATGGCACAAACAGATGCTTCAATCTCAGATTTTGATGAAATTCGATTTGTACATGATTCTATTCCGAGTATAGATGTGAGTGATGTTAATCTTGAACATTCGCTAAAAGATTTCACGCTCAGTCAACCACTTTATATTAATGCGATGACTGGTGGCAGCGAATGGACGAAACAAATTAATGAAAAATTGGCGATCGTGGCACGTGAAAGTGGTATGGCAATGGCAGTAGGTTCTACACATGCGGCGTTACGTAATAGCAATATGGCATCATCATTTACAATCGTGCGTGAGGCCAATCCTGAAGGTATCATATTTAGTAACGTCGGCGCCGATGTGCCTGTTGATAAAGCTGTTCAATCAGTTCAATTGCTTGATGCTCAAGCATTACAAGTACATGTCAATGCACCTCAAGAATTAGTCATGCCTGAAGGTAATAGAACTTTTTCTACATGGATGGACAATCTTGCACAAATTGTGAAGCGGATAGATGTTCCAGTGATTGTCAAAGAAGTAGGTTTTGGTATGAGTAAAGAAACAATCAAAAACTTAAATGAAATTGGCATAAGATATGTAGACGTGAGCGGACGTGGTGGTACGAACTTTGTAGATATTGAAAATGAAAGACGTGCCTACAAGGACATGGACTATTTAAGTATGTGGGGACAAACAACTGTGGAATCATTATTAGAAAGCACTGCTTATCAAAAAGATATGAATATACTTGCTAGTGGTGGCGTACGGTCTCCTTTAGATGCTGTGAAATGTTTAGCGCTTGGGGCAAGTGCGGTGGGTATGTCGCGCCCATTTTTAAATCAAGTTGAAAATTATGGTATTACAGAAACATTAAACTATACTGAGCAATTTACTGAACATATGAGAAAAATTATGACGATGTTAAATGCGCCTACGATAAATGATTTAAAACGCGCTAAATTGATTTTTGGCCCTAGATTACATTCTTGGATAGAGCAGCGTAATATCGATATTAATAATTAAGATTTTATTGAAATTTATTTTTGTAAATCTGGTCATGAACTACTGTGTTAACTTTTGTATATTAAATCATTGATGATTAAAGATAAATTAAAAGAATCTTGGACATAAAGTTCTTGGACAAGTGACAAAGGCAATTTCTATTGAACAATATAGAAATTGCCTTTGTCTATATTGTTTTAATTATAAATAGCTCATTGAGTTACTACTTTTCTCATATTAAATACTATTAATAGCAAGAAATAAAGATTCTAATAGGACATCTAATTTAAGATTTACTCTAAAACGATTCATTGTTTTATAAGAAGGTGTTTGATTTTGTGAGAGCTACAACTTTCAGATACAATCATTAAGCAGTTTTTCAGTTACAAGACCAAAGCATTCAGATTGTCTGTATGCATGTAGAATAATTTTTAACATCATTTTGGTTGATATAAGACTTTGTTTTTGAGTATTTTAATGTGAAATGACATATGAATACGTTGTATTTTGGCGAGTCGCTTGAGGGAACAGGACAAGCTGAAGCTGCGCCTAAGAAAGCGAGCCTATGAAGTATAGAAACAAAATAAGAAGCACTCCGATGAATTGAATCATCAGAGTGCTATTTTTTTTAAGATCTATGTCTCAGAATCTTTCCTATGTTAAAAATCAAAATTCAGCATTAGAATAGATTGATAAATGTAGTAACGATTGGGACGCCAAGTAAATCAATTAAAAATGCACCTACAATCGGTACGACCAGATATGATTTTGGTGAAGCACCGAATTTTTTGGTAATAACATCTAAGTTTGCCATAGCGTTTGGAGTTGCACCTAGACCATGACCAATAAACCCACCGATCATTACAGCTGCATCGTAATCTTTTCCTAAACCGCGGAATACGATAAAAATTGAGAATAACACGATAAATACTACTTGTATTAAAACAATAATAATTAAAGGTAAAGCTAATTGATATATTTCTGTAAGTTGTATACTCATCAAAGCGATTGATAAGAAAAGGCTTAGTGATATGTCACTAATTTTATCAACGAATTTCATATCAATAAGATTTAAATTATTATATTCAGAAATATTGCGAATGATAACTGCTACAAACATTGCACCAACATATATAGGAATATTGATACCAGTTAATTCAGAGAATGTATTTCCTAAATATGAACCAATTGCCATACAAATAGTTACAATCGTAAATTGTAAGAAAAAGATGGTAGTAGGGTTCATGCGATTATGTAAGTATTCATTAGATTTCACGTTACCATAGTCTGTTGTTGTTTCTTCTGCATGTTCTGATTTTAAATTATACTTAGTTATTAAAAATTTTACTACAGGGCCACCGACTAAACCACCAGCTACAAGGCCTAGTGTTGCTGCTGCTAAAGCTGCGGTCAATGCAGAATCAAACCCCATGTTTCGAATAGTTTGCCCATAAGCAGCTGCATTACCATGGCCACCTTCCATAGACATAGAACCAGCTGTTAAGCCTAATAATGGTGGAATATTTAATACTTTTGCTAATGAAACACTAATTAGGTTTTGGAAGACTGCAAGAAAACCGCAGAATATAAAGTATAAAATGAGTACTTTTCCGCCCAAACGTAGTAACTTTAAAGAAGCGCCTAATCCAATTGTTGTAAAGAACGCAAGCATAAAGAAGTTTTGTATGAATTCAGAATCTAGTTTGATTGTTATAATGTTCGTAGATTGTAAAATTGCAACTAAAATCGAGAAGATTAAGCCTCCGATAACAGGTGCTGGGATACAAAGCTTTCTTAATATTGAAACATGATTAACAATAAATATACCTAACAGGTATAACAAACTTGCGATTGCTAAAGTAGTAATTGCATCTAGCTCTAGCATTTTCAATCCCCCTTATATTTCAAATGAAACTCTCCTGTGTGTCTTGTTATATGGATGGAGTCGTGTGCAAAATGACAATGAAGAAAGTGCTTACAAAACTCCATGCTATCTATTATACATATTTAAATCGCATAAATCTAGTTTGGAATTAAATACTAAATAGAATAAATAGTGATTGTTTTATTTGTAATCTTCAGACAATAATACTATTGTCTGATACGCAAAAATTAAAGGGGGAATTAATCAGGGATATTTATAGCACAGTACCTTGCAATGTACAGTAGTGTGTGTTATATTCTGTTTGACAGCTACTGTGTAATGTATAGTACTGGTTTCCCATAGGAGGTAACATATGAATAGTCAATTTAAAAAAGGCGCACTTGAACTTATTGTGTTGCTAATAATCAAAAGAGATGACCAGTATGGTTACTCGCTCGTTCAAAATATTTCGAGGCATATGAGTATTGCAGAAGGAACAGTATATCCATTATTACGAAGATTAGTGAAAAATGGAGAACTCACGACATACTACCAACCTTCTTCAGAAGGACCAGCAAGGAAGTATTATAAAGTGACTGACCAAGGTAATGACAGGTTAGCTGATTTATTACATGAATGGCGATCATTTTCAAGTATTGTAGAAATATTTATAAAGGAGAGTGAATGGAATGACTAAAAATGAATTTTTAAAACAATTGCATAAACATTTAAAACATGATTCTGATGCAGAACGACAAGATATTTTAAATGAATATGAAACACATTTTTATAGTGGACTAAAAGAAGGTAAATCAGAAGCACAAATTTCAGAGGAGTTAGGAGATCCTAGAACTTTAGCTAAAGAAATGAATGCGACAGCTGCTGTAGAAAAAGCTGCTGACAGTAAAAAATTTGGTGACGTAGGAAATGCCATTTTTGCAGTGATGGGTTTAAGTATATTAAATTTCTTTGTAATTTTAGTACCGTTTATTTTCGTGTTGAGTATCGTTGTTTCATTGATTGTCACTACAATTTCATTTGTTTTAAGTCCAATATTGTTATTAGTGAAAGGGTTTTTAAATGGGTTTGAAAATATATTACTTTTTGATGTTTATGCGGTAGGTGCATTGTTCGGTATGGGATTAATGTTATTTGTGATTACGTATTTAATTACTAAAGCATTTTATTTAATTTGTGTGAAGTATCTCAAATGGAACATAAACGTGGTGAAAAGGAGTGGGGTTTCATGAAGAAAACACTAATTATCCTCTTCATAATTGGATTAATTATAACGATTGTTTGTGGCATTGGTGTGGTAAATCAGTTTCAAGTAGAAAGTAAAAAATCGAAAGAAGTCACTGAGAACTATCATAAAGTATATGATAATAATGCTGAGGTGAAAAAACTCAATGTAGATTTGAGCAACAGTAATATAAAATTAAAAAGAGGAGATCAACTTAAAGTTGAATCACGAGGCACCAACGATAAAATAAACATGGATACTACGGTGAAAAACGGAACGTTATATGTGAAAGATAAACCATTAGACAGTAATGTTGATATCACATTTATGGATTTTAAGCATAATGATGTCACGATTACTTTACCAAAATCATTAAGTCATTTAAATGTTAATACTGAATCCGGTTCGATTATGGTTGATCAAATAAAAGCGGATTATGCTAAATTATATGCGGATGTAGGGAAATTGAATATTAGTCATGCAAAATTTGACCGTTTAATTGCTGAGGTTGATGTTGCGGATATGTATGTGACAAAAACTCAATTTAATTCGGGTGAGTTCGAAGGTGATACTGGCTCAATTGATATCAAAGATATGCCAATTGATAAACCGGTTAAAGTGAAAACGGATGTGGGCGATATAACAATGGATTACACGGACAAACAGCCTAACAATACACGGATAGAATTTGATAGTGACGTAGGAGAGCTGGATATTAACAATCACTTGTTTAAAAACAAACAAGTAGGAAATGGATCAAATCTCATTCATATTAAAACAGATACAGGTGATGCTGAAATCAACTAAATCTGTAAGATTAATTATTAAGTAACAGTGTGTGAGCATAAGTCAATTGGATTTTGGCTCATGCTCACATTTTATTTTTAGCATGAGACGTGGTGAGATTTTAAATTTCTGTGTTTACTCATTTTTTGATATACTATATGCCATATAAAATTACTAGGTTTATCAGGAGGAGTGTTATGCAGGAATTTAATAGAAGTGATAAGCAATATGGTTTTTTAGCACTTCTGCCATTAGTCATATTTTTAGGGTTATACATTGGTGTAGGTATTACTTTTACCATAATGGGTAAGGAAGATGCTTTTGATCAATTACCAAGACATGTTGCTATTTTTATTGGCATCATTATTGCTTGGACATGCTATGATAGAAAAACAAAGTTCACTAAAAAAGTTGAAATATTTACAGAGCATGCAGGTAACTCCGGTATTGTTAATCTAGGTCTAATTCTATTATTAGCAGGCGCTTTTTCTACGGTGACATCGGAAATGGGCGGTAAAACAGCAATGGTGAATATGGGACTTACTGTAATCCCACCAAGTCTGCTTATACCTGGGATATTTATTATGAGCGGTTTTGCTGCACTAACCTTAGGTACTTCTACGGGGGCACAAGCTGCATTTATTCCTGTAGGTGTTGCTGTAGCGCAAGCTGCGGATTTAAATGTTGCAGCAGCTGGTGCCGCTGTGATTGCTGGTGCGTATTTTGGTGATAATTTATCCATTATTTCAGATACGACAATTGCAGCAACAAATGGTGTCGGTGCTAAAATGAAAGATAAATTTAAGATGAATGTATTGATTGCACTACCTGCTGCACTTATTACTGCAATGATATATGCAGTTGTGGGTGGAACGGGTAAAGTAGAAGGTGATTTAAGTTTTAACTTTATCAATATACTGCCGTATCTATTTGTACTTGTAGCAGCAATCGCAGGTCTAGATGTGATTTTAGTGCTAATCATTGGCATTATAATGGCAGGTATCATTGGTCAGGCTCAAGGTAATTTGGGAATATTTCAGTTTACGAAAGCTATAGGTGAAGGTATGGAAAGTATGTTCCTTATTTTTCTTGTGGCGTTTTTAGTATCAGGACTGGTGGCGTTAATCCGATATTATGGTGGTATTGATTGGATCATTAAGACAATGAAAGAGAAAGCAAAAGGCCGTAAAAGTGCGGAATATGTGATTAGTTTAATGTCTGGTGTGCTTTCTGCTGCTTTATCACATAACACGTTAGCTATTTTAATTTCTGCGCCTATCGCTAAAGAAATTGGAGATGAATATAAGGTACCGCCTAAACGAATGGCAAGCTTATTAGATATATTTGCTTGTTGTGCCTTAATGGTGTTGCCACATGATAGTGGTATGTTAATGGTTGAACAGTATGGTGATGTTTCTTATATAGAAGTTTTAAAATACACATTTTATCCTGTGATATTTGTTGTTTGTACTGTTATTACGATACAATTCGGTTTACTTGATAAAGATAAAAAACTTTCTAAATAATTTTTAGTTTGTTTGTGGTAATGCGTAGAAAAGTAAAACATATATCATAGACGAGCATTTAAAATGAGCGATTATAATTCAAATAGTTTAATAATATTTTAGGAAACAGAGCATATATTAAATATAAAGCTCTGTTTCCTTTTTTAACGCCATGTATCCTGTGGCGGTACCGTAGAACGTTTTGATATTCTGGAAACGTACGGATTGCCTTTAACGATAAAACGAAGTGGTTTTTGTGTCCATTCACCTTTATTGGGGATACCAATTCTCGGTGTTTCCTCGATATGTTTAGGGTATTTACGGTTTTTAGTATCTATTTTTAGATGGCCTTCATTTAATCGTGAACCATCCAGATGTCTTGGTATATTAAATGCTTTAGTCCATTTTCCAGGGCCATTTGTTAATTCAAAGCCGTCTTTGTTTCTATTTAAGCGCATTGCTTCAATATTCTCTTCTGGTTCAACAGCACGTATCAGTACACCTTCAGGTACACCTTCTAATTGCGTTACAAAGTTGATAAGTAGATGGGTATGCATCACATGCGCATAAATTGTGCCACCCAGTTTATATAAAGATTCTACTTTGGGTGTGCGTTTGCCATTAAATCCGTGAGCAGCTTGATCTTTTTTTCCAACATATGCTTCAGTTTCAACAATGTATCCTGTAAACGTATGTAATTCATCTTCGAAAATGACACGTACGCCTAATAAATCTTTGGCGATAGTGACTGTATCTCGCTGTAAAAAATCCATTTACTAATCCTCCATATAATAGTTTTAGAAATTAAATGTTTTTCAAACTTTTTTATTAAATTGTAAAATTGTGTTACAACCATGTGTAAATTTTGGTAGAATAACCTTATAAGTTTACTAAAAATTAAAAAGTGTAGTTAAAGTATCAATGACTATATTAAAGTTAAATAAACATTATATCAAATGAACTTGAAACGGGGGGAGCAATTTGGAAAGAAAAATTGGGTTTGGAGAAGCATTAAAACTATTTTGGAAAAATTATTTTAACTTCAAGGGCCGTGCACGCAGAAGTGAATATTGGTATATGGTTTTATGGCATTTAATTTTTCTAGTACCAGCGTTCGTTGTATATTTTATTGCTTTGGTTGCATTAATAAGCGCTGCTGCTTCTCAATCTGAAACAGTCATTATGATAAGCGTAGTTTTTCTTATCATCAGTTTAATATATTTCGTTGTGTACGGTTTGGCTACGCTGATACCTAATTGGGCAATATTTATTAGAAGGTTTCATGATACAGGTAGAACAATGTTATTACCGCTTATTTATTTAGGCATTACAGTATTTTCTTACATCATATTTTTAATCATAGCTGTATTAGATTCAGATTTGAATCATATTGCAAGTATAATTTTCATCGTATTGATGTACGCATTCTATATAGGTTTTGGTATTTATGCGTTAGTCGTTAGTTGTTTGGATAGTGAACGCAAAACAAATAAATATGGTCCGAGCCATAAATATGCAAATCAATATACTAAGATTGATGACATGTATAGAGAACAATAATTAAAATAAACCCAAGTATACGAGTTAGGCTGTTAATATGCTTCGTGATACTTGGGTTTTTATAAAGTTTATTCATTTAAATAAGATAAATTTAGATAATGTATTCCTAATACATTATCTAAAATATTGTAGCGTTGAAAAAGCATCATCTACATTTGTACCTATCATTGCTGTGACTCATGCTGTAACATTGGAAAGAACCAAAATGAGAACTTCTATATATAAGACAATTTGAAATGTATATTTAAGGTGTGAAATGTTATTATCAATATATACTTAACAGACTTTAAGGGAGGGAATCTTGTCATGTCCTTAAAAATAGCAAATGTTACAAAAAAATATAAGGATTTTACAGCAGTTAATGATATTTCGATAAATTTAGAACAAGGAAACATGCTAGGTTTTTTAGGACGTAATGGTGCAGGAAAGACAACAACATTTAGAATGATACTTGGGTTGACGCCGATTACTGAAGGACAAATTTTGTATAAAGATAAAGCAATCGACCAATCAATATATGATAAAATTGGATATTTGCCTGAAGAACGAGGATTACATCCAAAAATGAAAGTGGTCGATGAGTTAAGATACTTAGCTACATTAAAAGGGATGAAATCCAAGGAAATAACTAAAGCGATTGATTATTGGTTAAATCGTTTTGATATTGAAGAAAATAGGGACAAGAAAATTGAATCATTATCTAAAGGGAACCAACAAAAAATACAACTATTAGCAAGTATGTTACATAATCCAGAGTTATTAATCTTGGATGAACCTTTTAGTGGTTTAGACCCAGTTAATGTTGAATTATTAAAATCAGCCGTAAAAGATTTAAATGATGCAGGAACGACGATTATTTATAGTTCTCATAGGATGGAGCATGTAGAAGAGCTTTGTGATGATGTTTGTATTTTGAATAAAGGTGAACTTGTTGTTTCAGGGCCGATTGGTGAAGTGAAAGCAAATCACGGCAATAAAAGCGTAATCATTGAAACCAATCAAGCGATGCCAGAAATAGATGATATCAATGGGGTTATCCAAGTGGAACGCAATAAGAGGGAAATACGAGCATTAATAGAAGACGAATCTATTGCAGAGGAAATATATCATATCGTTGTGCAGTATGGTTTTGTAAAAAGATTTCAAGTAATAGAACCAACATTAAATGAGATTTTTATAGATAAAGTAGGTGAGGTAAATGGATAAATTTTGGGCTACTTTTTCACTTACGTATAAAAGTAAAGTTAAAACAAAATCATTTATGATTTTCACAGCAATTGTCGTTGTATTAATGTTGGCGGCAGCTAATATTAATAAAATCGTTGATCTATTTGATAATGGGCCTGATAAGATTGGTATCGTAGTCAATCAAGACTCAATATATAAAGGGGTTAAAGCACAAAGTGACCATCTTGATAGTGATGCGAAATTTAAAAAAATGACAGAATCACAAGCACATCAACAAGTGAAAAATGAAAAGTTAGATAAAGCGTATGTCATTCAATTACATGATAATCATAAATTGACTGGTGAAATATTAAGTAAGGATACCGTTTCGAAAACAGATGAACAAAAATTACAAACTACTTTATCAACTATCCAAACCAAACTTGTGGCATCTAGTTTGAACCTATCTGAAGATGAGCTAAAGCAATTGCAATCTCAAAGTGAAGTAAGCTCACAAGTGCTTTCAGATAGTGCGAATGGCACACATTTAAGTGAATCACAAAAAACATTTAATACGATTATCGTATATGCTGGTATTATGCTCATGTTTTTCATTATCATAAATTATGCCAATCAAGTAGCGATGGAAATTGCAACTGAGAAGACGTCACGTGTCATTGAAATGATTATTACAAGCATATCACCAGTAACACACATACTTGCTAAATTGTGTGGCGTCATTGCTGTGGCATTAACACAAATTAGTATTTTCATTGTAGTAGGTATTATAAGTGTACTGTTATTTGATATTGGAGATATGCTTAAAGGATTTGATGTACAGCCGAATGATCTAACAGTACAATTAATCATCGTTGGTATACTATCGCTGATTTTAGGTATACTTTCCTATATTATATTGGCAGCTATTTTGGGATCGATTACTTCACGTATCGAAGACATTAATCAATCACTTATGCCAATGACGTTGATTAGTATCATTGCATTATATACGGCAATGTTTGGTGTTATAAACCCTGACACGACTATCATAAGGATTACAAGTTTTATTCCTTTATTATCTCCCTTTATCATGTTTTTACGTGCATCAACACCTGATGTAGCTACTTGGGAAATTGTAATAAGTATGAGTCTATCAATAGTAACCATATTTATCTTGCTTTACATTGCAGTAAGAAGTTATAAAGATACCATCTTAAGTTTTGATAAAGGTCTGTTTAAATCTATGAAACGTGTTTTCGGAAAAAATTAACATATGTTAACGATTATAGAAATGAGTTATAGATGAACAAATAACTTTTAAAAGTATCATAATAATAAGTAGGGGAATGAAACTCAAACAACATAATGGTTTCACTCCTACTTTTTTTATGAAGTATGAATTGTAAAATAGAGTCCTCGAGTTTGTTGAATATGCCAAATAAAACATATTTATAAAAAATAGAAAAAATATCACAATTTTAAATAATATTTGATAGAATGAATAATTAGTATAGATAATGAATTAGTTAAGTTGTTACACTATAGATAAGTAAGATATTTACTAAGGGGAGTAGTAAGCTATTTTGGAATTTTAAATTTTAGTGGATGAAGTATTTTGCTCAATAATTTGGGGAGATATTGAGTGCGTATTGACCTTAGCTCATTTTTAAATGTTGTCTCATTCACTTTAAAAGCAATGAATTTTAGAACTACCAGGACTCCTATGTCTTGTTTTATAAAACAAAGATGGTGTTCATGACTGTGGTTCGATACATTCAATTTGTTTGAAGTTTTATTCAAGATAGAACTGAAAGTCTAAGTGAATCATAATATGTTTGGTTTGAAAGGGAGTAATTGATGATGTTTGCAAAAGTAGAAAGACAAAGTAATGGTATTGATTTAATTAAGATAGACAATGAAGCAACTAAGATTGTTTTCACAAACTATGGCGCTCGTATCGTGTCATGGAAATATGATGATAACAATATTGTATTAGGTAATGTGGTAGAAGCGGATGAATTCTATCAACAAAATCCTTTTTATTTTGGTGCTACTGTAGGCCGTTATGGTGGACGAATTGCAAATGCAGAATTTCATTTGGATGGTACAACGTATCGATTAGATACGAATGATGGTGAAAATAATATTCACGGTGGTTTTAATGGTATTGATAAATGTTATTTTAATTATGAAATATTTGAACAAGTAGGACAAGTGAAAATTGTGTTTTCCACTACAATTCAACAATCAGATGATTATTTTCCAGGAAATATCGATTTAGAGGTGATACATACTTATGACGTTGATCACAAATGGACAATTGAGTATAAAGCCGTTACTACCGAAAAAACAATTTTTAATCCTATGAATCATGTTTACTTTAATTTGAACAGAGATAATAATGTTATCGATAACCATAGTATTTCAAGTTCAACATTAAAAATGCATTTATTAGATAACGATCATTTTGTGACAAAACAAAAGCCACTAAATTTAGAACATGTTTTTGCACGCAATCACATTCAATTTAAAGATATTTTTAATAGTGAGCATCATGACATTCAATCACAAATGAAACGTTATGGTGGTCTAGATCATCCGTTTCAGATTGGAGAGCAAGGTATGACAGTTGAAAATAAACATTTTCAACTGACTGTTGAAACTGATATGCCCAATGTCGTGATATTTACATTTAATGATACTACGGAATGGGAAAGTGATTTCAATATTTATAAAGCACATTCAGGATTTACGTTAGAAACACAATGCATACCTAATGATATTAATTTGTATGGAGAAGATGCGCCATCAATTTTAGAAGCGAATCAGCCATTTTATTCTAAGACATCATATAAAATTGCTGAAAAAACTTGCGAAGAAGTAGAATGATATCATTGCGCGTGTATCAAGTGTTTTGAATTAATATAAAGTAAGCAAACACCACTTATGGATAAGTAAGTAGCAATTTATAATAATGTATTACAGAAAATAGATTAAGTAGACAAACTCAGGTAAGTGCAGTTATATTAATACCATTTTTGGTCAGTTACTTAACCTGAGTTATATCAATATATCATTTTTAAAGATTCTTGTTGTATAAGAATCTTTTTTTTTGAGCCATTAGTTTAGGATATTTACCCATATTGTAATGTTTATTTTTGAGCGCGTTTTAGATATTTTTCTAATTTACGTCGTCTTTCTTCAGTTAAATATGGATTTTTCAAAGCATATGCCAAGCGCACGACATTTTTATTGTCATTGTAATAAATATCATTAAGTTCGAATACAGATAAAAGAGAATCATGTTCCCCGAATTTTATGAGCTGAAGATGAGACGAATCGTAAACAAAGCCTTCCTTAACTACTCTAAAGTAACAACCAGTTTTACATGAACTGGACATGCGTTTAATAAGATTAGGAATTTTATACTTTTCTTGTATTTTCCAACAAGGCTCTCTTATCTCTGAAACTTCGATAATCGCTTCACCTAATTGAAATTGATCTCCAAAATGCAAATCTTTTTCATCTAAGTCTTTGACCGTTAAGTTCTCGCCAAACATTGCATATTCTGGTAAATCTGTGACATCATCTTTCCATAGATCGTAATTTTTTTCGCTATATAAACATACAGCCTTATTGGGCCCGCCATGTCCTTTGTATTCTTGTTCATCTTCAGAAAAACCGGTTTTTGAAAGCCACATCTTACCGGTGAAAAGTGTTTTGTTAAGTGCTGAACGCATTGGTCTTTTAGTACTATAAGGTAAATCTTCTATTTTTCCTGTAGCAATCGCTTTTAAATGATAAATCATGACAATCCTCCTAGTTGGTGATGTATTATTATTGTAAACTAGCTGTTTAATTATGCAAGAAGATATATTAATTTAAAATTTATACATATTTTTTAACTATGTATTTTTTTCAATCTCATGTACAATAAAGGTGAGAGTAAGTTATGTAAAGGGGACGCATTATGGATACGAAACAGTTAAAAATTAGTACATTTAATGAAGCGTTAAGCCAAATCAGTGACGGTATGGTTGTGGGCATTGGTTCTGGTTCAACAATAGAGTTGCTTGTCCCAAAACTAGCTGAGAAGTTGGACCATGAACAGATTGATATTACAGGTGTATGCACCTCTAATAAAACTGCTTATATCGCAAAAGAATTAGGTATTCGAGTAGTGGATGTCAATGATGTAGAAAAAATTGACGTTGCCATTGATGGTGCAGACGAAGTAGACAACAATTTGAATTTAATTAAAGGTGGCGGCGGGGCATTATTTAGAGAAAAAGTGATTGATGCCATGGCGGAAAAGTTTATTGTTTTAGTAGATGAATCTAAGTGTGTATCATACTTAGGTCAAACTTTTAATTTACCTGTAGAAGTAGATAAATTTAATTGGTTATTAGTTTCTAAAAAAATAGTAGCTTACGATAATTTAAAAGTGATGCGCCGAATGGTGGATGATGTCCCATTTATAACTGATAATGGCAATTACATCCTTGATGTTACATTGAATTCATCTATCGATCCTTATGCTATGCATGAATTTTTAATTCATTTAGTAGGTGTTTTAGAAACTGGATATTTTCTTGATGTTACAGATCAAGTCATTATAGGAAAGCAAAAAGGCGTTGAAATTTTAAATAAATCATAACTCAAAATATAATAAAAGCAGGTTAACTAACGGTATAAATTAAGATAGACATGAAGTTTATTCATTGTATCTGAATATACGATTAGCGTAACCTGCTTTTTGTTAATTAGCGTCGATGATCATGTTTGTTTTTAAGTTTAAAAGGTGATCGTTGTCGTTTTTTATTTTGTTGTTGTATGGTTGGCTCAGAAGTACTAGAATCATCATGTTTTGGTGATGATGTCTCCACCTGTGCTTTTTCAGTAGAATTTTCAACGGCGCCATTTACCTGTGTCTCAACATGTTGACGTTCATCTTGGACATCGTTGTTCTCTATAGTTTGTGGCGTGTTTTCATCAATAATATTGTTTTGGCTGTCATCGTGCTGTGTTTGTCGGTGATCCTTCTCAGTGTCTGTGTCATTCACATGTTCAGTCGATGGTTTTGAGTCAGCATCATGTGAATTGACATGATTGTCTGTTGCTCTTTCAGTTTGAGATGTAGCAGTTTCACTGTGCTCACTGTCTCCACTATGTGTATGTACATTTGTTGTTGAATTATCAGATTCGAGTGTATCTTCATTACTATCATCTGCTTGAGCAGTTTCTGAATCTTCACTTACATGATCTAAATAATTATTGCTATCAACTTCATCTAAACTACGTTTAGTAAAGAAATAAAGTATTGCTCGAATAATAATACTTAATAAAATGTAAACGACTGCTACAGCTGATGTGGATAGTGCAATTACTTTCATTGCAAAAACACTGCCAAGTTCTTCATTGAATAAGAAAACAAGACCAAATGACATTGCTGCATGGAATATCGTTGCGATAAATATCGTGCGACCTTTTGTAGCACGAATTAACTCACCGATAATCATGGAAAATGCAAATGTATATAATAAACCATATAAAGTATATTCAAGACTAAAGGCCATATTTATATTCCAAATGGAATATAATAAACCAACAATAATCGATGCAAAGAATGTGTTCATTTTCGTTTCTATAATATTTTGTAAATAAGAACGGAAACCAAATTCTATTAAGAATGCCATCACTAGTTGTCCAAGTATAATTGCAGTAATTGAAACAGATAAATCTTCTGTTTGTAATAATACAAAACTATCCGCAAAGATATTAAAACTTATCATAGCAATCAGGAAAATGATTAAAGGTAAAATAAATGCTAGTAAAATACGTTCAATCACTTTTAAATCTATTGTTAGTTTTAAACCAGATAACTGCGTCTTACGTTTACTAAAAACGATAATACAAACAAGCGCAGCGATAAATGGCGCTATAGCACTTAAGTCAAAGACAAAAGTCTTAAGTGAAATAGTACTTTGTAAGTCTTTCAGTATAATAGGAGCTGCATAAGCAATAATATAGAAAATAAAAATCATTATTGCCCATTGAAAACCTGATATACGTTGTTTATTCATTATGTAACCTCCAATAGGGTTCAGAAAATCATTTATCACTAATTATACATATTTATTAATCAGAAATAAATTAAATTTAGGTATTTATCATTGAAATGTAATAGTAATGCCAAAACTAACATCTAAATGAAATAATTTATTGTCATTTGATAAAATTAAGTAGATAAATTTTGGGTAAATAAAAGCATAAATTGAATTGAATTCAATGTAAGCGTATACTTTTAAATGAGACATTGTTTTAAAAGGAGGAGAATTATGTATAAATTAGCACAGCGTGATTTCTGGACAGGTAGAGTCGATAGCGAATCAGATAAGTCTCAATTTAGACATTTTCAAACTGTGAATTTTAGAAATATCAAAGATGACTATCATGAGACACGCCAAGGTGTGGGATTATTAGGTTACGCAGTTGACAGGGGTGTTGAATTGAACAAAGGGAGATTAGGTGCTAAAGAAGGTCCCGACGCAATTAAGAAAGCATTTGCCAATCTACCTGTGTTGAGTGACTGCAAGATATATGACTATGGTAATGTAGAACATGATCATGATGACTTAGAAGACACCCAAAAAGAATTCGCAAAATATGTTGCGACATCAATACAAAGGCATAAACAGACGTTTTTATTGGGTGGTGGACATGATATCGCATATGCCCAGTATTTAGGTATAAGAGAAGTTTATCCTGATGCTTCTTTAGGTATCATTAATATCGATGCACATTTTGATACCAGAGCAGAGTCACAGTCTACCTCTGGAACGAGCTTTAGGCAAATTTTAGATCAAGATAATCAAGCAGATTATTTGGTATTAGGTATACAACAAGGCGGTAATACACAAGGCCTATTTGATTATGCGGAAGAAAAAGAAATCGGTTTTGTTTATGCTGAGGAATTATTGCATCAAATATCTCCTCCTGTAAAAGATAAGGTAGAACGATTTATACACAATCATGACGTTATTATGTTCACAATATGTATGGATGTTATAGATAGCGCATACGCACCAGGTGTAAGTGCTAACGCAGTATTAGGTTTGTTCCCACATATTGTCCTTGAACTTGCCAAACGCATTATCCCAAATGACAAAGTCTCTACGATTAGCATTGCAGAAACAAACCCTAAATATGATGTCGATAATCGTACTGCAAAGCTATCAGCTAATTTTTTACATCATTTTATTCTTTAATATTCCAATAATAAAGGCATAAATCTATAAAAGAAAGTACTCGTTCAGGGTGCTTTCTTTTTTTTAGGTAATTGATGTAAATGGTACGACTGAGTGTAGGTTTAATTTCAATTGCATCTAAATCTCGTGCATTAAAAGATTGGTAATAGACACGTGGTATGACGGCATAGCCTAATCCTCGATGAACGAAATTCGTTGAAGCTTCAAAGCGATCTGCCTCTATAATAATATTTGGGTGAATATTTAATCGGTTAAAATAGTCATCCAAATGCTTACGTACTTGGGAACCTTTTGTAGGTAAAATGAGCGGTAAAGATTTAATGGATACCTTTTTGCTATTAGAAAAGGTATTTTTAGGTGTTATGAGGACATAAGATTCCTTATATAGAGGAACAGAGTGTATATCCTCGTGAATAATTTGTTCATTGGTTAAGCCTAAATGATTTTCAAAATTTAATAGACGCTCTAATATCGTGCTCTGATCATGTACTTCTGAAGCGTGATACGTTTGATCTGCATATTCTTTTTGATGCATAGCAACTACTTGTGATATCCATTGATTTGATGATTCAAGAATAGAAAATTTGATTTTAGGTGCATGTCCCATTTTTAAATCATACATTTTTTCTAGCGTTTGATGATAACTTTGTACGAGCTGAATTGCGTAATTATAAAAATGAATACCTTTTTCAGTAATTTTGATATCCTTGGTCGTTCTTAAAAATAAATCATAACCTAAATCAGCTTCTATTTTTTTTATTGTATTAGTTAAAGAGGGTTGGCTTATATGCAAAAAATCTGCTGCCTTTGTAAAACTATTATATTTAACGACAGCAATAAAATATTCTAATTGAACAATTTTCATCTGAATGTCACTCCTATATATTTGCGTATTTATAGTTTGAAACTATTAATAATTAGTTTATTGATATTGGTAGTCTATATAATAACATATTATACTTTTAGATATAGAGGGAGTCGTACTTTCATGTTAGGGGCGTGAAGTACATGTGGAGATTTTTCATTTATAGCTTGATTGGTATTATATTTTTCTTCGTTCCTGTGACTATACAAGGTCAATCAACCATTATGATTGATCATATTGTGCAATGGATTACGCTAATAGTGAAACCAGTTTTACCATATTATGTATTGATTTTAATTATTATTGGTGCAATTCATCCATTTCTCAATCAAAGGTGGAATGAATCGAAAACAAATATTATTTTTAGCTTATTCAAAGTAGTAGGGGTATTCATCGCTTTCATGGTTGTTTTCAATATAGGGCCTGCTTTTGTTTTAAAAGAAAGTATTGGACCATTTTTATATGAAAAGTTAGCCATACCATTAAGTGTTTTAATTCCCATAGGAGCGATTTTTTTATCATTTTTAGTAGGTTTTGGATTGTTAGAGTTTATCGGTGTGATTTGTCGTCCGATAATGCGACCGATATTTAAGACACCAGGAAAGTCAGCGGTCGATGCAGTAGCATCATTTGTTGGTAGTTATTCAATAGGCTTACTGATAACAAACAAAGTCTACAAGAGTGGTAGTTACACACATAAAGAAGCAGTAGTTGTAGCGACAGGGTTCTCTACGGTTTCCGCTACGTTTATGATTATTGTAGCTAACACACTAGGTATTATTCAGCATTGGAATTTATATTTTTGGTTTACACTCGCAGTGACATTTATTGTTACTGCTATTACCGTACAACTCCCACCTATCAGATTTGAAAAGCATACGACATATAAAGACCAACCATATCAAGAAGAGATTCGCAGAAACATGCCATTGTTAAAAGAGTCTTGGTTAGAAGCAAAATTAGCTGTGAAACAGTCTAAGTCATTAATTGACAATGTATTTGAAAATTTGAGAGATGGTGTCGTAATGACTATAGCAATTTTACCTTCTATCATGTCAATTGGTTTTCTAGGATTAGTAATCGCAGAATTCACACCAGTAATCGAATATATATCTTACATCTTTTATCCATTTATCAGCATTTTTCCAGTAGAAAATGTAGGGGTATTAGCACAGGCTTCAACGATTTCAATTGTTGAAATGTTATTACCAGCTGCGATTGCACAATCAGCAGATTTAGCAACAAGATTTACAGTAGCGGTCATGAGTGTTTCAGCGATTATCTTTTTCTCAAGCGTTGTTCCGGTCATATTATCTACTGAAATTAAAATATCGATAGGAAAACTTGTGATTATTTGGTTTGAAAGAGTAGTACTCACACTACTGATTACAATTCCATTTGCATTATGGATATTTTAAATATCAAAACAAAGGTTGAATTTAAAATCGATGAAGGAGAGATTGTTCATGAGAAATATTAAAGCAAAAAAAGGTTTAGAGATTGAATGTAAAGGTTGGGAACAAGAAGCAGTATTACGAATGCTATATAATAATTTAGATCCTGAAGTTGCAGAAAGACCCGAAGATTTGGTTGTCTATGGTGGCATAGGTAAAGCAGCTCGAAACTGGGAAGCATTCGAAGCAATTGAATCCACACTGCGTTCATTAGAAGCTGATGAAACGATGTTAGTTCAATCAGGCAAACCAGTTGCTGTATTTAAAACACATGAAGAGGCACCACGTGTATTACTTTCAAATTCTGTATTAGTACCTGAATGGGCAAACTGGGATCATTTTAATGAATTAGATCAAAAAGGTTTAATGATGTATGGACAAATGACTGCGGGTAGTTGGATTTACATAGGTTCACAAGGTATCGTTCAAGGTACATATGAGACATTCGGTGAACTAGCTAATCAACATTTTAATGGCAAATTAAATGGTACGATTACATTAACTGCTGGTCTTGGTGGCATGGGTGGTGCACAACCATTGGCAGTTACGATGAATGGTGGAGTTGTCATCGGAGTTGATGTAGATGAAACACGCATTGATAAGCGTATTGATACACGTTACTGTGATGTGAAAACACGAGATTTAGACGAAGCATTAACGTTAGCGGAAGATGCACGCAAACAAGGCAAGCCATTATCTATTGGCTTGGTCGGTAATGCGGTCGATGTACATCAAGCAATTTTAGATAAAGGATTTAAAATTGATATTATTACGGATCAAACGAGTGCCCACGATCCTTTAAATGGTTATGTGCCACAAGGGTATTCTTTAGAAGAGGCAAGTGCACTTCGTAATAAAGATCCAAAACAATACGTGAAAGAATCGCAATCCTCAATGCATAAGCATGTATCACTAATGTTAGAATTTCAAAAACAGGGTGCGGTCGCTTTTGATTATGGAAATAACATAAGACAGGTCGCATATAATGATGGCTTAAAAAATGCTTTTGATTTCCCTGGGTTTGTACCGGCATATATTAGACCGCTATTTTGCGAAGGAAAGGGACCATTTAGATTTGCAGCATTAAGTGGGGATCCTAAGGATATTGAACGTGCTGATGAAGAAATGAGAAAGTTGTTCCCTGAAAATGAAAAACTTATTCGTTGGTTAGATTTAGCACAGGAGAAAATTGCGTTTCAAGGATTGCCTTCAAGAATTGCGTGGTTAGGTTATGGAGAACGTGCGAAAATGGGTCTAGCGTTAAATAGACTTGTGCGTGAAGGTGAAATTTCTGCACCGATTGTAATTGGTCGCGACCATTTAGATTCAGGTTCAGTAGCCAGTCCTAATCGTGAGACTGAAGGTATGAAAGATGGTTCAGATGCTGTAGGAGATTGGGCTATTTTAAATGCATTAATCAATACTGCTGCAGGTGGATCTTGGATTTCATTCCATCATGGCGGTGGTGTTGGTATGGGTTATTCATTACATGCAGGCATGGTAGTAGTTGCTGATGGTTCAGAAAGAGCAGATAAACGTTTAGGACGTGTATTAACTACGGATCCGGGTATGGGAGTAGTAAGACATGCTGATGCAGGTTATGAATCAGCAATTAATGTAGCAAATGAAAAAGGCATTCACATTCCAATGATTACAAGAAAAGGAGATAAAAAATGAACGACTTAATCATTCAAAATATTAAACAATTAATTTTACCGAAAGCTACCGAACGTCCTTTAAAAGGAAAAGAATTAAATGATTTAAATATTGTTGAAAAAGGTACAGTAGTTGTGAAAAATGGCAAGATTGTTTATGCGGGTGAACATTCTGATGCATATGATGCAAAAGAAATAATAGATGCTTCAGGAAAAGTCGTTTCACCTGCCTTGGTAGAAGCACATACGCATCTTGTACATGGTGGCTCACGTGAACATGAGATGTCACTCAAGCGTCAAGGTGTGTCTTATTTAGAAATACTTGAACAAGGTGGCGGTATACTTTCTACTGTAGAAGCCACACGTCAAGCGACGGAAGACGAACTTTTTGAAAAAGCGGAAAAAAATCTATTAACCATGTTACAACACGGTGTCTTAGCGGTTGAAAGTAAGAGTGGTTATGGATTGGATAAAGAAAATGAACTTAAACAATTGCGTGTTTCAAATCGATTAGCAAAAAAATATAATTTAGACATGAAACATACCTTCCTTGGGCCACATGCTGTGCCTAAAGATGCGGAGTCTAACCAAGCTTTCTTACAAGAAATGATAGATTTATTGCCGGAAGTTAAACCATATGCTGATTTTGCCGATATTTTCTGTGAAACAGGCGTGTTTACTGTGGAAGAATCTAAATCTTACATGGAAGCAGCTAAAAAACAAGGCTTTGATGTTAAAATTCATGCAGATGAAATCGATCCATTAGGTGGTTTAGAACTTGCAATTGATGAAAATGCTATCTCTGCGGATCATTTAGTTGCATCTAGTGAAGAAGGTAAACAAAAATTGAAAGATAGTGATACTGTTGCAGTATTATTACCAGGGACAACTTTTTATCTTGATAAGGAAGGTTATGCAGATGCAAGAGGTATGCTAGATAACGATGGCGCTATTGCGATAGCTACTGACTTCAATCCAGGTAGTTGTGTGACTAATAATTTACAATTGGTGATGTCTATTGCAGCGTTAAAATTAAAGTTATCTCCAAATGAAATTTGGAATGCAGTGACAGTCAATGCAGCTAAAGCAATTGACGTTGATGCAGGTACCATCAATGAGGGAGATAAAGCAAATATTGTAATTTGGGATGCACCTAATCATGAATATATTCCATATCATTATGGTATTAATCATGCAGAAAGAGTTATTAAAGATGGTAAAGTGCTCTTTGATAATCGTGTAAAACTTTAATAGAGAAACTGTAATTAAAATTAAAAATAAGATTATTAGAGATGAATAGGGTGAGGAATGGAATCAAAAATGTTGATTTGTCCTCGCTCTATTCTTATTTTTTTTATTCAAGTTTTCTAAAAATAGAAATTTAGAAGTGCAAAAAATTAAGTTAATAAAATATTTTGACAATTATGATAGTATAGTAATTAAAGGGGCTTGGGGGTGAGTATGGTGTGAGTAATGCTGGGTATATTGAACAATGGAAAGGTAACATAGTACAGAATACACTTTCAGGTGTATTACTTGCACTTGCATTGTTACCTGGTGCAATTGCTTTTTCATTTATAGCAGGCGTGAATCCAACAATCGGTATGTTAAGTACTGGTTTAATGATGCTTGTACTTAGCTTGACTGGAAATAGAACCTTGATGGTATCAGCACCAAGTAGTGGTGTATCTTTAGTCGTAGCACCTTTAGCTGCAAGTCATGGGATGCAAGCTGTCATTTCAGCAACGTTATTTATGGGTATCATCCAAATTTTATTTGGGTATTTTCAAATTAATAAATGGTTAGAATTGATACCTGTCGGTGTTGTAATTGGATTTATGAATGCACTGGGTATATTATTATTTACATCTCAGCTAAAGAATATTTTAGGTATTTCTATGGCAACTTATATCGTTGCAATCATGTCATTTTTTATTATTTGGTTGGGCGCTCAACATATCAAAATTATACCTGCACCATTGATATCCATCATTATACTGACAATATTTTCGTGGGTATTAAAACCTGATATAAAATATGTGCACGATTTGTCTTCAATACATATTAAACTACCTTATCCAACTATCCCTATTGAAATATTAAATGTTAACTTTCTCCTAATTACATTGTTTTATGGTTTGATGATGGCTATTGTTGCAATCGTTCAAACGACTTTAACAGCAAGAATGATGGATGAAGTAACAGCTACGACTAGTGATAAAAATCGTGAATCAATAGGTCAAGGCATAGCTAATTTAGTAGTAGGATTATTTGGCGGTTATGGTGGAAGTGCGCTTGTTGGTCAATCGCGTTTTAATGTAACAATGGGTGCGAACTCTAGAGTTTCAACTTTTGTTACCGGTAGTTTTTTACTGGTAAGTTTATTTGTTTTTGGTGAAATTATAGGCCATATTCCAATGGCTGTTTTAGCTACCGTGCTTATTACAATTTCATTGAATACATTTGATAGACGAACAATACCCTTTATACGTAAGTCACCTTTAGTAAATGGATTCATGGTAATACTTACGATGGTGCTTATTTTAATCTCTAATAATTTAGCGCTCGGCGTTGTGATTGTAACAATACTATATTATATTTTTAAACGTTTTATAAATTTAGAAAGGACGTGACGTGTCATGCCACAATATGAAGACTTTGTAAAATGGAGACGTACATTTCATCAGTTTCCAGAATTGTCTGATGATGAATATGAAACAACGAAACGATTAAGACGTATTTTAGAAAGTTATGAAATTAAAATTTTAGATATACCGTTGGAAACTGGTTTGATTGCTGAAGTAGGTCAAGGAGATACGTTTATTGCTGTTCGATCGGATATAGATGCTTTGCCAATTAATGAAGAAGTTGTACATGAATTTACATCAACTAATGAAGGTATTATGCATGCTTGTGGCCATGATATCCATATGGCAAGTATTTTAGCAACAGCTACAAAATTAAAAGAAATTGAAGATCAATTAAAAGGTAGAGTACGTTTTATTTTTCAACCTGCCGAAGAGCTGGGCTATGGTGCTGTTAAATTAGCTGAGACAGGTGCCATTGATGGTACAAAAGCTGTGCTTGGTTATCATAATTATCCTACTATGGATATAGGTACATTGGCAGTGAAATCTGGTGCCGTGACATCCTCTGTAGATCGCTTTGAATTTAAAATTAAGGGTAAAGGTGCACATGCAGCAAAGCCTGAACAAGGGAATGATCCAGTCATCGTGTTAGGTCAATTAATCAATAGTGTTCAATCCATCGTCAGCAGAAATTTATCTGCTTTTGATAATGCAGTCGTAACGATTGGAGAAGTATCTTGTGGTAATACATGGAATGTTATTGCAGATCAAGCTTATGTACAAGGTACAGTGAGAAGTTTTGATGAAGGTATTCGCACATTCATTGAGAAGAGATTGAGAGAAATTGGGAGTGGATTGGCAGAAGTATTTGATGTTGAAATTGAAACACAATATATACGATTACCAGGCGCAGTAATCAATGACGAAAAATTAACAGACGATGCAATTAACGTTGCTAAACAAGTAGGTTACAATGTGAATATAATGGAACAGCCATTAACTATTGGTGAAGATTTTTCTGGGTTTGCCAACAAGTATCCAAGTGTATTTGTTTTTATTGGATCTAATAGTGACTATGATTTACATCACCCCAAATATGATCCCGATGAACGCATTTTAGAAAAAGTACCAGATTACTTTGTAACATTTGTACAGAAATTATTGAACGAAGCTTAAAAATATAATCTTGTGTTATGGGCGATTTAATTTGGGTAAAAAATAATTACAACCATTATTTTTTGAGGAGGATTAAGCATGGCGTCTCAAGATCCTAGAAAGAAATATTCAAATGCAGATTTTCCAAAACAAGAGCAACCCGTTCCAGGTTTACAAAAAGATCTGAACCCTAAACCAGATTGTGGAGAAACTTCTTATACCGGTTATGGTAGATTGAAAGGTTTAAAGATGTTAGTAACAGGTGGAGATTCAGCTATTGGTAGAGCAGCAGCTATTGCGTATGCTAAAGAAGGTGCTGATGTTGCAATCAATTACTTGCCATCAGAACAAGAAGATGCTGAAGAAGTAGAAGAAGTTATTACATCGGCAGGACAACAAGCTGTGCTAATACCGGGTGATTTACGCAATGAACAATTCAATTATGAGTTAGTAGAACGTGCATATCACGCGTTAGGTGGATTAGACAATGTTACACTCGTAGCTGGACATCAACAATATAGAGATACACTAAAGGGCTTCGATACAGCGTCATTTACTGAAACCTTTGAAACGAATGTGTATCCAATATTTTGGACTGTACAAAAAGCGATTGATTATCTTGAACCAGGTGCTACAATTACGACAACGTCATCTGTACAAGGTTATAACCCAAGTCCAATTTTACATGATTATGCTGCATCAAAAGCTGCAATCATATCGCTAACTAAAAGTTTGTCTGAAGAACTAGGAGCTAAAGGCATCCGTGTTAACTGTGTTGCACCAGGACCATTTTGGTCACCACTTCAAATATCAGGTGGACAACCACAATCCAAAATCCCAACATTTGGACAAAAAGAAGTGCTTGGCAGAGCAGGTCAACCTGTAGAATTAGCAGGCGTTTATGTTCATTTAGCAGCTGATGAATCAAGTTACACTACTGGCCAAGTATACGGGGTTACAGGTGGTACACAATTAGATTAATTTGATAGATGGCTATTTCAAAGTGATTCGTGCTTAAATGAACAGTTATGCACTTACATTTTGACATAGCCACTTTTTATTTATGAAAGGAAAGTGAATTTTTGTGAAACATTTTAAAGCAAGTGAATTGTCTAAAAGACAAAACTATAAATTATTGAGTGGAAGTGTCATACCTAGGCCAATAGCCTTTGTGACATCTCAAGATAAAAATGGTAAGTTAAATGCGGCACCGTTCAGTTTTTTTAACGTGGTGAACAGTGCACCACCGATGATTATGATTTCTACAGGACGCTCAGAAGGTAAACGTAAAGACACTTCACTTAATATTGAAGAGACTGAAAATTTTGTAGTACATATCACTGATGAAACAAACGTGGAGCAAATTAACCGTACAGCTGCACCATTGGATCGTACTGAAAATGAATTAGAACGAACAGCGTTAACCCTTGTCGACTCAGAACTGATAACTGTACCTGGTATTGAACAGGCGAAAATACGTATGGAATGTAAATTAGAACGGATTATATCATTAGGAGATACTGATGAGGGGTCAGATCTAATCATTGGAGAAGTCGTGATGTTTCATATTAATGAAAACGTGTATTTTGAAGACAGTAAGATTAATGCACAGGCACTAGAAGCCGTGTGCCGTTTAGCTGGAAATGATTATGCCACGATTGGTGATACATTTACGATTGTTCGGCCAACGGAATAACCTTTGAAGTAAAATATCATTTCATATTATGATTATATAATTGACGAAGTGGCATGAATAGTGTACTGTTATAAAATAAATAAAATAGCTTATCTAGAGAAGTGGAGGGACTGGCCCATTGAAACTTCGGCAACATGGTAATGCGTGTGCCAATTCCAGTAGCATAAAGTGTGCTAGAAGATAAGATTAAAGATGTATCGATTTACTCTTTTCTTCTATGAGAAAAGAGTTTTTTATTTTTTATGGTAAGCAAAATGAATGATTGACTAAAAAAGTAATGATAAAGAAAGTTGGTTTTGTATGACGGAAAATAAAAAAGGTAACGCATGGGCGCTTGTGCCATTAATCATTTTTGTAGGTATATTTTTAGGTGTGGGCGTTATTACTGGTGACTTTTCAATAATGCCACTCAATGTTGCAATTATTATCGCATCCATTGTGGGTTTGTTGATAAATAAAAAAGAAACATTTTCTAAAAAAGTAGATGTATTTACTAAAGGCGCTGGACATTCAAATATTATTTTGATGATGTTAATATTTCTACTTGCGGGTGCATTTTCTCAAACTACAGAAGATATGGGGGGAGTCAAGTCGACGGTAAATTTAGGACTATCCTTTATTCCAGAAAACTTAATTATCGTCGGTTTATTTATCATTTGTATGTTTGTATCACTTTCAATGGGTACTTCAGTCGGTACAGTTGCAGCTATAGCGCCGGTTGGTTTTGGTTTGAGTCAGGCGACGGATGTATCTGCAGCGATAACAATGGCTACTGTCGTTGGTGGCGCAATGTTTGGTGATAATTTATCAATGATTTCGGATACTACAATTGCCGCTGTTCGTACTCAAAAAACTAAAATGAGCGATAAGTTTAAGGTGAACATAAAGATTGTATTACCAGGTGCGCTATTTACTGTTATAGTACTTTGGTTTTTAACGCATGGTGCTCAGATAGATACTACGAAATCATATGACTATAACTTTATTAAAGTTATTCCATACTTATTGGTACTGATTTTAGCACTGGCAGGTATAAATGTAATTATAGTGTTGATTGGTGGTACCGTATTATCTGCGATTATTGGACTGGTTGATGGATCATTCAACTGGTCAGGCTTGCTTAGTTCAATCTCCAAAGGAATTGTTGGTATGGAGGATATTGCGATTATTGCACTTTTAATTGGCGGACTTGTAGCATTGATACAACATAATGGTGGTATCACTTGGCTATTAAATTTTGTACGCAATAGGGTTAAATCAAAACGCGGTGCAGAATTAGGTATAGCGGGACTTGTGAGTGCTGCGGATATTTCGACTGCCAATAATACAATTTCTATATTAATGGCAGGCCCCTTAGCTAAAGATATTGCAGATGAATACGAGATTGATCCTAGGAAATCTGCAAGTGTTTTAGATATATTTGCGAGCTGTTTCCAAGGTTTATTACCTTATAGTCCGCAAGTTATAGCAGCAGCAGGCGTTGCGTCTATCTCACCAGTTTCATTAATGCCGTATTCAATTTATCCGATCATTCTAGGTGTTTGTGGCCTAATTGCAATTTTCTTTAGATTACCAAGATTAAAATAAAAAAGTTGATTAAAAGAAAGGGCAACAGTTTATATTATTTGATATAGACTGTTTGTCCTCTTTTTTAAGAAGTAAGATAGTATTAAAAAAGGGAAAATTTTGACGTTTACTGATTAATAACGATAGAATAAATAGGTTATCACTTTTAAAGGGGATATAAAGGAAAGTTGAATTTCATAGTATTATTGTTTAGAAGTCTAGTATAATGAGTTAGAATAGTTATAAGAGTGAAAGTAGGTGAACAATCATGGCTAGATATAATGTGGAAAATGAAAACGTAGAAATTCAGTTGGAAAGACTGTTTAAAGTTGAACCTGAATTAGTATATCAAGCTTGGACTGAGCAACGATTTCTTAAACAATGGTTTATGACAACTGAACGAACGAATAAATCAATAGAGATAGACGCTGTACAAAACGGAAGCTATGAAATTATTGATGTTCGTAAAGGGAAAGAAAATATAGTGAAGGGTTCTTACGTTACTTTGAACCCAAATGAATATATTGTAATGACGATAGGGATGCCTGAATTAAGTGACTCTGAAGATACAATTGAAGTAGAGATGTTTGAAAGAGAACCAGGCATAACCCAAATGATTTTTAATTATACAGCTTATGTACCTAGGGAACGCAGATTGACATCATTAGAGTATAAGCAAAAGAAAAAGGAATATCATGATTCTACTGCGCATGGTTTTGAAATGTTATTTGATAAGCTGCAAACAACACTAGAAGAATATGAAGAGGAACAATAAAAAATCATTACAACCTAACTCAATAAATTAAAAGTGGGACTCAGGCATATTTGGGCAGAAGCTCATGTATCAGTCCCACTTGTGTAATAAATTGAGATGTTGACTAAGAGGCTGAGACAATTAATTTGTCCAGCTTTCTTTTATTTGATATGTTAATTATTTTGTGTGAATTGACCGTATTGTATACGCTCATTAAATTTACGTAGTACCGTTTCAAAAAAAATATGGTAGCTGATAAAGCTGGAATAATCAATGCCGTTTGTTAAATAAAAAGTGTTACTTGATACGTAGATATTATAATTTGCCTTTTGAGCCAAGGTGTTGTCTTGAAGCGTAGTAATAGAAATGAAATACTTTTGACGCAGTTGCAGTAAATTCGTTATATCGGATAAGTGATCGGTCTCGCCGGATAAAGAAATAATAAAAAACAAATCATTATCAGAAGCTTTATTTAACACCATTTTAAATTCATGTACATCATGTAATACAATAATATTTTTATGTATGGTCAATAAAATTCTTTGAGCTTCTTGCGCAACATTCATTTGAGCTAAACCTGTGCCATATAAATATACCGTTTCGGCTTGATATATTTTGTCAGTAACTAAGTCGTAATCGATACGCTCCAAATAAGTGAAGGTATTTTCAATTTCTTGTTTAAAAGCGTTCATAGAGTCAGAAGGTAATTGATGGACTTGTTCAGATTCAAATTTTAAGTATGATTTAAAATCACTGTAGCCATCAAAGCCGAGCTTACGAGTAAAACGATGAATACTTGCATTTGATGCATGTGTATAAGCCGCTAAATCTTGGATTTTCATTGTTTTACAATCTGATATATGTGTGTTTATAAAATGAGCGATTTGTAGGTCGTTTTCATTTAATTTATTAAAATTGTTATTTATGCGTTCATCTAAAAGCAACGTTATCACCTCAGAATTTTGAAAATATTTTCAAGTTTTGAAAATATAATCTTATTGTACAAAATTGTTCGTAATGGCGTCAAACTATTGTTCTGATGTAAGCGTTTACTATAAAATCGATGGTAAATTGATCCATAATCATTTGAATAGAGAGATATTCAATTATCATAAGTGAATTATTTTGGAAATTTAGAAAAGGGGAACTTTATATGAATGCTATAAAGCGATTTGGAAGTGCAATGATTGTACCTGTATTGATGTTTGCATTTTTTGGTATTGTACTCGGTTTAGCAACATTATTTAAAAATCCTTCAATAATGGGGAGTATTGCTGAAGAAGGTACAAATTGGTTCAAAATATGGTCAGTGATAGAGTCTGGTGGTTGGACAATATTTAATCACATGGAAGTGGTATTTGTTGTTGGCTTGCCATTATCTTTAGCTAAAAAAGCACCTGGACATGCAGCACTGTCAGCATTAATGGGATACTTAATGTTTAATACCTTTATCAATGCCATATTAACGCAATGGCCGCATACATTCGGAGCAAATTTAGAAAAGGGTGTAGAAAATGTAACGGGATTAAAAGCGATTGCTGGTATAGAAACATTAGACACGAATATCCTAGGCGGTATTATTATTTCAAGCATTGTCACATGGATACATAATAGATATTATAGTAAAAAATTACCTGAAATGCTTGGTGTATTTCAAGGTTTGACATTTGTAGTAACGATTTCATTTTTTGTCATGTTGCCAATTGCTTTAATTACTTGCATCATATGGCCAACGGTACAAAATGGTATTTCTTCACTGCAAGGATTTATTATTGGCTCGGGTTATATAGGTGTGTGGTTGTATCATTTTTTAGAAAGAGTATTGATACCAACTGGATTACATCACTTTATATATGCACCAATAGAAGTAGGTCCTGTTGTTGTGAATCATGGATTGAAAGCAGAATGGTTCGAACATGTAAATGAATTTGCTAAAAGTAAAGAACCATTAAAAGAATTATTCCCATATGGCTTTATGTTACAAGGTAACGGAAAAGTCTTTGGTTCAATTGGTATTGCTTTAGCAATGTATGCAACGACTCCAAAAGAAAATAGAAAGAAAATTGCAGCATTACTAATTCCAGCAACATTGACAGCGATTGTTGTAGGCATCACTGAACCATTAGAGTTTACATTTTTATTTATTGCACCTTATTTATTCGTTTTACATGCAATTTTAGCAGCAACGATGGATACGTTAATGTATGGTTTCGGATTAGTAGGTAACTTTGGTGGAGGATTATTAGATTTCTTTGCTACGAATTGGATACCTTTAGCCCAAAATCACTGGTTAACTTATATTATTCAAATTGCAATAGGTTTCGGTTTTACAGCGATTTATTTCTTCTTGTTCAAGTTTTTAATTATAAAATTTAATATTCCACTTCCTGGACGTAAAAAAGACGATAAGGATATGAAATTATATAATAAAGATGACTATAAAAATAAAGACGGTAAAGCACAAGTTGCTAAAAAAACTGAGTCAGCAAACGAGTTTGAAGCTAAAGCAATCTATTATTTAGAAGGTCTAGGTGGCAAAGAAAATATTAAAGACGTTACAAATTGTACGACACGTTTAAGATTGACAGTGAATGATGTCAATAAAGTTGAGGATAGTGATTACTTTACGCATAAACAAATGGCACATGGCTTAGTGAAAAGTGGGAAAAATGTGCAAGTCGTAGTAGGTATGTCTGTACCTCAAGTCAGAGAAGCATTTGAAAATTTAGTATTTGAAGAAAAAACTAAATAATAACCAGATTGCATATAAAACTTATGCACAAAAAAGGACTAATCCATATGATAATCATTAATGGATTAGTCCAATTTTTTATCAATAACGCATCAATTAATTTTTGCATGCTTGTTAGTAGACATGGTATACACGGCGCGAAGATGGGTCTTACATTCTATTTTGTTTATAAGTGTCCACATAAAAAAACGTCATTTCTATACAATTACAATAAGCATAGACGTTTATGATTGGATGCTAGATTCTTGTATACATGATTTATGTTGATTAAATATCGTGAAATGGTAGCTAAATCAATTTTACTGTATATGTGAGTGATGTCGTACATTAATGTTTTTAAGAAATTCTCGTTTTATGCATTAAACGTGGTTGGTAGGTAGCACTGTAAACATCAATGTTGTGTGTTGCGATAGCGTGAATTAATTTAGAGAATACTGTAGGCGAACAAGAAACGTTGATGGTATTTCGATTGAAGGTATAAACAATTGTTTCAGTGTGATTGAGTAAATTCATAATGTCGATAACTTTGTCTTTAATAAATGCATCATGAAGGCCGTCAACAGCGATTTCGAAACGCTTAGATGATAATAGTAAATGATCCAAGTCTAGTAGGTCTTGTGCATGATTATTTTCTAAAATTTGATAGATTAAATAATTGTGGAAGCTAAGAAAACTAATCAAATATGGTAGTTGTTGCTTAGGTAAATTCACTTCTAAAGCATATAAATGATTTTTTTTGAAAATAGTAAATTTGAACGATTTACAAAAGTGGACTTGTTTCAAAAGTTTTAACAAATTTTTGCGGATATGACGTTTATTTAAACCACTGATGTTTAAAACAAACGTTTCAGTTTTATCTAAAAACATATTATACCTCCATATCTATATAAAGTGACATACGTATATTAAAATTAATATTTAGTGCCCTTAAAATTATACATGTTTTAAATTCTATTAAATTGTACCACTCTTTTTAAAAGAAGACACTAGGTCTTTAGAACGAAGTATAAAATTTTTGGAAATTCCTAAGGTTTTAAAGTCGAAATATTTAGAAAATTCTGTTGTTTAGATGTTCAAAATATGATACATTCTTCTTTATTAATACAGAGAGGGAAGTGTTTTAGATGTTATCAAAAGTAAGTAAGTTTGCAACGAATACGTTCTTAGTATGGATGCTTATTGCAGCTGTCATTGGTTTTATATTTCCAATGCAACTTTCTACTTTAAGTAATTGGGTACCTTATTTACTAGGAATTGTTATGCTAGGTATGGGATTAACCATAGACCCCAAAGATTTTAAAATCATATTTCAAGCACCTAGATCTGTAATCATTGGTGTGGTTTTGCAGTATACGATTATGCCTTTAAGTGCATTTTTAATTGTTAAACTGTTTCATTTGCCTCCAGAAATTGCAATTGGTGTGATTTTAGTTGGATGTTGTCCAGGTGGTACATCTAGTAACGTTATGAGTTACTTAGCAAATGCAAATGTTGCATTGTCAGTAGCTATCACAAGTGTTTCAACATTACTAGCACCATTGTTAACACCAGCTTTAATATATTTATTTGCGCATGAATGGTTACAAGTTTCATTTATCAGTATGTTTTGGTCAGTCGTTCAAGTGATTTTAATACCAATAATCATTGGGTTTGTACTGCAAAAACTGTTCAAGACATTTGCTGACAAGACTGCCACTGCATTACCAATCGTTTCCGTTGTAGCTATTTCATTAATACTTGCATCTGTAGTTGGTAGTAGTAAAGCACAAATTTTAGCCACAGGATTGCTTATTTTTGCGGTTGTCATTCTTCATAATTTGATTGGCTATATACTCGGTTATACATTTGCCAAAATCCTAAAATTAGACCGACCGGACAAAAAGGCAGTATCGATAGAGGTAGGTATGCAAAATTCAGGGCTAGCAGTTTCTTTAGCTACAGTACATTTTAACCCATTATCTGCAGTTCCGGGAGCCGTGTTCAGCTTAATACATAATATTACAGGTCCAATACTTGCAAAATACTGGAATAAAAGGTAAGTATCATTGATTTTAAGATAAAATTAATATGAAGTTCTAAACTAAGAGGAAAACATTAATTTTTTCGTGTTTTTCTCTTAGTTTATATTATCTCTGTCTTTGATAGGCTAGAGAAGTATAAAATATGATACACTGACAATAATTTGATTCAATTTTGTTAAATTATAGGAGGGGAAATGTATGTATCGTGCTGTGATATTTGATTTTGATGGTACAATTATAGATACAGAAAAGCACTTGTTTGAAATAATAAATAAACATTTAAATCATTATGGTTTGGAAGAAGTTAGTTTAGATTTTTATCGTCAATCTATTGGGGGATTGGCTTCAGATTTGCATCAGTATCTAGAAGACCAACTAGGACAAGAACGTAAAGAAAAAATATATCAAGAGCATAATGAAACGAGTATACATTTACCGATAGTTACACATATGAAACAACTTATGGATTATTGTAAAGTGCGCCATATACCCATGGCTATTGCGACAAGTAGTTTTAGAAACGATATTCAACCAACGTTTGATCAATTAGGATTAGATGCGTATATTGATGTTGTTGTTGGACGAGAGGATGTAGAAGAAATAAAGCCAAGTCCCGAACTATATTTAACAGCAGTTCAAAGATTAAACTATAATCCTGTTAATTGTTTAGCTATAGAAGACTCAGTCAATGGGGCAACTGCAGCGGTGAATGCTGGTTTAGATGTTATTGTAAATACGAATGATATGACGGAAAAACAAGATTTTAGTAACATAGTATATTTAGATAAAGACATATCAGGTACAGCTATCATTGAAAAATATTTTGAAAAAAGTAGAGGCTAACGTATGAATGGTTATTTAATTTTATTTTTTTTAGGAGGCCCAATTGTTTTAGCAATAGGAAATTTAGTTTTAGGACCTATTTTTAATAAAAAAGTCCCCTTAAAAATACAATTCCGGTCATTTATGGTTGGAAGTCTTATTTACTTATTGGGAGCTTTGGCCTTATATTATCTTATTTTACAAAATCAATTTTAATATAAAACCCCTTATTTTGACATTGGAAAATGCTTCAATAAGGGGTTTTATAATATCGAAATGAAAAATGATAGTCTATTTTAAAAATTGAAGTATTAGTGTCACAATAACTAATACAAGTAATATAGAATCAATACCTACCATAATTGCAAAACGTGGATTTTTTTCTCCAGCAGCTTTAGATTTTTTTACAGCTTTTAAATTAGGGATTAAACTTACACTTAGTAAAATGATAACAACAATACCAATGAAAATACTCATGATTTATCACCACCATTTTTATGAGTATCGATATATTCCCAGATATACCCTGCAATGATACCAATAATCAATCCGGTTATGATACCGATTTTTAAAGCAGAAAACATAGCGCTGATTATGATTGCAATTAGTAGTGAAATAGGTAATGTAATACCAAATTTATATTTTCGCTCTGGTGAATTTACAATAGTAAAAATTAAGTAATATAGTATCCCAAATACAACAATCGTTAGTAAACTTTTTAGCATTAAATTTCCGGCAGAAACATCACTATCGCTAAAATAATTGATTAGGAAAAATAATATACCAAATATAATTGAAACTGTGATTGTACGTTTCAATAGATGTTTATTCATATTGAACTCCTTTATAATAAAATCTATTGAGCATTATATCATATAAAATTAGGAACTATAACTTCATGAACGTTAGACTCTAGCTCATCATTACAATAACGCAAGTTGTAGTCATTGTACTTTACTTTTTTGATATTGCTTATGGTCGTTTAAATAAGCATAGAACAAGCCTATTACTAAACCGCCTCCGATATAATTGCCGATACCTGCCCCCAGCAAATTGATTAAAGCAGGCATGGCTGAAAGTACATCACTTTGGTAAACGACTCCACCTGCGAATAATACGGTATTATAAACAACGTGTTCGTAACCCATAAATGCGAAAATGGATACACCAAACATCATGACAAACATTTTTGCCAAAACATCATCAATTTGCATAGCTATGACAAGCGATATATTTATAAAGAAATTAGCAAAAATACCTTTTATAAGAATGGCAACAAAACCTGCCGTTAGTGTTTTATGATCAATTGTAGCTTCTAATTGTTGCATCATCTCAGGTGTCATAATGTCTGAGGAACGAATCAATAAGAAGAACACCAATCCACCTAAGGCATTACCAATAAAACAGAGTACAAATATTTTAAAAACGCGGATTGGCGAAATGACGCGATAATACAGTCCAACTGTAAAATACATAAAGTTACTCGTTAATAATTCGGAATTTGTAAAAAGTATTAACACTAAAGCAAAACTAAATGCAATTGCCCCGACTAAATTTGCAACACCCATTGGAAGATCAGAGGCAAATGAAGCTTTAATGAGCAATACAAAAACTGTAATCACACCTAAGATAAAACCAGCCATAATGGCACGTAATAGATAACGTTTTAAATAAAAACTTTGTAAAATATCTTTGGCACGAATTGTCTCTACGACATGATGAACCCACGCTTTACCATAAAAAACTTTATCCCATTTAATATTTTTTTCGTTCAAAACTTTATCCTCACTTTCTATTAATTAAAAATAGTATACTATGTTACAGTGTTTTTGTGAAATAATTCACAAAATAATCATAATTAAATAGTGATACTCAATTAACTAAATATAGTATTTAATTGCTCTCTATCATATTGAAGTGAAAATTTACATTGCGTTTTCTCTAAAAGTAATCTAAAATAAAAACATATGTAAGGGCTTACATAAATGAAAAATAATTGTTTTAATTTTTAGAATTTATAGTATAATAGCGTCATAATAAGTGAATTATTTTCACTTATATTTGAATGAGATGGGGTTTGAATGATGAATGAGAATAACGAATTACAAAGGGGACTAGGTGCACGTCAAATGCGGATGATAGCACTTGGTGGAACGATTGGTGTCGGACTCTTTATGGGGGCGACAAGTACGATTAAATGGACAGGGCCTTCAGTAATATTTGCCTATTTAATAGCTGGGCTGTTTTTATTTTTAGTGATGAGAGCTATGGGGGAAATGGTATATTTACACCCGACTTCAGGTTCTTTTGCAAACTTTGCAAGTGATTACATAAATCCAGTTGCTGGTTATCTGACAGCATGGAGTAATATTTTCCAATGGGTTGTTGTAGGTATGAGTGAGGTTATCGCCGTTGGAGAATATATGAATTATTGGTTTCCTGATTTACCACAATGGATACCAGGTATTATAGTTGTATTATTGTTGGCTGGTGCTAACTTAGTATCAGTTAAAGCTTTTGGTGAATTTGAATTTTGGTTTGCAATGATAAAAGTAGTAACTATTATCTTGATGATTATTGCAGGGTTCGGTTTGATTTTCTTTGGACTTGGTAATGGTGGAGAGGCTATAGGTCTTTCTAATTTATGGTCACATGGTGGCTTTATGCCTAATGGTTGGATTGGTTTCTTCTTCGCACTTTCTATTGTAATTGGTTCTTATCAAGGTGTTGAATTAATCGGTATTACTGCTGGTGAAACGAAAGATCCACAAAAAAATATTAAAAGTGCGGTTAATGGTGTTATATGGCGTATATTAATTTTCTATATCGGAGCCATTTTCGTTATTGTAACTGTTTATCCTTGGGATGAATTAGGAAACATTGGCAGTCCATTTGTTGCAACATTTGCAAAAGTGGGTATTACATTTGCTGCTGGACTCATTAACTTTGTAGTTTTGACTGCAGCGATGTCAGGATGTAATTCTGGTATATTTAGCGCTAGTCGAATGACGTTGAACTTATCTCAAAAGGGCATGTTACCTAAATTTTTCCGTAAAGTTATGAAAAATGGTGTTCCTATTTGGACGGTTACTGCAATAGCAATTGGTATTTTAGTTGGTGCGTTATTAAATGTTATTTTGCCTTTATTTATTAAAGGGGCAGATAGTATTTTTGTTTACGTATACAGTGCCTCGATTTTACCAGGTATGGTACCGTGGTTTATGATATTAATTAGTCATTTAAGATTCAGAAAAAATCACAGCGAAGAACTCAAAAATCATCCTTTTAAAATGCCAGGCGGCGCAATAACAAATTATATTACAATGGCGTTCTTTATCATGGTGTTAATCGGCATGTTATTTAATAAAGAAACAGTTGTTTCAGTTGTTATTGGTATCGTGTTCTTAGGTTTTATGACATTGTTCTATTATCTAAAAGGCTATCATAAATTAAGTGATGATCAGCAACTTTAAAAAATATAATAACACATCAATTTGTCAGCAATATTAAGTAGTCATAAATGATACATTTTTTTGTATCATTTATGACTTTTTTGTATATCCGTCATTACGTTGGTACACTTACATAAATGCTTTTACAAAAATTTAACAATAGAAAAATACTCACTCAAAACTCGTGCTTTAGAATAAAGTTGAGGTCATAATACATATCTAAAGGAGTTATTATATGAAAATACTTAATAAACTAGCTACTGCTACGATTGCAGGGACAATCATTGCCGGTTCATCATTAGGGAGTGTACAAGGGACTTATGCTGCAGGGAAAAAAGATGAGTCTAAAGATTCAAATCAGAATGCTGATGTAGCTTATATGGGTAATACAAAAAATCCTAAAAACGTTATCTTTTTAGTCGGTGACGGTATGGGACCTTCGTATAATTCTGCTTATCGTTATTTTGCAGATAATCCAGATACTAAAGAAATGGATCAGACCGCTTTTGATAAATATCTAATAGGGAGTCAACGTACAAACCCTAATGATCCAAAAGAAAATGTTACTGATTCAGCAGCTGGTGCAACCGCATTTAGTTCAGGACAAAAAACGTATAATGGAGCTATAGGCGTCGATGCTAATAAAAATAATGTTAAAACAGTATTAGAACAAGCTAAAGAAAATGGTAAATCAACTGGTCTCGTATCTACGGCTGAAATTACAGATGCTACGCCTGCTGCATACGCATCACACGTTGATGATCGTGATAAAAAGGATGAAATTGCTAAACAATTTTACAATGATAAAATTAATGGCAAGCATAAAGTCGATGTACTACTAGGTGGTGGTGCTGAGTATTTTGGCAAAGACAATGGCAATTTAAAAAACAAATTTAAAAAAGATGGTTACGATGTGGTTACAAATAAAAATGAACTACAAAATTCCAAAAGTAAACAAGTATTAGGATTATTTGCAGATAATGATATGCCATTACAGATAGACGCACCAGACAAAAATCCAAAATTAGTGGATATGACTGATAGTGCCGTAAATAAATTAAAACAAAACGACAAAGGATTCTTTTTAATGGTTGAGGGCGCTTCTATAGATAAATCAGGGCATCCAAATGATGTAACTGGGGTAATGTCAGAAATGTCTGGATTTGAAAAATCATTTGAATATGCTATGAATTATGCAAAAGAAAATCCAGATACACTTGTGGTAGCTACTGCAGATCATTCTACAGGTGGTATGTCTATTGCGAAAGGTAAAGATTACGTTTGGAACCCAGACGCCATTCACCAAATGAAACATTCAGGTAAATATATGACTGAAGAAATTAGCAAAGGCAAAAATGTGGAGAAAGTCATTAAAGATGGTTACGGTTTTGAAGTTTCAGAAGATCAAATGAATAAAATAAAAGATGAAGCTAAAAAACTTAAAGATCTTAAAAAAGATGAAAAAGCATATGAAAGTCAATTACAAAAGGTTCAAGATGCTGTACAAAAACCAATTAATGACAAATCAAATACTGGTTGGACTACTAATGGTCATACAGGAGAAGATGTAAATACTTATGCATATGGCCCTGGTAGTGATAAATTCAAAGGAAATATTGATAATACTGATAATGCCAAAAATATTTTCGACTTTTTTCAAAATGATGTAAAGTAAACAACTAACAAATAAATAGTGTTAGCGATAGATTAAAAACGAGAACGACATAGAAATCCTTTATCAAAATGCGATTTCTATGTCGTTCTCGTTTATGATGTTATTTAAAAAGTGATGGCAGCAATGATTTAGTGTTTAAACTGGATTTTAGACAAATGTTTACGATAATTATCAAGTGCCATTTTAGACTGTGTGATTGAGTCTAACGAACGTTGATAATTTAAAGCAATAAATCGATAATAAAGAATATCTACCGTAAAAAGTTGTGCAAACAATGATGTTGTTGCGGCCATGCGTAGTTCATTCTCATCAGTTTGACCATAAATTAAAGTATAATCAGAAATTTTAGCTACAGGATTATTGTTCGAGCTTGAAATCGTGATGATAGGTATATTATAGTCAGTTGCAACTTTTGCCATAGATTGCATTTCACTATGACTACCTTGGTTGGTTACAAAAATAATACAATCTTGTTCATCATGAGTAGCCATGGTAGTCATTAATAAATGCGTTTCTTGTATTAAGCGCACATTTAAACCAATCCGAGATAATTTTTGATATAAATCTGTAACAATAACGAGTGATGCCCCATAACCAAATAAAAATATGGTACGCGCATGTTTTAATGTGTCACAGATGTCATCGATGTGATTTTGTTCAATTTGTGAAGCAACACAACTCATTGTATCTGTTGCTCGGGCTAACATTTTAGACTTGATAATATCGACGGATTCATTATCAATTAATTCCATATGATTATTGTTGATTGCATCTTCAGGCAAATAACGTGAAATTGTAATTTTAAGTTCTTGAAACCCTTTTTCTGTTATTTTCTTGCTAAAACGTACAATGGATGCTGTACTTGTATTAATTTCATTTGAAAGGTCTTGGACAGACATATTAATGATACGATGAGGTTCGTTTAAAATAAAATCAGCAATTTTTTTTTCACTTTTTGTAAAAGTTTCATATATATTATCAATTTTATAAAGTACGTTGGTCATAGTTTAACCACCTAAGTTATCAGATTCTCTCATTGATTTTGTTGTACCTAAAAAGAAGGTGAAGAGGAAACCACCGATGTAAGCAGCGATTAATCCTGCAATGTATCCTAAGTACATATGATCTGAAATCAAAGGTAACAATGAAATACCACTCGGTCCAATAGCGGTAGCACCGATGTGTCCAATACCACCAACCACTGCACCGCCAATACCGCCACCAATACATGCGGTAAAGAATGGTCTACCAAGAGGTAACGTGACCCCATAAATCAAGGGCTCGCCAATACCAAGGAAACCGACAGGCAGTGCACCTTTAATTGCATTTCTCAAAGTAGTATTTTTCTTACATCTTACCCAAAGCGCTAATGCGGCACCAACTTGTCCTGCACCTGCCATAGCAGCAATTGGTAGTAAGTAAGTAGCACCAGATTGATTGATCATCTCAATATGAATAGGCGTAAATATATGATGTAATCCTAACATAACTAATGGTAGGAAGAAAGCACCAATAATAAAGCCACTAAAGACGCCACCAATATTAATAACACCATTCACTACGGATACTAAACCGTCAGAAACAAAACCAGCTAAAGGCATAATGATAAAGATTGTTGATAATCCGATAACAAATAAAGTAATCGTGGGTGTTACGATAATATCAATGGCATTTGGTACAATCTTATGTAATCTCTTTTCTACGAGACTCAATAACCAAACAGCAAAGATAACACCGATAATACCACCTTGCCCTGCTTGTAAAGGTTCGCCTGTAAAAATATTAGTGATCATATTTTCTTCTGTTAATCCTGTTAGTAATGTTGTTCCTCCAATAACACCACCTAAACCTGGTGTTGCACCAAATTCTTTAGCAGCATTGATACCAGTGAAAATGGCTAAATATGCTAACATACCATCTTTAATTACGTTAAAAACAGTAACAAGTTGCGTAATCCATGAGCCAGATATGACCTCTGCAGCTAGTAAGTTGCTTAAAACTGCAGCAATACCACCGATTAAACCTGCACCAATAAATGCTGGAATCAATGGGATGAATATATTAGCGATTGTTTTTAATAATTTATTGAATTTGCCACGTTTTTGTTTACTTTGAAAAGCGGCTTTGTTTTCTTTGGCTCTTGCTTCAGTTTCTGCTTTATAATCTTTAGTTTGGTGAGGGATGGTTTCACCTAAACGTACACCACTCATTTCAGATATATGAGCAGCTACCTTATTAACTGTGCCAGGTCCAACGACTACTTGTACACGGTCATCTTTGACCACGCCCATTACACCTTCTGTCGATTTTAATTTATCATAGTTAACTTTATTTTCATCGTGCACCTTAATTCTTACACGCGTCATGCAATTTATAACATTTTCCATGTTCTCTAAACCGCCAACTGCATTTACAATACTTTCTGCAAGTTTTTGTTCTTTAGACATCATAAAACCCTCCTATATACATAAATTATTTTAAGTATTTGGTTTAATTTTTGATTGCTTGCTTAACGATGTGATTATTTTTTTCTAAACGTTGTTGTGCATCTGCTTTTGATGTATCACACATATGCATAACGATAGCAACTTTAAGGTTATGATCTGCAGCATGATATAGTTTTTCAGATTGTTGATAAGAAATGTCGCAGATATCTTGTATAATGCGTATGGAACGGTCAATTAATTTTTGATTTGTAGCTTTTACATCAACCATGAGGTTATCATAAACTTTACCGGCGCCAACCATTGTGATTGTTGAAATCATATTAAGCATTAATTTCTGAGCTGTTCCAGATTTTAATCTTGTAGAACCTGTTAAGACTTCAGGACCTACATTAACTTCAATTGCATTTTTAGCTATGCTACTTATTTTAGTGTTTGAATTGCATGAAATTGAAACAGTATGTGCACCAATGTGATTCGCATACTTTAATCCGCCGATAACATAAGGTGTATTACCACTAGCAGCAATACCGATTAAAACGTCTTTTTCATTCAGGTGAATATGATGTAAATCTTCTTCAGCCAAGGAGGTACTATCTTCAGCACCTTCAACAGCAACAGTCATGGCTCTTTGTCCACCTGCAATTAATCCAATGACTTCATCTGGAGACGTATTGAATGTGGGCACACATTCAGCAGCATCAAGCACCCCCAACCTTCCACTTGTTCCAGCACCGATATAAATAATTCGACCACCAGCTCTAAATTGTTTTGTAGTGATTTCTATGACTTTAGTCAAGTCTGGTATGACTTTTCTAATTTGTTGTGGGACTTTTTGATCTTCATCATTCATTGTTTTAAGAATTTCTGTTATAGACATCTCATCTAAATGCATTGTCGCTTTATTTCTAGATTCAGTAGTTAAATCACTCATAAATTTCTACTCCCTTGTTTTTATAATAAATTTAAATGTATCATTGGGCTTCATACAACGAATCAAACTGCGCTCAGCTTCACAAATTTCACCTATAACATTAATGTGAGGATGCGCTGGTAAGTCAGTTTTCAAAAGTTGTAATTCTCCTTGATAACGTCCGTTCAGTTTATTATCGATGGTAACTGTACCAGTGTTTCGAACTGTTGTATTATAAGTATTAATTTCACTTGTACAATAGTGTCTAGCTTCTTGTGAGCGAATTACATCTTGTGGGTTGTCTGGTCGTACAGTGTGAGGTTGCTGTAATATCTTAGTTGCTTGAATATCTAATAAATCAATTGTGAGTGTGAAAGTTCTATGACATAATACGTTCATTAATTGTTCGTCTAGTGGTGCGCTAATTTTAGTATCACCAATCAAAATTTGTGTTGTCAGATGATCTAATAATAGCTGTGCACTTTCGATAGGGTGTTGTGCTCTCGTTGATTCTATGGTTGGTAAACCTTTAAAAAGGGGGCCACGTTTTGTAGTGCCTGGAATAAAACCGAAGATCGTTGCGTTTGGATTATAGTTTAAAATTAGTGAGTTTTGAATATGAACAAATTCAGTTGTTAGACCTGTATCTGGCCGTGGATAATAGTTATGGCAATAGCATAAGTGTGTAAAATCATCTAGTTTTTCATAAAGCTGTTGAAGTAGTGATTCAGAAAGTATACTGGCATTTAAGCAACAGTGAAAACCATGTTGGATAATGTCATTAATAATTTCTATAGAAGTACTGTGATCAATACGAATCATAAATTGCGCATGATGATATGATTGCAAGAATTCATAAAAAGATTGATCCAGCAATGAAGGATTGATATCAATCATATACGTAAGTTGTTCGTCTGATAAATAATTTAAAAGTTCTCCCAAATAGCGATATTTAGATGTTTCGTCTTCCTCTGGAATTTGTACAGATGTGAAAATGGTCGTATATCCCAAAGCAATCATTCGTCTAATATATGATTTATCAATGGGTTGTCCTAAATAAATAGAAAAGCCATGCATTGTTATCACTCCTATATTGCTGTAATCGATTTCATTTTACAACACATGAAAAAGTATTACAATTTTAATTTTAAAAAAATCTCATTTTGAAATATTATTACAAAAACGCTTGTAATAACCTTTGTGTTTCCAATAATTGATTTTGTAAGGTATCGAGGTACTTAATTGTATTTCCAATAGTGAGTTCTTCAATGGGGTTGGTGTCATGGATTAAAAGGAATTGGTAATAATTATAATGGGGTAAAGAAAATCGTTGTAAGCTGATGTCTGAAAACACGATAAGTTCGTCTTTAATAAACTGTTGGATATCTTGTTTGTACTGTGCTTTCTTTTTATTTTGAGTAACGATAGCAAACTTATAAGTTTCAATTAAGTTTAATAGTTGGTTAATGCGTTGAGCGAGTTGATGAAATTCTAAATTATACATAAAATGCATCCTTTCTTAAAAAAATTTAAAATGATGAATATGATTTTCTGATTTTGTTAAGCATGGTAGGATATACACTATAAAATTAAAAATGAACTTAAAGGGGCTATTAAAAAATGGAAAAAACAAAATATCGTTTTAAAGATATTGTATGGAAAGACTTTTTCCTTATTGCGATTTTAATTGTAAGTATGATTGTTTTTACAGTGATTGGTATTTTATTTAGTTTTATTTTTGTAGATCATTTAACAGAAAAGATAGTGATCAAAATAAGTGTGGTTGTACAACTGCTATCATATGTAGTTACTGTGTTTAGCTTTTATTTTTTACATACCAAGGATTTTAAAATAAATTTGAAGAGAAATATAGCATTTATAAAGCAGCATTATTTATTTCTTATCATCGTGACGATTGTTATGATGGTTTGTAGTGGAATTTATAACATGGTGATGCAAATGTTACCCAATGGTATTGGGTTTAATGAAACTCAAAATGAATTAGAACTAATGAATTTATTTGATCAGCCGTCATTTTTACCGTTTACTTTTTTGTTAATTGTAATTGGTGCACCATTAGTGGAGGAAATATTTTTTAGACATTTACTGATAGGTGAATTAGGGAAGAAATTTAATGCTATTGTTATGGGGGTTATTTCAGCCATTCTATTTTCACTAATGCATGTGATGGGAGCAGAATCTCCATTAGAAATAGGAAGTTATTTAATTTTAGCGATTGCTATGGTCTATGCATACATCAAATCAGGTTTTAAACTCATTGCAAGTGTAAGTATTCATATGCTCAATAATTTAATCTCATTTGTTTTTACGCTAATTACGTTATATACATAATGGACAAGGTTGAAAAAATCCCACTGAGTTTTTTAGGACTCAGTGGGATTTAAAAATTGTTGATAGTTATTGATAGTAATATCTTGTGTTTTTATTTTTTTCTCAAATGAATATGAAATATCATGGATATCAACAATAGGTATTTCATTAGTTTTACCGAGACCAATTTCAAAAATAACTGCTTTCCATAATCCGTCTGTACATAATAAGCCTATAAAAATTACATTTTCAGTCATAATCTCATTATTTTTATTATACTCCATAGCCATCACATTTCTTTCGGTACAATAGATTAAGACTTCTGAAAAAATGGGCGGCAAGTCAACATGTGTTTGTTGATTGAATTTAATATATCGGTCTAGCTTTTTAAGCGCCCGTCTCATTTTCGTATAAGGTAAATTTAAACATTTTTTAATAATTGCGTTTATCTCTTCTTTATATGGAAGTGTAGTATATGATTGACTTTCATTCAATACCAAGAATAAAGCGGTGAGTTGTTTATCAGTTAATTCGAGCTCATAACTATTTGGCGTCTCTTGGAGTTGATAACCACCTAATTTTCCATGTTTTGCTAGAATTTTTACTCCCTGATCTTCTAAATCTTGAATATCTCTTAAAATTGTACGTTTCGATACATTTAAGTCTGTCGCGAGTTCTGAAGCGGTAATTTGCTTATTTTGTTGTATGGCTTGTACCAATTTATTTTGCCTTTCGCGTTTATTCATTAGAAAGTCACCTCCCAAATGATTACATATTACATTCATTATAGCATAAAAGTGACAATGACGACATTTATAAAGTTTTAAAAAAAGTTATAGAAAACGCTTACATTTTTTAGTTGTTTATGTTAGTATAATAATTAGTAACAAGGGGGTAGCGAAAAGATGACAAAGGGGTAGGCTATTACATATAGTTTTGTTAACATCTTTTTCGTACGAGTTACTAAGCAAACATCTTCAATATTTATTACTTACTTTCCTTTCTATAAGAGGCTGGGGCAATTAAATTGTCTCAGCCTCTTATCATTTTATTGAATATCATACTTATCGGTATAGAATAATGAAATCATTTATCGGACGATAGTGAATCGAATAGTTTGTTACCGTAATTATATTTATATGATAAAATAAAACAAATTATACATATGAAATAATTAAAATGAAAAAATTTAGTGATTCGCTTAAAGAGGAGGTCGCAAATGAATAAAGAAACATTATTAGATATAGATAATTTAGTTAGAGATTGGTTAACAACATTAGATGATATTATCCCACAATTAATAAAACAAATGGTTACTTCAACGAAAAAAAATCGATTTGATTTAGTGACTAATGTAGATAAATCTATTCAACAAAATTTTGAGCAATTTTTACAGCAACATTTTCCAAATCACCAACTTTTTGCGGAAGAAAAATCGAATGAAGGTATTCAAGCAAAAAAGGGTCATGTATGGGTCATGGATCCGATTGATGGTACTACAAATTTAGTTAAGCAACAGGAAGATTATTGCATTATATTAGGCTACTTTGTGGATGGTGAACCTACGTTGTCATACATTTATGATTATCCACACGGCAAGCTTTATAAAGCTATCAAGGGCCAAGGCGCATATATGAATGGTAAATTATTGCAACAGCCAGAAGATCTAAAATTAGAAGACGCGATTATTTCATTTAATACTTTGGTAATGAATGATGATACGATTCATGATTTAAATGATGCTTCATTTGGATATCGTTTCATTGGTTCATGTGGCTTAGATTCTGTGCGCGTAATTTTAGGACAATTTGGCGCACATGTAAATACAAATCCTAAACCATGGGATATCGCTGCACAGTTTTTATTCGCTAAAGAATTGGGATTGACAATGACGACGTTAAATAATTCAACTTTAGATTTTGCGAAAGCGGGACCATTTATTATAAGTAACAAAGCTTGTCATAAAGAAATGTTGACGATTCTAAATTCAGGATCTGGGTATCAAAAATAATTATTTTAAAATATTAATTATTTAACAATAGGTCTTAAGCACCATGTTCATTAAATAATTTTACTATATAATCTATAATTAATTGAAATAGAAAATCGAATATAGAATGGAGAATGAAAAAGGTGAATCGTTCTAACGAATATAATAAAAAGAAAATGGGGTTGCCCGCAAAAGTATTTTTGTGGTTTTTGGGTTTATTATTAATTTTAGCAATTTTAGCCGTTGTGTATTTAGGTTTTAAAATATTTTCTGTCGGTGGTGCAATACATAATCCATTGGATAGGGATAAGTCATCTTTGAGGGAAAAAGAAGCCAACCTTAATAATGGAGATCCATTTACGATTGCTTTATTTGGTGTAGATTCAGATGCCAAAAGAGCTGCTAATGGCGGAGGACAGCGTAGTGATACGATTATGGTGTTGTCTATCAACCCAGAGAAGAAATCTACTGAAATTGTGAGTATACCTAGAGATACTCAAGCAGATATCGTAGGTAAAGGTACAACTGAAAAAATAAATCATGCATACGCGTATGGTGGTCCTGACATGGCAGTGAAATCAGTAGAAAAACTATTGAATGTGCCGATAGATCACTATGCAACGATAGACATGGATGGAATGAAAGATATGATAGATACTGTTGGGGGTATTGATGTCACTAGTAACGCTACCTTCTCATATGATGGATTCCAATTTAATGAAGGACAAAAGTCTCGAATGGATGGAAAAGAAGCAATGGCGTTTATAAGAAGTCGTAAAGAAGAAGGCGCTGGCGGCGACTTTGGTAGACAAGAACGTCAACAATTAGTTATACAAGGTCTTGCCAACAAATTGACAAGTATCAGTTCAGTTACGCATTTTAACTCGTTGATGAATCACGTTGAAGATAATGTAAAAACTGATTTGACTTTAGGTGAGTTGAACAAAGTTAGAGGTAATTATAAAGATGCAAATGATAATGTTCACCGCCATCAATTAGAAGGTCAAGGTGGCATACAAGATGATGGTCTATATTATTTTGTACCTAGTCAAAGTTCATTATCTGAAATAGAAAGCGATATAAAAGATAATTTAGGTATCTAATTTAATAAATACACGCAACCACTGTATTGGTTGCGTGTATTTTATTTTTGTCACTAAAATAATAATTTTCAGAGAGAATATTTAACACTATAAATTAAAACTTATATTAAACAGTTAAAAATCAGTGGAAAGCCTTAACATTTTATTGATTTACATATACAATATAAATAACATTACCAAAAAGTGTGGGGCTTTTATGATGGAATGTTGTCAGACATCTTTGATTCATAAACACGGGCTTTATAAAATTAATAGGGGTGAATAATATGCAAGAACATTTAATTATTACATTAGATGGCAAAGATTATCTTGTGGAACCCGGCACAAATTTACTACAATTTATTAAATCACAAGATACGTTTGTACCTTCTATATGTTATAACGAATCGCTTGGTCCAATTGAAACTTGTGATACGTGTACAGTAGAAATAGACGGTGTGATGCAACGTGCTTGTAGTACGACGATAGATAGACCAATGATTGTAAATACACAAAATGATAATGTACAAACAAGTCAAAAAGAAGCATTAGATCGTATTTTAGAAAAACACATGCTTTATTGTACAGTATGTGATTATAACAATGGTGATTGTGAGATTCATAATACAATGGATCAGTGGGGTCTCGAACATCAAACATATGAATATAAGGAAAAACCATATGAAAAAGACTATGGACCTTTCTATCGTTACGACCCAGACCAATGTATTCTTTGTGGAAGATGTGTAGAAGTGTGTCAAGACGTCCAAGTCAATGAAACTTTAACGATTGATTGGGAACGTCAACAACCACGCGTGATTTGGGATAATGATACAACAATTAACGATTCATCATGTGTTGGTTGTGGTCAATGTGCAACTGTATGTCCTTGTAACGCTATGTTAGAAGTAAACATGGAAGGAAACGCAGGCTATATGACAGATTTAGAGCCAGGTTCACTTGCTGCGATGATTGACTTAACTAAAAAAGCAGAACCAGGCTATGGCCCACTATTTGCAGTATCTGATTCTGAAGCGGCGATGCGTGAAGAACGCATCGAAAAAACTAAGACTGTATGTACATATTGCGGTGTTGGTTGTTCCTTTGACGTATGGACAAAAGGAAGAGAAGTATTGAAAGTTCAACCTCAACACGAATCTCCAGCCAACAAAATTGCAACTTGTGTGAAAGGTAAGTTTGGTTGGGATTACATTGATTCAGAGGAAAGATTAACTAAACCATTAGTACGTAAAAATAATCAATTCGAAGAAGTAGAGTGGGATGAAGCATTACAAGTAATTTCTGAAAACTTTAACAAAGTAAAAGCTTCTCACGGATCTGATGGTCTAGCATTTATTTCTTCTTCAAAAGCAACTAATGAAGAATCATATTTAATGCAAAAGCTTGCGAGACAAGTAATTGGTACGAATAATGTCGATAACTGTTCTCGTTACTGTCAAGCACCTGCGACAAAGGGATTATTTAGAACTGTAGGTCATGGTGGTGATTCTGGTTCAATCAACGATCTTGAAATTGCTGATATGGTTGTTTTAATAGGCACAAATACTGCTGAAGCACATCCAGTCATTGCTTCTCGCATTAAGCGTGGACATAAATTATATAACAACACATTAAATGTTTTTGATATTCGTAAACATGAAATGGCAGAAAGAGCTGACAACTTCTATCAACCTAAACCTGGTACTGACTTAGTTTGGTTATCAGCGGTGACAAAATATATTATAGATAATGACTTGCATGATAAAGCATTTGTAGATGAATGGGTAAATGGCTTCGATGAATATCATAAGTCTTTAGCACCATTTACAATGGAATTTGCCGAAGATACAACAGGTATTTCAAAAGAAGCACTCATAGATTTTGCACATCAAATGGTTAATGCTGAAACAGTGTCAATTGCGTGGGCTATGGGTGTCACACAACAAGATATTGGTAGTGACACGTCTACAGCAATTTCTAACTTATTATTAGCAACAGGCAATTATAGAAAACCAGGTACTGGTGCATATCCGCTTCGTGGTCACAACAACGTACAAGGATGTAGTGACATGGGTAGCATGCCTGATCAATTCCCTGGTTACCAAAAAGTAGCAGACGATGAAATTCGTGCAAAATTTGAAAGAGAATATGGTGAAACATTACCGAGTGTTCCTGGTAAAGATAATCACCAAATGATGGAAGGTATTCACGCAGGTGAAATTGACGCATTGTATTTATATGGTGAAGATACAGGTATTGTTGATTCAAATATCAACTATGTACAAGCTGCACTAGAAAAAGTTGGTTTTTTAGTCGTACAAGATGAGTTTTTCACTTTCACTGCTTCATATGCAGATGTAGTTTTACCAGCATGTCCTTCACTAGAGAAAACAGGTACATTTACGAATACTGAACGCCGTATCCAACGTTTATATCAAGCCCTTGAACCTAAAGGCGAATCTAAACCAGATTGGGTCATTATTCAAGATGTAGCTAGAACACTAGGTTATGATTGGAATTACACGCACCCAAGTCAAATTATGGACGAAATTGCTAAACTGACACCATCTTATTCGGGCGTGAACTATGACAGATTAGATGGTTATAATAGTTTACAATGGCCTGTGGCTGAAGATGGCACGGATCAACCAACATTGTATTTAGATGGATTTAACTTTGAAGATGGTAAAGCGAATTTCTATCCTTTAACTTTTGATAATTTCTTTAAAGTGAATGAAAAATATGATTTACATGTAAATAACGGTCGTTTATTAGAGCATTTCCATGAAGGAAACATGACTTATAAAGTACCAGGTCTTGCATATAAAGTCCCTCAACCATTCGTAGAAGTATCTCCAGAACTAGCACAAGAAAGAGATATTCATGAAGGGGCAGAAGTTAAGTTGATTTCAGATAGTGGTGAAGCTGAACTAATTGCACATGTCACTGATAGAGTAAAAGGCAAAGAAATTTATATTCCACTTAATAACAATGCAATGATAAATGGTGATCAAGGTGCGATTAACTTATTGACGAACAGTGATGTGGATAAAGATACAGACACACCTTCTTATAAGCGTACAAGTTGTCGTATGGAAGTTAAAACACGTAGAGGAAAATCACCATTAAACCCTACAAACTTCCGAGTAGATAAACAAAGACAACCACAATATAGCGTACGTGTTGAAGACAAATGGAAACGTGATGATTACACTTTCCCAGGAAGTCAGGTGAATAAATAATGGCTGAGAGAATAACGAAAATTAAGCGCATGCAAAAGTCTGAAGAACAAATCAAACAAGAAAGTTTAGCAGAAGTAACAGATGCAATTGCAGCAAATAAAGATAGTATCATGAAAGCTATTAACATTATTAGCACGTTGGACGATGCTAAGATACTAGATGCAGTATCAGGTATGGTCAATAGTCGAGGTGTTATCGCTAATAAATTCGCAGTTGAATTAAACAAAGAACAATACACAGGATTGATTACAAATATGGCATCACTTGTTTTCCTTTTAGGTGATTTGAATGTCAATGACTTGAGCATTATGTTAAATAAAGTAAATAAAGGATTAAGTGTTGCAAATCAAGCTAGTCCAAACCAAAAAACATCTATCACTGGCTTAATGAGTGTACTGAGAGATGACGAAATGAATCGTAGTTTAACTTATATGTTAAATATGCTCAGAGGCATGTCTAGATCATAAAATGAAGTGTATATATTGATGAAAAAAGCCCTTATTGTGAATTTTTATTCACATGAGGGCTTTTTTGCTATGATAAATGACATATTGAAAATTAAGTAAATATGATACAATTTCAATAAACAGAATGATTTACTTAGAATATGATTACAAGGAGTGGAGTCTTATCAATCCGAAATTAATTAAAATCATGGCTATTATTTCAAATGTATTTTTAGTCATTGGTATTATATTTTTAATCACTTTAAATATTGCGATGGCGATTACAATGTTTGTTGTTTCATTGGCAATTAGCTTAGTGATTTTCAACACATTGTTTAGAAATCGAAAAGGCATGCGTATTGCAATTAATGTTTCCTTTATAATTGTACTTATTGCGATTATTTTTGCCTATTTCACATTGACTCAATAAAATGCAATGCAGGGAGATTTTAAAATATGAACGAGCGTGTTAAGCAACGTATACCGTTGATATTATTAATATTAATTATTGTTATATTTGCTATTTTATTAATAATAAATGAAACATCTTTATTTGAAAAACAAAGAACACATACCTTTAATGAAGCGGTAGATAAGCAAGTAAGTTCAGACGCATTAAATATGAAAGAACAGGAAGGTAAATTCATTAAAGCTACTACTACAGATGTGAAAAAAGCAATGGAGGTTAATAGTGATCAAGATGATTTAAACCATATGGATATTTCTGAAAAGGTATCTATGTCTGAAGCTGAAATAAATAAAATTTTAAAAAATAAAGGTGTATTAAAAGGGAAAGGTAAAACTTTTCTAGAAGCACAAGATAAGTATGAGGTTAATGTTTTATATTTAGTGAGTCATGCCTTAGTTGAAACAGGTAATGGTAAATCGGAATTAGCTAAAGGCATTAAAGATAAAGGTGAAAGGTATTATAATTTTTTTGGTATAGGTGCATTTGATGAAAATGCTGTACATACTGGTAGTAGTTTTGCAAAGAAACAATCGTGGACATCACCTGAAAAAGCAATTATGGGTGGGGCCAAATTTGTAAGAAAAAATTACTTTGATAATAAACAAATCTCACTTTATCAAATGAGATGGAATCCTAAGACACCAGGTGAACATCAATATGCAAGCGATGTGGATTGGGATGATAATATCGCTTGGTTTATGAAACATTTTTATAAAAATTTAGGCATTAAAAAAGATGACATTAACAAAGATTATTACTTGTAGTTGGATTATAGAGTATTGCAATCGCAATTTTTACAAGCTTTATTTAAGTTTTGTTATGTTATGATACAAATGTGAATATAATATTAAAAGATTAGGGAAAGTTGGAGTGAATAAAGATGAAAATAGCCATCGTTGGTGCAGGTATAGGTGGTTTAACTGCAGCAGCTTTATTAATAGAGCAAGGTCATGATGTAAGTGTATTTGAAAAAGAGAATATAGTATCTGAATTAGGTGCTGGTATTGGCATTGGTGGTAATGTCATTGAGAAATTGAATGGTCATGATTTGGCAAAAGGACTTAAAAACATTGGACAAGTCATCGATATGATGGAAGTTCGAGATGATAAAGACAAACTATTATCAAAACTTAAGTTGAAAAAAAATACAGTTAATTTAACGATGTCACGTCAAAGTTTATTAGAAGTGATTAAATCTTATGTACCGGATAGCGCAATTTTCACCAATCATAATGTGACAGGAATTGAAAATGGGGATTTGAAAGTAACCTTACAATTTTCCGAGCAAACTTCACAATCATTTGATTTATGTATCAGCGCTGATGGTATCCATTCAAACATAAGGCAAGCAATAGTGCCAAATAGTAAGCCAATTTATCAAGGATACGCAGTATTCAGAGGTTTAGTTGATGATATTGATTTAAAAGATAACAATGTTGCTAAAGAGTTTTGGTCTACAAAAGGTAGAGTGGGCATTGTACCATTATTAAATAACCAAGCTTATTGGTTTATTTCAATTTCTGCCAAAGCCCATGATTCTAAGATACATGCTTTTGCGAAACCACATTTACAGGCAAGATTTAATCATTTTCCTAATGAAGTCAGACAAATATTAGATAAGCAAAGTGAAACGGATATATTGTTACATGATATGTATGATTTAAACCCATTGAAATCGTTTGTTTATCAACGTGTTGTACTTCTAGGTGATGCTGCACATGCAATGACGCCAAACATGGGGCAAGGTGCTGGTCAAGCGATGGAAGATGCTATTGTTTTAGCGAATTGTATGCAATCATATGATTTTGATTTAGCCTTAGAACGCTATAATAAATTGCGTGTAAAACATACAAAAAAAATAGTGAAACGTTCTAGAAAAATAGGGAAAACTGCTCAAAGAACAAATAAATTCGTCGTGAAAACGAGAAATAAAATTGCTAAAATTTTACCTGATCGATTACTTTCAAATCAGACAAAATTTATTTATAAGTCTAAAGCAAAGTAAAACATATACATTGGCCAAAGCCTCAACATCACAAAACGTGTAAATGTAATTCGGAAAAATTATATTTACACGCTTTTTAATATCAAAATGTACTATTATTAGATAACTTTTCTAAGGTAATAATCTATTTTGTTATTTTCAGTGATTCAATTATGTCAGCTAGAACGATCCGCTAACATAAAAATATTTTAAATTTTTATTGAATCATCAACTTTGCTAATAGAAAAAACACTTTCGTACTGTTCATTTTAAATGAATTCTACGAAAGTGTTTTTATTTTAATCCCATTGATATAGGGCAATTTATATTTGATTTAATAAAAATTGATGTTTAAACATGAGTTAAAAATAAGTGATGTCGCTGCATTGTTATTTTGTTAAATTTTCAATGATTAATTAACGACAAATTTAGGTTCATCACCATTAAGTTTACTTATTGTGTCATTTGCTACAATTTTTGACATCATATCACGTGATTCAAACGTAGCATTACCAATGTGTGGCGTAATGACAACATTCTCTAATGATTTCAGTTCATCATTAATTTCAGGTTCAAATTCAAACACATCTAATGCTGCACCTTCGATGTCTTTATTTTTTAATGCTTCTACTAGAGAGGCTTCATTTACGATAGGGCCTCGAGCTGCATTAATAAGATAACTTGTTGGTTTCATTGACTTGAATTGTTCTGTGTCAAAGAGATGGTGTAAATCTGGATTATATGCAGCATTAATTGTAATGAAATCTGAGTGCTGTATGAGTGTGTCAAAATCAACATATTTAGCACCAATTTCACGTTCTTTATCAACTTTTTGATGAGGACCTGTGTATAGTACATTCATATCAAATGCTTTGGCACGTTTTGCCACTGCACTTCCAATTTCTCCTAAACCAATAATACCTATTGTTTTACCAGAAACTTCTCTACCACGGAAGAATAATGGTGCCCATCCGTCAAATCCAGTTGTACGACATAGTTTATCGCCTTCAGGGATGCGTCTTGCAACTGCCAATACAAGTGCGAAAGTTAATTCGGCAGTAGAGTTTGTTGATGCTTTTGGTGTATTGGTTACATCAATTTGCTTTTGACGTGCATGTTTAATATCTACATTATTGAAACCAGCACCATAGTTTGTGATGATTTTTAAGTTTGAGCCTGCATCAATCACATCTTTATCAACATTAGTAGATAGAAGACTGATTAAAGCGTCGGCATCTTTAACACCTTGAATCAATGTTTCTTTATCAATAATTCCTTTACCTTCATACATATCAACTTCATAACCTTGTTCTTTTAGCAAGTTATACCCTACTTCTGGTATTGGGCCTGCAATAAATACTTTTACCATATATAATCACTTCCTTTATTTAAAGTATAGTAAATTTCATATAAGTAAACAAACTTTTACATTGCCCTCAATTCAAACAAAGTAAATATCACTTGTGATTATCATTGTAGCGTTATATAAGCATTTTATTTTAGTAGATACTGTACTAAATTTAAAAGTTACGTTAACCAACGATTTTTAAACCAACAATTGCTAAAACAATGACAACAATAAAGAAAATACGCTTGATATTTTTAGATTCATTATAGATAAGCATGCCAGCTAGCGTGCCTCCACCTGTACCTATACCGCTCCATACTGCATAAGCTGTTCCCATAGGTATGCCCATTGTCATTGCTAGTTTAAGTGTGCTAAAACTACAAATAAAGGCAACTGCTAAAAGCACTACGAACAGTTTCTTTTTAGTACGAGCAATTTCATTTAGAATAATGACACCAACAACTTCTAGTAAACCTGCCATAAATAGTATCATCCATGCCATTATTGTTCAGCCTCCTCTGTAGTTAATTTAAGACCGATAATTCCTATAACAAGTAAGATAACTAATGCTATTTTCATAATGTTAAAATGATCACCGAAAAATATCATATCAACCAGTACTGTTCCAATAGCACCAATACCTACAAATACAGCATAAACAGTACCAACAGGTAATGACTTACAAGCTGAAATGACTAAATAGAAACTCAAAATTAAGATAATAATCGTACCGGTCCAACTCAAAAATGAATCAGCAGAGTTTAACCCAGTAACCCATAATATTTCTATAATCCCTGCCAAGATAACTTTAAACCACTGCATTTGCTTTAACCTCCTTTTTACATGAAACGCTACTATTTTCTCAAACTTTTAATTAGCCTGCAATATGTAAGCGTTAATTCAATATAAAAGGGTCTGGTATATACAGTACTTTGACAAGTGAAAAGTCAATTTTTATTGAAATCATATAGAAATTGCCTTTTTAAATATGGTTTTAGTTATAATTAGCTCATTGAGTCGCTACTTTTCTTTTATTAAATACCATTAATATAAAGAAATAATGATTATAATAGGACAATTGTTTTAGGATTTACTCTAAAATGATTTATTGGTTTATAAAAAGGCGGTTGATTTTGTGAGAGTCACATCATTCAGCTACGATCATTAAGCAATTTTTCTATTTTACGACTAGAGAATGATATTATGTGTACATATATATAGTGATTTTTAACCTCTTGTTAGTATGATATTGCACCACAAGATGTTTAAATGCATCGAATACATTTTCAGGGATTGTTTTATCGGTTTCATTCATTAATATGTCGTGGCATATCATTTGTGAGAAAATGAACTGAAGTTTCCATTGGTAGTGTTTGTAGAGTTAAGTTATAATCTTATACATATATCGCTCGTTAATTTAATAGTGGCTATTAAATGATACGTATAAATCTTATTTTTTGAATGACAAAATATAAGTTGTATCGATTTTGTTATGTACTAACGCCCGTGGGAATCCGTATGAGTGAGAGACGACAGGCTCGCACAATCCCCCTAGTCAACTACGCACAGTCAAAATCGTAAAATTTTAAATATAAAGAGGACCAATCCATATTAAGGATTGGTCCTCTTATTTTAAGAATGGGGATTTATGTCCCAGACGCTTATATAAGTTACTACTTGTTATTAAAAACAGATTGTTATTGACATTTTTAATATAAATAACTGTATTTATCATACGCATAAAATCATGAAATAAGTATAAGACCTTATGTTTTGTATGACTCCCAATAGTGATGACTTAATGACAATATTAGTTTAAGTGAATATAGTTATATGAACTAGCTTCACCAGCCGAAATTGTACGTTCACTTACTGAGAATGGTCCACCATTATAGTTCATTTCAGAAACATTAACCGAACCATCACTGTTTACATTTTCAACATATGCTACATGGCCCATGCTACCTTCACTAGATTGTAAGATAGAACCTGCTTCTGGAGAATTATTAACTGTATATCCTGCTGAAGATGCTGCAGATGCCCAATTATTTGCATTTCCCCATGTAGAGCCGATTTGACCACCTGTTTTATCAAATACATACCATGTACATTGTCCAGCAGTGTACAAGTTTGCACTTGATCCTGATGTAGCTTGAGTAGTGTTTTGGTTAGCTTGAGTAGATTGTTCAGCTGCGTTTGCTTCATTTCCGTGATCTAAACCTACAATTGCTGCGCCGATACCTGCTGTTAATGTTGTTGCTGTTACTATTTTTTTCATAATAAAAAAGTCCTCCCAAAATTTAATTCATCTATTATTTTAATAAAATTTATTTTTATAATTGCTGCGTTAGTTTCAACGACAATTTATACAATAACAGAAGATTATCACTTTGTGTGGAATGTTACGTATTTGTAAAACAATTAAAAAGACCTCACATATTGTTGTAATAAACAACACGTGAGGTTACAAAAGCAAATATTGTTGTAATATAGTATAAATTGCACAAGTATAAGGTTTAACACGATTATCAACACATATACTAAATTTGTATATTACAGAAGGTGTAAAGAATCACAAAATTTTGATATAAATTATTTGAAAAATCTAATAGATAACGGAGGTAAATAATCTTCGCCATTATATGCTTTTACGGCTGCTACTATTGTAAAAATAAAATTTAAAATTGCGAAAATAGGAAATAAAATAAAGCCTATGAGAATAAACATCAAAATAGTTGAAACGGTTAGCCAGATAACATATGAAATTAGAAAATTAAAATAGTTTTTACCAGCTCTATCAACAAATGCAGAATCTTCACGTTTAATAAGCCAAATGACTAGTGGCGCTAAAAATGTAGTGAAAAAACTAAGTACATAAATTAATGTAGCCATCAATCTTGCATCACTATTAGGTTCTTGATTTAATACTTCACGATTTGCGTAATCTTCAGTCATTATTATTCCTCCTTTTAATTTACTATTACTATAACAAAACCCAAAATGAGTTGTACATTATTTGAAAAATTTTATAAAAAGCCTGTTTACAAAGTGGCGATATTGTTAAAATATAGAAATGCACTTAAGTACCTTTAAATTGAGAAAATTAGATAGGTTGTATACCAGTGTTTATCATTTTTCTTAATAGGTTATACATGAGAGTAATGTTTAATACGAAAAAATATTCAATGTTTAAAGAAAGAAGGGTGTTTATGAAGATAGCTATTGTAGGATCAGGTAATGGTGCTGTTACTGCAGCACTTGATATGGTTAATAAAGGACATGAAGTCAAGTTATATTGTAGAAATCAGTCTATAGATAAATTTGACAAAGCCATTGAACAAGGTGGATTTACATTTAATAATGAAGGTGAAGAAACCTTCGTAAAATTTACTGACATAAGTGATGATATGGAATACGTGCTTGAAGGTGCTGATGTTATACAAGTTGTGATACCATCATCATTTATTGAACATTATGCGCACACAATGGCGCCATTTATCAAAGCGAATCAGTTAATTTTCTTTAATATTGCTGCTGCAATGGGATCAATACGTTTTATGAATGTGTTAGAAGATATGCATATTGATGTAATGCCTAAGTTTGCAGAAGTAAATACATTAACTTATGGTACGCGTGTCGATTTTGAAGCAGCACGTGTCGATTTATCTTTAAATGTTAGAAAAGTACATTTTTCAACATATGATAAAGAAGAGTTAAGTGATAGCTTTGATACAATTGAGCAGTTATATCCTCATATTGTAAAAGAAGAAAGCTTATGGAAAACAAATTTAGAAAATGGTAATCCTGAAGTTCATCCAGGACCAACATTATTAAATGTAGGAAGAATAGATTATGCTGATGAATTTGCGTTGTATGAAGAGGGAATCACAAAACATACTGTGCGTTTATTACATGTAGTAGAGTTAGAGAGACTAACACTAGGGCGAAAATTAGGATTTGAGTTATCTTCTGCAAAAGAAGCTCGAATTGAACGTGGTTATCTAGAAAGACAAGATGAAGATGAACCACTCAATCGTTTGTTTAATACGAGTCCTGTATTTTCTCAAATTAAAGGACCTAATCATGTAAAAAATCGTTATTTAACAGAAGATATTGCATATGGTTTAGTGCTTTGGTCAAGTTTAGGAAGAGAAATTGATGTGCCAACACCTAACATTGATGCGATTATCATTATTGCATCAACAATTTTAGAACGTGACTTCTTTGAAGAAGGATTAACGATAGATGAGTTAGGAAAAGATAAGTTAGGATTGTACTAATTATAATATTCATTCATATAAATAAGGGGAAATGTGTATGAAAAGACAACCAACTTTTTTAGAATCTATTTCAACAATCATAGTGATGATTATTATTGTAATAACTGGTTTTGTTGTGTTTGATATTCCAATTCAAGCATTACTTATTCTTTCTTCAGCTTATGCTGCAATTATTGCGAGATGCGTAGGTTTAAAATGGAAAGATTTAGAAGAAGGGATTACTAATCGTTTAGCGACTGCTATGCCAGCGATATATATTATATTATCTGTAGGTATTATTGTGGGTACTTGGATGTATTCGGGAACAGTGCCCGCACTGATTTATTATGGCTTAGAATTTTTAAATCCTAATTTGTTTTTAGTATCCGCATTTATTATTTGTGCAATTACATCAGTTGCTACTGGTACTGCGTGGGGATCAGCATCTACAGCAGGCATAGCGCTGATGGCGATAAGTGCACAATTAAATATTCCAGCTGGTATGGCAGCAGGTGCGATTATTGCAGGTGCAGTTTTTGGTGATAAGATGTCACCACTATCAGACACGACTAATTTAGCAGCACTAGTTACTAAGGTGAATATCTTCTCGCATATAAGAGCGATGATATGGACAACGGTTCCAGCGTCTATCATCGGATTAATTGTGTGGTATTTTGCCGGTTTACAATTTAAAGGTAATGCGAATACTTCACAAGTTAATGCGATGCTTAAGGAACTATCAACGATTTATAACATTAACTTTTTCGTATGGTTACCGTTAATCATTATTATTGTATGCTTGTTGTTTAAAATTTCAACAGTGCCATCGATGTTAATCTCTAGTGTCAGTGCGATTGTTATCGGTGCATTTAATAATGGTTTTAAAGTGACAGATGGCTTTAAAGCAACATTTGATGGTTTTAATAAAAGTATGGTACCAAATTTACATGGCTCATTATCCGAAAAAGCGATTAATTTAATAGAACAGGGCGGTATGATGAGTATGACAGAAATTGTAGTCACAATCTTTTGTGGCTATGCTTTTGCTGGTATTGTGGAAAAAGCAGGATGTTTAGATGTAATCTTGAAGAAAATATCTAGTAATATTAATTCTGTAGGGACTTTAATTCTTGCTACAGTTGTAGGTGGATTAATGATGGTGTTAGCTGCAGGCGTTGCTTCTGTAGTGATAATCATGGTCGGTGTATTAATGATGGATATGTATAATAAAATGGGCTTGGATCGTTCAAATCTATCTAGAACATTGGAAGATTCAGGTACAATGATTATACCATTGATACCTTGGGGAACATCTGGTATTTATTATACCCAACAATTAGGCGTTTCTGTCGATCAATTCTTTATTTGGGCAGTGCCTTGTTATTTATGTGTCTTTTTTGCAATATTTTATGGATTTAGTGGTATTGGCATCAAGAAAGCTAAAGTTAGCGAAGAATAAAAGTAACATAGTATCATTGTGATAATAAATTAAGAAAAAAGTAGTAATGTATTCTAGTTGCAAACTTGTTTATATTACTACTTTTTTAGATAGATTTAAGTGGAATTATTAATAATATGTTTATGAGATAGCTAATTCGGCTAAACAAAACTATGGATGAGGTGGTTCCGTATTGAATTTAGTAATTATTGTAGCGATATTACTTTATGTTATAGGAATACATCAATATTTCAATATAGGTAAAGATTTTAAATATCCTTCTATTATCTATTTTATAGTCGGTTTTATATTGTATATTGTAGCGATGGTACAGTATAAAGCCGATTTATGTTAACAATACACAAATGATATATGTATAGTTATACTTGCACAAACCATAATTTAAATGGTTTTAATTCTCTAAATTAAATTAATCTATGATGGTAGTCATGTTATTTTTACAATGATACAAGTGAGTATTATATTGCTAATTGTTAGATATAAGCTGATGCATCATTGAAGATTTATCACTTTAAAAGTGTACATAAAAGATGACTAGAATTGATAAAAGTACCAAATGGTGACCTAAGTTACAGTCATCTAAGATGATATAAAACATACTAAGATCGCTTCAAAACTAATCTTAGTATGTTTTTTTATATTTTAAAGCGTATGTGTTGATGATCGTTGATGTAGCTGGCTTGTGATAAAATACAGGTTTCCAACTTAGTAATTATACACACTATATAAATTTCATATAACTTCTAAGTCCGTATCACTTTGCAAAATCGCTAATATTGGTATGTATTAGAAAAAACAATACTAATTAAATATATCTAGAATAATTGTAAGTGATATTATCCAGTTAAAATCTAAAAGTGAAATAAAAAAGCAGCAATTTCTATATCGTTTCAATAGAAATTGCTGCTTGATTATGTCTAGCTATTTTTATGTGCTAACATTTAGTGAATGTAGTTATAGCTTGAAGCTTGGCTAGCTGAAATTGTACGTGAAGTAACAACACCAGGACCTTGACCATAGTTCATTTCAGATACACGGATTGAACCGTCGCTGTTTACACTTTCAACATATGCTACGTGTCCCATAGCACCAGTTGAAGATTGTAAGATTGAACCTTGTGAAGGTGAATTGTTTACTGTGTAACCTGAAGCAGCTGCAGCGCTTGCCCAGTTGTTAGCGTTACCCCAAGTTGAACCGATTTTACCACCGACTTTATCAAATACATAATAAGTACATTGGCCAGAAGTATATAGGTTGTTAGAAGAACCTGAAGTGCTAGAAATAGAACTTGATGAACTTGATGGCGCGCTTGTTGTAGTTACTTTGATGTTACGGTCTGAAGTTGAATTTGAAGCAGCTCCACCGCCACCAGTTGTATTATTATTAGCTGTATATGATTGAGTAGCGTTACCATATGTAGAACCATAATTACTGCTTTGACCATTACTTGCATAGCCATTGTTATTTGAATGAGCTTGGTCTGCTTGGCTTGGATTCCAATTACCTTGCCAAGTGTAGTGGTAATTACCTTGTTGATCTATTGTATATGAATAGCTATAAGAAGTTGGGTCATTAGGGTTATAACCATTATTATTTTCAGCAGCATCTGCTTCGTTTTGTGCAAATGCGAAAGTAGCGATTCCTGCAGTAGCGATTGTAGCTGTAGCGATTTTTTTCATTGTAAAATATCCTCCTAATAATTATAAAGCATTTAATTTATTATCTCAGTCTCTAAATGACAATAGTTTAAAATATTTTTTTCGTTGTTTTTTAACGACAAGCAATACTTTATCAGATAATGGTCGGTTTGTGTGCAATGTTATCATTTTGTAATTTAACTCTAATAATTAATCGTTAGATGTAACAAATAACATTAGTTTTATATAGTTCTCAGCGCCCATTGTTATCACATTTTAATGATTTCATGTGTAATCTTGCACTCTAATTTATTACAAATCTGTAAAATAACAGAAAATTACAAATGCTAATAAATGCTAAAATTTAGTTATTTAAATAATATATTATTTTCTAAAGTTAGAGATTATTTATTTTTTGAAAGAATTGAGAGTAATTTATACAAATAGGCTGTAATGTTCATGAGCAATGCTATTGACAGTTTATGTGAAAGGTTTTAAGATAATAGGTATAAAAAATATACTTGGTAAGCGAGGTGAATTAATGAAAATTGAGATTGGCTTAACATCATTTGCTGATAATAGTGAAATTTTCACCGATAAAGGTAAAACATCTGCAATTAGCAATGCTCAGAGAATAAGAAATATCATAGAAGAGATTGAAATTGCAGATGACTATGGTCTTGATGTTTATGGGTTAGGAGAGCATCATCGACCTGATTATGCCGTTTCTGATCCTGTTACAGTCTTAGCTGCAGCGTCTAGAAATACAAAGCAAATTAAATTGAGTAGTGCTGTAACTGTGCTATCCTCAGATGATCCTGTAAGAGTTTATGAAAGGTTCTCAACATTAAATGCAATTTCAAATGGTCGTGCCGAAATAATGGTAGGAAGAGGTTCATTTATAGAATCATTTCCACTATTTGGGTATAACTTAAATGATTATGAACAATTATTTAATGAAAAGATTGAATTATTAATGCAAATTAATCAAAATGAAATTGTAAATTGGACCGGTCAACTGAGACCCAATATACAAAATTTAGGTGTCTATCCTAGAGTTGAGCATGGTATTTTACCTATTTCTATAGCTACAGGTGGAACACCTGAATCTTCATTGAAAGCAGGAGCATTAGGATTACCCATCACTTATGCTATAATTGGCGGTGACCCCAAAAGATTCCGCAGAAATATTGATATGTATAAATCGATAGCCGAATCCTATGGTCATGATGTGAAAGAATTACCGATTGCTACGCATTCTTGGGGGTATATTGCTGAAACGGATGAACAAGCTTTTCGTGAATTTTTCCCTTCAGTAAAAGCAAGCCATGATGTATTAGCTAAGGAACGTGGCTGGCCACTATATGATGAAAATAGTTTCATTCGTGAAGCAGGCCCGAATGGTGCATTATATGTTGGAAGTCCGGAAACTGTGGCTAATAAAATTATTGAAACTGTTGAAACACTAGGTTTATCTCGCTTTATGTTGCATACACCTGTAGGTTCAATGCCACATGAGCATACAATAAACACCATTAAATTATTGGGTGAGCGGGTAAAACCTATTGTAGATAAATATTTTGAAAACAAATAGAAGGAGAGTAAAAATGATACTACGTTATTTAACAAATTTAAAATTAGCAAAAGAATTATATGGTGCAGCGAAACCTAAATTAAAAGGTGACAAATCTATGAAAGATACTTTTACTGAAGTATTTAATTTACCTGCAAATGCAGTACCTTTAGCTGGTGCTTTAGAATCATTAAGTGCAGTATTTTTCGTGCTAAGCTTTGCAAGTAAAAGATTATCACGTATTGCTTCGTTAATGACGATTACTGTGCTAGGTGTAGCAGCGTATAAACACTTTGAAGCTGGACATGGTAAAGCAGGTGCAAAACATGCACTTGATTTAACAGGATTAGCAGCGCTTAGCTTATTAGATACGTTAGATTGTAAAAAGAAATAATTATTCATTAAGGTATCGTCTAGATATCAATATGATAAAGTGTTTCTTTTTAAATAAAGAAAAACAAGAAATGAAAATTAACACAACTTGGGACTTTAATAAATGTCTCAAGTTGTTTTTTTATACAGATTTTTTATGAGAAAATTACTTGTAAATAGTGATAATTGAAACATTTCGTTTTAAAAACGACATTACACTTTGAAAATGATAATTTGATATTTATGTGTTTATAATGAGAGAGTGCTACAACATAGCTCCATGACATTAGGCAGTTTGTTTGGTTAATATAGTTGTTTGGTTGACATATATAACAATGCTTATTATTAGATATGCCGAAGTATTTTTAGTTGGTTTTAGTGATCTTCAATTTATTAAATTAAAAGCAAATGCTAATAATTTTAAAAATTTATATAAGCTATTAGTGAATTTTTAGTAACAAAAAGGATATATGTAGCACTAAATTTTAATAATAAAAAGTGATATTAAAAAAATAGTAGTAAAACCTAATATTTTTCATAGTAAGCCATATTGAATTCAATAGCATAAATAGGATAAAATTATATTACATAAAGACAGGCACACATTGAAATATATTAACAACATGAAAAAACATAAGGAGTGGTTTTATGGAAAAATTAAAAGAATTAAGTGAACTAAACGAATTAATAACTTTGTATCAAAAAGGGAAACAGTTTTTCAAAGAAACTAAGAAATATCACAAATTAAATTATGAAGAAATATTTATTTTGAATTATATACATGAGTGTCAATCTTATGAGGTTACCGCAAAAGAAATTGCGCAATATTCAGAGTTAAAACCGTACTACTTAACGAAAGCATTGCAAAAATTAATTAAAATGGGTTATTTGAGTAAAAAGAGAAGTGATATTGACGAACGTACAGTTGTTGTATATATAAATGAAACACAACGTCAGAAAATTGAACATATGATAAAAACATTACAAGACTACCTAAAGTAACTCACTTTTGAAAATGAGTCGTGTTACATATATAAAAAAACGAATATTCTGAAAAGTGTAATTTTATTTTATTAATTATATATTGAACCAAAATATTATTTGAGTAAAACATTAAATGTGATATACTAATATTTGTTAAATGAAAGCGCATACAAATATTAGAAGGGTGTTTTTATGAATTTACTTTTAGGGGTTATATTTTTAGGTATTGTTTTATGTTTGTTTACACTTTTTACAAGTAAGGCACCAAATGGTGGAAAAGCAATGGGAGCGCTAGCAAATGCTGCAATTGCTTCTTTTTTAGTCGAAGCCTTTCATAAATATGTAGGTGGAGATTTAATGGGAATTCCATTTTTAGGCCAGTTAGGTGAAGCGGCAGGTGGCTTAGGCGGGGTTGCTGCTGCTGGTTTAGTTGCTTTAGCAATGGGCGTTTCTCCTGTATATGCATTTGTTATTGCCGTTGCATGCGGTAACATGGATTTACTACCAGGTTTTGTCGCAGGTTACATAGCCAGTTTTGGTATGAAATGGATAGAACAAAAATTTCCCGATGGTTTGGATTTAATAGGTTCAATTATTATCATTGCACCTATCACACGAATTATTGCAATTGGTGTAGCACCTGTTGTAGATGCGACATTATTGCAAATAGGTAATATCATTAAAGATTCGACAACTTCAAGCCCAGTACTAATGGGGATAGTGCTAGGGGGGATTATAACAGTTGTAGCAACTGCACCTTTAAGCTCAATGGCATTAACTGCGTTATTAGGACTTACAGGAACACCAATGGCAATTGGTGCATTGGCAGTTTTTGGATCATCGTTTATGAATTTTGTTTTGTTTAAACGAATGAAGTTCGGTGATCGTAAAACAACGATTTCTGTGGCTATTGAGCCGTTATCACAAGCAGATATCGTTACTGCTAATCCAATTCCTGTTTATGCTACAAATTTTGTAGGTGGCGCTGTATCGGGCGTTATTATTGCTATGTTTGGGCTCGTTAATGAAGCAACAGGCACTGCAACGCCAATTGCAGGCTTAATGGTGATGTTTGGCTTTAATAATGCATTGACTGTGATTATCGTTGCATTATTATGTGCAATAGGAAGTGCTGTTTGTGGTTACTTAGGATCTATTGTGTTCAAAAATTATCCTATTATAACTAAAGATGAATTACAAAATGGTAGAATGCCTAAAAAGGTTAAGAATTATTATAAAAGAAAAAGACAGTATGCCGAAAGTTTAGCAATGTAGCTATTAAAGACAATGTTATAGGAATAAATGAAAACTTAAAAAGATTGGAACGTCCATATCAATATCAAGGCCCGTAACTACATTTTGAAATAATGTAGTTACGGGCCTTTTTGATACTCATATTTTATATTGAGTGCTGATTTTTTGTCACTGTGAGATTGAAAAGAAAACGCATCATAAATGTTCAGTACATACGACTAACTATTATATTAACTGTAAAAAATAAGTCGTTTTGTATACATGTGTCAAGGTTAAAATTATAGATAAGCACATGGAGTATTGGAAATCGATAAAACAGAAAATTTAAATAAGTGTCTATATGAAAATGATTTTGTTCTATTGTGATTTATGCTGTGGTTTTTGAAGTCATATATTGTGCTGAACGGTTTTCAACTTTAGAAAATAACAATTCTAGTACTATGGCAAGTAACCAATAAAATATTGCTGCTACACTATATACAGTTATAAAACGATAGCCTTCATTTGCAATAACATGACTAACTGCCATAATCTCAGTAACTTGTACTGCGAATGCTAGAGAAGTTCCTTTGATAAGCATTATAAATTGATTTTCAATATTGGGAAGCGCATAGCTGAATGCTTGCGGTAATATAATTTCTTTGTAAGTTCTAATTGTTGAAAGTCCTACAGTTTGAGCAGCTTCAATTTGATCGGTATCGACTGAAAGTAATCCCCCTTTAATAGATTCTGACAAATATGCAACAGCATGTAAGGAAAACACAATAAATGCAATAACTAATGGTGAGAAAATATCAGGATTAATTGTCAATGTAAATTGTGCATTACTCCAAATCACTAATTTTGGTATGCCATAATACATAATAAATAATTGGACAATAAGTGGTGTGCTTCTAAAAAAAGAATTATATATCACTATAAATTGAGAGATAATTGGAATTTTTTTTGTTTGAATAAAAGCAAATAGTGTGCCGATAATTAAACCTACGATCATTGCTACAATTGAAATAATAATTGTATTTGGTACACCCTTAAGCACTTCTGAAACAGTATAAAGTATAAATGACAAAGTATTACCTCCTTAGACACGATATGGTTTTTGGGCTCGTTTATTGATGAGTGCAAATATAGTTTGTATGATAAGAGCGATTATCCAGTAAATAATAGATATGACGACATAAACTTCTAACATACCTAGTCCATAGTTATTTCCAATAATTAATTTAACTTGTCCCATCATATCAATAATCCCAATTGTAAAAGCTAAAGATGTGTCTTTAATTAGTTCAATCACTTGTGTCGTCAAGTTTGGAATACTGTTGCGTAACGCTTGTGGAATTATAATATCTACTAAAATCCGTGGGTAAGATAAACCGACAGATAGTCCTGCTTCAATTTGGCTATAGTCTACTGATTGGTATCCTGCCCGTATAATCTCTGAAAGATAAGCACCCGTATGCAATGTGAACGCTAAAATTACAAAAAACAGTCTGCTAAAATGATTGATATCGATTTGGATGAATAATAATAATTGCGGCAAAGCAAAATATGCCAAAAAAAGTTGTAAAATTAAAGGTGTACTTCGAATAAAAGACAGATAAATACGGACGATAGGTGATAATACTTTTACTTTTTTGATACGGATGGTTGCTAATAAGCACCCAAGTATTAAGGCAAAAAAGAGTGACAATATAAAGATGAATAGTGTTATGGGTAATTGTTGTAAAACTTGGCCGAATAAATCACCCCAGTTAACAGAATTTGTCATGATTGTACCTCCAATTTATCTTTTTGCTTGTTTATTTCATCCAAATCATCAAATACATTGATATCAAAATATTTTTCAGAAAGTTTTTGTAATTCACCTTCATCTATCAGTTCTTGAGTAGCTTGATCAATATCGTCATGCAATTTTTGATGCTTTTTATTATAGACAATATGCAATGATTCTTTTTTTATAATTCCGCCAATTTTAACATCAGCATTGATTTGTTTTTGAATCGCATTGTAAGTGTTCCAGTTTAAAATCATGGCATCACGTCTGTTATTGCTAACCATTTTTAAATTGTCCCCGTTAGAAGGTTCTTGAATAGTATCGATATCAATTTTTGGAGAATGTGAATTATTATACTGAGATAATATAGAGTATAACCCGCCACTCGGTGCCATTGGTGTTAATTTTTTATCAGGTAAGTCATTGAGTGAATGTATATCAGAATTATTTTTATGAACAACAATTAAAGGCAATGCGTAACTATAAGGAACGTCTTGATAGAGAAATTGTTTTTCGCGTTCAGGCGTTTTGAAAAACCAGTTAATTCCCATATCAAACTTTCCAGCACCAATACCTACAAGATTAGATTCTTCCTCGCCAACTTCATAGTTAAACTGATATTGCGGTAACTTTTTTTCTAATAGTTTTAGGTAGTCTATATCCAAACCGGCAAACTCATTTTGTTTATTTGTATACAAATAAGGCGGATTAACTTCTGCAGAAATTGCTACTTTGATTTCTTTTTTATTATTATGACTTGAGGATTCTTGTGTTTGACTACATCCACTAAATAACACCGTAATCAACAATGAAATGATTAAAATGCGTAACTTATTATTTTTCATAATAAGTCACGCTCCATTTCTACGGTGTTTAAAAAACGATTAATTCTTTTAGAATCAGAAGATTCTAAAACTGATTGTGGTGTACCTTGTTTCAATATTTTACCTTCATCTATAAATAGAATTTGATCTGCAATTGCTTTAGCAAATTGTATTTCATGAGTGACGATTACCATGGTCATGCCTTCTTGTGCAATAGATTTGATAAGTGACAATACGCCTTGAATTGATTCAGGATCTAACGCAGACGTAGGTTCATCTAATAGCAGTACTTCTGGATTAAGCGCTAAGGCACGTATGATTCCTATGCGTTGACTTTGACCACCAGATAGTTGTGAAGGATATTTATCTTTTTGGTTTAATAAATTAAAACGCTCTAAATAAGAAATGGCCATTTCATTTGCCTGTTTAGCAGGCATTTTTTTACCATGTATCAAGCCAACTGTAATGTTTTCAAGAATTGTTTTGTTTTTGAATAAATTATAGTTTTGAAACACCATCGCAGATTTCTTTCTTAACTGTGAAATATCTTTTTTTGAATGTTTATCGGCGACAAAATTTTGATTACCAATTTGAATTGTACCTGATTTTGGTATCGCTAACGCGTTCAATGTTCTAAGTAGCGTTGTTTTACCTGATCCACTTGGACCGATGATAGCAGTCACAGTTCCCTTATTTTGTGAAAAGCTAACGCCATTAAGAACAGTATGATTTTTATATTTATGTATTAAATGTTCAACTGTAATCATTTTAAACCCCCAGAATATCAATACGTACAAAGTATCACATTAATCCTTATCGGTAAAGTAAGATTTTGTAATCTAATAGCTTTTATTCGTTATAAGCGAGTGTTACACTAAGTTTAATAGAGAAAAGTCTAAAATGAGGTGGACACTGTGAATTATTCTGCATTAATACATACAGAGATACAAAAAAAGTGGATAGATAAATTTGATTCAATCAAAGCGCAGTTTAAAGAAAAAGCTGATTATAATGATAAACATTCAAGATTTCCATATGAAAATATTGATTGGTTGGTAAAAGAAGGTTATACGTTATTAACGTTACCTAAAGCATATGGTGGTGAGGGTGCGACTGTTGAAGATATGGTTGTACTACAGACATATTTAGGAGCAATAGATGGTGCGACTGCACTTTCAGTTGGCTGGCACCTTAGTGTTGTTGGGCAATTATATGAACAACATGCTTGGGAACAAGATATGCTAGAGCGCTTTGCAGTAGAAGTGAAAAAAGGTGCATTAGTTAACAGAGCTGTCAGTGAAGCCGAAACAGGTAGTCCTACACGCGGCGCAAGACCTGCTACACATGCAATAAAAAAAGATAACGGTTTTGTGATTAATGGGGTCAAAACCTTTACTTCAATGAGTAGAAGATTAAGCCATTTTATTGTAAGTGCCTATTATGAAGAAATTGATACTGTTGGTTTTTTCTTGATATCTGAAGATACGCCTGGTGTGGAGATTGCAGACAATTGGAATATGGTAGGCATGCGTGCAACTGAAAGTCACGATTTGATTTTAAATGATGTTTTCATTCCAGAAGAAAATTTTGTAGAAATAAGAGGTGCGGGTGGCAAGCAACCTAATGGCTGGATACTACATATCCCTAGTACATATCTAGGTATTGCACAAGCGGCGAGAGATTATGCCGTAGATTTTGCAAAAAATTATAGTCCTGCAAGTATTGATGGTGTGATTGGCGATATTTCAACTGTACAGCAAAATGTTGGTAAAATGGAATCATTACTATTGTCTGCACGCCACTTTTTATGGAGTACTGCAGCGTTATACAACCAACAACAAGAGATACCGATTTGGAATGAAACTTCAGCAAGTAAAGTGTTGGTGATGAATCAAGGTTTAGAAGTAATAGATATTGCCATGCGTATTGTGGGCGCTAAGAGTTTAGAAATGGAACGACCATTGCAACGTTATTATAGAGATATGCGAGCTGGTCTGCATAATCCGCCGATGGAAGACATGGCCTATACTAATATTGCGCATAGTGTATTAAGCCACTTTAAATAAATGCCGAGAACATGGCTTGTCTTTATAGTCAATGAAATCTTTGAATAAACGATTTATATTGGAATGAGTATATGAAATCAATGATTAAAGTTGATTTTCTAACTCATTCCTTTTTTTATTTTTTAAAATAATAAAATTTTAGTTTTTCTATTGTACAAATTTTATAATCATTATATAATTCAATGGTAATGATAATCATTTTCAATGGAGGAGACTTATGAAAAAATTAATATTTCCAATAATTATAATGGTTCTAATATTAGCAGCTTGCGGCAAAAAATCTGAAAGCGGCTCAGATAGTAACAAAGAAGACACAAAAGCTTATACATTAGATAGCGGAAAGAAAATTGATATACCTAAAAATCCTGAACGTATTGCAGTTGTTGCACCTACATACGCAGGCGGAATAAAATATTTAGGAGGTAAAATTGTAGCTGTCAATGAGCAAGTCGATAACAGTCATATTTTAAAAGATAAATTTAAAGATGTTGAAAAAGTTGGAGAAAATGATGTTGAAAAAGTTGCAAAAACAAAACCAGATTTGATCGTAGCTTACTCTACAGATAAAAACATTAAAAAGTATAAGAAGATTGCACCGACTGTTGTTTACGATTATGGTAAACATAAATATTTAGATCAACAAAGACAATTAGGTAAACTACTTGGAAAAGAAGATAAAGTAAAAAAATGGGAAGAAAAATGGAAATCACAAACTGAAAAAGATGGTGAAGCAATCAAAGCGAAAATTGGTGAAGATACAACAGTGTCAATTTTTGATGAATTTGATAAAAAACTTTACACTTACGGACCTAACTGGGGACGTGGAGGAGAAGTTATGTACCAAGCATTTGGATTAAAGATGCCTAACAAACTCAATGAGTTAGTTAAAAAAGAAGGCTGGGCTGAAATTAAACAAGAAAAACTAGCGGATTATGCTGGCGATTATATCGTTTCCACGAGTGAGGGTAAATCAAAACCAGGTTATAAAAAAACTGATCTATGGAACAACTTATCTGCAGTTAAAAATAATCATGTTATAGAAGTGCAAGCAGAAACTTATTGGTACAACGACCCTTATACATTGGAGTATATGAGAAAAGATTTGAAAGAGAAATTTTTAAAAACGAATTCATAATCTATTATTTACAGTAGTATTTTAGAGATTTAAATAAATATCACCAAAATAAAACATGAGCGTGTGACAAAGCAAAGATGTCTCAAGCTCATGTTTTTTTGTTTAGAAAAAGATTATAAATTTAAATTGTAAACTTTTTATTTTTAACAATTTACATTTGTGGTATAATTTTTTCATCGAAGGAGGTTTGATGATGTCAACGAAATATTTAGTTTATACTGCTTTAATGACTGCTATTATTGCAGTTTTAGGTTTTGTACCTGCAATACCATTACCCATAATGCCTGTACCAATTGTGTTACAAAATATCGGTATATTTCTAGCTGCCATTTTATTAGGTCGTAAATATGGCACATTGAGTGTCGTTGTTTTATTACTTTTAGTTGTTGCTGGATTACCATTGTTATCAGGTGGCCGTGGTGGTATTGGTGTTTTTGCAGGACCATCAGCAGGTTTTTTATTTATGTATCCTGTTATTACATATCTTATTGGTCTTGTAAGAGACTTATATTTGAAAAAGATCAACTTTATTGTATTATTAATAACAACTGTATTGATAGGTGTCGTTTTGTTAGATGTTGTGGGTACGATTATAATGGGACTTATTACAAATTTGCCAATTTCTAAATCAATCATGTTATCTTTTGTCTTTATGCCAGGAGATGTTATTAAAGCGCTAATTGCTAGTTTAATAGGCAATATCATGTTAAACCATAGTCGATTCAAGCAATTACTTAAGTAGAATTAATTGAGACAAAGAGGAGGAGAAATGATGGTGAACATAACTTTGAGTAATATTTTCCAACCTGGGAATGTTTACGTTGAAGAGGCATATAAAACTATTTATTTAACTCCTCAAATGCCTTTAATATTTGATGCAAATAAATGGGTGTATAAACAAATGCCTTCAATTCAACAATGGAAAGCGGATATAGCTACACAAACTGATTTTCATAAGCAACAAAACTCTAATCATTTAACTTTTACTTTTCCGGAAAACGTAGCATTAGACCAACAATGGTTAGGATTAATTAGCCAAGAGCAATTTGAATTAGGACTCATGGAGTTATATGCGATTGAACCTCAAAAATTCAAAAAGTATATAGACTCTGAAGTAGAAGTTAAAGTAGTGGATGCGCATACTATAGATGATTATATTAGTGTTCATAGTCAATTTGCAGCACCATATGGTGAGGGGTATGTTAAAGAAAGTACAAATATGATTAAAAATCAATATATTAATGATGATAAAACACGTCTTATAGCATATAGGCAGGGTGTTCCAGCTGGTATATTAGATTTGATCATAGATGAGACAACTGTGGAAATTGATGGATTTGGTGTTTTAACATGCCATCAAAGACAAGGCGTCGGTAGTGTGATGCAAAGTTTTGCTGCAGAATTAGCCATGCCCAAACCATTGATTTTGATCGCCGATGGAGAAGATAGTGCTAAAGATATGTACGTAAAGCAAGGTTATGTTTTTATCAGTTTTTGTTATCACATTGTAAAAGAAGATATTTGAAAAAGTCTCATTTTTACTTTAATTAAAAAATATGCTCGCAACGTGAGCGTACTATACTGTCGACAAAGCCATTAACTTTGTCGACATTTTTTTATGCATTTTTTCTGAAGGTACTGTTTTATGGTGTAATATTTGGCTGATGTTTTTTGTAAGTAATAGCGTTAACCCACATCCAACATTAAATACATTATTAATTTTGAATGAGTGTAGATACTTTTATCAAAGCGCATCATTTAATAGATAAAAAAAAACAAACCTCAGGTGAATCATCACTTAAGATTTGTCTTTAATTTGGTATTTTTATGATGTAAAGGGCGTTTAACACATTATGATATTATGCGCTCTGGATGGCTATAAACATTAAAATTACCATCCCGAATAAAACCAATTGCTGTAATATTTAAATCATTGGCAAGTGTTACAGCTAATGTGGTTGGTGCGGATTTAGATAAAATCACACCAACGCCAATTTTCGCAGCTTTAATAAGGATTTCGGAAGATATACGCCCACTAAATATTAATACTTTATCTCGCACAGGTATATGATGTTGTATGCAATAACCATAAAGTTTATCTAAGGCATTATGTCTACCTATATCTTGTCTATGTTCAAAAAATGCCTCTCCATCACTGATGGCAGCATTATGCAATCCACCAGTTTGTTTGAAAATTTTACTTGCACTTTGTAAACGTGTCATCATGTTAAGGACTTGGTGAGGGGTGAGTTTAATTTTAGACATTGATGTTTTAGCTATTGCAGCATCATTGTGGAAATAAAATTCACGACTCTTACCACAGCAAGATGCAATCATCCGTTTAGTAGAATATTCAAACCGGTCATTAAGTGATTTGGTTAATTCGACATGTGCAAAGCCTTTACTATCATCAATTTGGATTGATTTCAAATCATCACTTTTTAAAATAGCACCTTCTGAAGCTAAAAAACCTAGTACTAATTCTTTCATATGATTTGGACTGCAAATGACCGTTGCAAATTCTTCACCATTGACCATAATCGTCAGTGGGAATTCTGTGACATAGTGATCTGTTGTTTCAATAAGTTTACCTTCTTCATATCTAACAATATGTTGGTTTGTTAAAACATCTTCGTTCATAGTATTTATCCCCCAGTTCCTATTCACTATCTATTTTAGCGTATTTTTTGTTGCAAAAAAATAAATTGCATTTATATCCAAAAGCTTAACTGCAATATTTGTTTGATATATACCTAACTTAGAAGTAAACTTATAGTAAACACAATAGTGAGAGGTGATTCGGCAAATGGCTAGTATAAGAGATATTGCGAAAGAAGCAAGGGTGAGTCCAGGAACGGTTTCCCGCGTATTAAATAATGATCCCACCTTATCTGTCGCGGAAGAAACGAGAAAAAGAATATACGACATAGCAGAAAATTTTCAATATAAAAAAGCTGAAAGAAAAAATAAAAGTATACAAATTATTACTTATGCATCAAGAGCCAAAGAAATGTCTGATCCGTATTATCGTGAGATTAGATTAGCTATTGAAGCAGAAGTAAAACGTTTAAATCTATCATTAAAAAGAACACTTCGCATTGATGGAGAACATGATGCGATTGATTTTACTAAAATAGCCAAAGCTGGCGCAATTATTGTTGTAGGTAATTTTGCTGCAGAAGCTATTCTAGAATTGCAGAGTTACAATCAGAATATTGTGGTTATTAATAACCCTAACACGCCTAAATCAGTTGATGCAGTGTATTCGGATTTATATGATGCAATGACTCAACTATTAGATGATATAGATCATTCAGAATTAAACGATATTGTTTACGTAGGTGGTACTCATACAATAAAAAACCTTGCAGGCATGCCAACACTAAATAATCAAAATTTTGAAGATAAACGGTATATCGCATTCAATGATTGGTGTAATAAGCACCAAAGAAAAGGTAAAGTATTAATGAATGGTTGGCATAAAGAAGATGGTATAAATGCAGTAAACGAAGTATTACAAAATCAACATCTACCTCAAGTTTTTATCGCAGGTAACGATATGATCGCTTTAGGCATATTGCAACAACTACAACTAAAAAAATACACTTTACCTGATGATATCAAATTGATAAGTTTTAACGATTTGGAAGTGATTCAGTATGCGGTTCCTTCTATAAGTAGCGTACATATACCGATAGACGACTTCGGAAAAATAGCAGTAAGAATGGCAGAAGAGAGAATAAATAAAACAAGGAAAATTGCTATTCATGTAATTGCAGAAGCACAACTGAAAGAAAGGATGACTTTTAAAGTTAATAAGTGAAGTGTATTGACAAAACATTTAGTAAACAAGTAAACTTTATTTAAGTTTACTAAGGGGTTTGATTTTTGTGTATATCGATTTTTAAAGGAGTGGGACGTTATGTTAGAAGCTATGCGCGAGAAATTCGAAAGTTTATTTGACGTAAAGCCTGAAGTGAGTGCATTTGCACCAGGAAGAATTAACTTAATAGGAGAACATACTGATTATAGTGGGGGATATGTGTTTCCAGCAGCAATTGAATTAGGTACGTATGGTTTAGCAGTTAAACGAGAAGATAAATTGGTTCGCCTATATTCTAATAATTTTGAAACGGTTGGTATGATTTCCTTCGACTTAGAACATTTAGATTTTCATAAAGAGCATGATTGGGCGAATTATCCGAAAGGTGTTATTAAATATTTAGTAGAAGATTTTTCAGAAATTAATCAAGGTTTTGATATTTTGGTAGAAGGTAATATTCCAAACGGCGCTAGCCTTTCATCTTCTGCATCAATCGAATTACTAACTGGTTGGTTGGTAAAGCAGTTATTTAACTTGAATTTAGAGAGATTAGAGCTTATTAAGATAGGGCAACGTACTGAAAATCAATTTATGGGTGTCAACTCAGGGATTATGGATCAATTCATTATAGGTATGGGGAAAGCAGAACATGCCATATTACTAGATACTGCAACGTTAGATTATGAATATGTACCTGCTAAGTTTGGAGACTATGTCATATCCATCATGAATACCAATAAACGTCGCTCATTAACTGAAAGTAAATATAATGAACGTAGAAGTGAATGTGAATCTGCACTGTCATCATTACAACAAAAATTAAATATTGAGTCTTTAGGTGAATTAACAATGGAACAATTTGAAAAACATCAAATGCTTATTAAAGATGATGTGAAACGCAAAAGAGCAAAACACGCTGTTTCAGAAAATGAACGTACGAAACTTGCTTATCAAGCATTATCTGTTAATGATTTTGAAAAATTTGGCCATTTATTAAATGATTCGCACGCCTCATTAAAAGATGATTATGAAGTAACAGGTATTGAGCTTGATACATTGGCGGAAACTGCGCAACAAGTGGAAGGCGTACTCGGTGCAAGAATGACTGGTGCTGGCTTTGCAGGATGTGCAATTGCTTTAGTGCACAAAAATCAAATTCAAGCACTAGAAGATGAAGTCTCAAATAAATATATAGAAAAAATCGGCTATGAGCCATCGTTTTATCATGTGGGCATTAGTGATGGTGTAAAAACAATTTAAAATAAATTTGAAAAAGAAAGGATTTTTCCATGAGCGTATTAGTATTAGGTGGCGCAGGTTATATTGGAAGCCATGCCGTAGACCAATTAATTCATAGAGGCTATGATGTTGTAGTTGTAGATAATTTAGGCACTGGACATAAAGCAGCAATACACAATAAAGCGAAATTTTACGAAGGTGATATTCGTGATAAAGCATTTTTAGAAAATGTATTTAATAGTGAAAATATTGAAGGTGTATTTCATTTTTGCGCATACTCATTAGTTGGTGAATCTGTAGAGAAACCATTAACATATTTTAATAATAATGTTAATGGTCTACAAGTATTGTTAGAAGTGATGTATGATCATGATGTCATGCATATTGTTTTCTCATCAACAGCAGCTGTATATGGTGAACCTGACTCTGTGCCAATTACAGAAAATGATTCTAAAACACCAACAAGTCCTTATGGTGAAAGTAAATTAATGATGGAAAAAATGATGCATTGGTGTCATGAAGCATATGGTGTGAATTTTGCTGCACTCCGATACTTTAATGTTGCAGGCGCTAAAGAACACGGCATAATAGGGGAAGATCATAGACCTGAAACACATTTAATCCCAATTGTATTACAAGTAGCGTTAGGGCAAAGAGATGAACTAACTGTTTTTGGTGATGATTATGATACGGAAGATGGCTCTTGCATACGAGATTATTTACATGTCGTTGATTTAATAGATGCGCATATTTTAGCGTTTCAACATTTAAAAAATGGTGGAGAATCAGGTGCGTTTAACTTAGGTAGTAGCCAAGGTTATTCAGTGTTTGAAATTTTAGAAGCAGCAAGAAAAGTCACAGGTAAAACAATAAACGCAGTTGTTGGTGAAAGAAGAGCTGGAGATCCTAGCAAATTAATTGCATCAAGTAATAAAGCACAGGAAGTATTAGGATGGAAACCTAAACATGATGATATACACGATATTATTGGTTCTGCTTGGCAATGGCATGAAAAGCACCCTAACGGGTATCAGGAGGTATAATGGATGTTATTGAATCACTACGCTGTCCAACTATTTGTATCTCACGCTATAGCATATGGAGATTATGAAGTGGAAGATGCCATTTATATTCAAAATAGATTGCTGAGTATTTTAAATGCTTCAGGCATAGAGGACACAACATCTTCCAAATTTAATTCTGAGACTACAGCGCTTGAGATAACGCAATATTGGATTCAAGAAGCAATCAATGCGAAATGTATAGATGACGCTTTATATAGCAAAGAAATCATTGAAGCACAAATATTAGATTTAATCACACCACGACCATCTGTACTGAACCATAAGTTTTATGAATTATATCAACAGAGTCCAAAGAAAGCGACAGACTATTTTTATAACATAACCAAACGCAATCATTATGTGAAAGAAGATGCAATTGCGCATAATATAAATTTCAACACAGCAAGTGAGTATGGTGATATGGAAATAACAATCAATTTATCCAAACCAGAAAAAGATGCTAAACAAATTGCCAAAGCGAAAGAAGCGCCTGCAACAGATTATCCTAAATGTGCACTATGCATGGAAAATGAAGGTTTTAAAGGGTCTGTAATACAAGCAGCGAGAACAAATCACCGTATCATCAGATTGAACTTAGGACAAGAACAATGGGGATTTCAATATTCTCCATATGCCTATTTCAAAGAACATAGTATTGTGTTATCTCAATCACATGTTCCTATGAAGATAGATAAGCAAACATTTGTACAACTGTTGGATTTTGTAGATAAATTTCCGCATTATTTTATTGGTTCAAATGCAGATATTCCGCTTGTTGGCGGTTCAATATTGACACACAATCATTATCAATCGGGTAGACACACATTTCCGATGGATAATGCTAAGGAAATGAACAATTTTAACTTAAAACAATTTTCAACAGTAACGGCTTCTACATTGTATTGGCCTATGAGTGTTATTCGTTTGAAAAGCGAAGATAAAAATGATTTGGTGGCAGCGGCAGAATTTATTAGAAAAGCATGGAATAGTTATTCAGATGAAACTGTAGATATAAGAGCATACAGTAAAAATGGTGAGCGTCATCATACTGTAACACCGATTGCCCGTTATAGGGAACAACAATATGAACTTGATATTGTTTTAAGAGACAATCAAACATCGGAACAATATCCAGATGGTATATTTCATCCCCATCAAGACGTTCAACATATCAAGAAAGAAAACATTGGATTAATAGAAGTAATGGGGACTGCCATTTTGCCTGGTAGATTAAAACAAGAATTACAACAGGTTAAAGCATTTTTATTAGGTGAACAACGACAAGTGCCAAGCATACATCAACCATGGGCAGAAGACATGACACAACGATATGATATTCATGAGAAAAACGTAAATGAAATTATTGAAAAAGAACTTGGTTTCAAATTCAAACGTGTACTTGAAGACGCAGGTGTATTTAAAAACACATCACAAGGCCAAAGTGCATTTAAAACATTTATAGCATCGTTACAATAAATATTTTGAAAATTGAGCTATACGAAGTACCTTTTACTTTTGTATACGCTCTTTTTTTTTGAAATAAATAGGCATATAATTATATGAAAAAGGAGACAATCAAATGAAAAACACTTGGAAATTTTTAATGATTGCAACGATTATGGCATGTATATTAATAACTGGATGCTCTAATAGCGATAAGAAGCAGAGTGAAAAAGATGCTAGCACTCAGGATAATCATAAGAAAGAAATACATATTTCAGCTGCAGCAAGTTTAACAGATGTCACTAAAGATTTAGAACGAGCATTTAACAAAAAACATAAAAATGCTAAAATCACCTTTAATTATGGTGGCTCAGGCGCATTGAGACAACAAATAGAAAAAGGCGCACCTGTAGATGTATTTATGTCTGCAAATACAAAAGATGTAGATGCTTTAGGTAAGCAAGCTCAAAATAAATATGAATACGCACAAAATGACTTAGTGCTTATAGGTGAAGATAATAGTACATATAAGAATGTGTCTGATTTAAAACAAGGTGAAAAATTGGCTATAGGCGAGACTAAATCTGTGCCTGCAGGGAAATATGCTGAGCAATACTTAAAAGATCATCAATTATATGATGATGTTAAACCACATTTAGTTTTTGCAAAAGACGTGCGACAAGTATTAAATTATGTTGAAAAAGGCAATGCTCAATTAGGTTATGTTTATAAAACAGATTTATATCAAAGTCAAAAAAATGGTGATAGTAACGTAAAAGAAATTCAAACCGCTAAATTAAAACAGCCAATCACATATAAGTCAGCGACAGTTTCAGATAAAAAATTAGCAACAGCGTGGATTGAATTTTTAAAAACAGATGAAGCGCAAGAAATTTTAAAAAAATATAAATTTAAAGTATAGGGGGTAGCAGAAATGCCAGATGTCACGCCGTTTTGGATATCATTAAGGGTTGCAATTATCAGTACAATTATCGTTACGATACTAGGTATTTTTATATCAAGATGGTTGTATAAGCGTCGTGGCTTTATAACGAGACTTTTAGAAAGTTTCATTGTCTTACCAATTGTGTTACCACCGACAGTGATGGGTTTTATTTTACTGATTGTATTTTCACCACATAGTGTGGTTGGAAGATTTTTTAGCGATGTATTACATTTGCCAGTTGTATTTACTTTAACTGGTGCCATAATAGCCTCCATCATTGTCAGCTTTCCGCTGATGTATCAGCATACTGTACAAGGATTTAGGAGTATAGATCCTAAAATGTTGAATACTGCAAGAACGATGGGTGCAAGTGAAAATAAAATTTTTATGAAATTAGTTTTACCGTTATCTAAGCGCTCAATACTTGCTGGTGTAATGATGAGTTTTGCACGGGCAATTGGAGAATTTGGTGCTACGTTAATGGTAGCAGGTTATATTCCTAATAAAACTAACACGTTACCTTTAGAAATATATTTTTTAGTAGAGCAGGGAAAAGAGAATCAAGCATGGTTATGGGTGATTGTATTAATTGCATTTGCTATCACTGTAATTGGTACAATCAATCTATTGAATAAAGATGGTTATCGGGAGGTTCGTTAATGCTTAATATATCTTTGAATCATCTTTTAAATAGTACACAATTACATGTAAAAATAGATGATACTACACCTAAAATTTATGCCATAAAAGGACCTTCAGGTATAGGTAAAACAACAATTTTAAATATGCTTGCTGGTCTACAGCAACCAGATCAAGCGTATATACAGATTAACGACCATATATTGACAGATACTACTTCAAATATTGATGTAAAAATTCAAAAACGCAATATCGGTTATTTATTTCAAGATTATCAATTATTTCCAAATATGACTGTGTTTCAAAACATCACTTTTATGACACAGTATTCACAGCATATAGATAATTTGATGAATCAATTAAACATTGTTCACTTAAAGGATAAATTTCCAATACGTTTATCTGGTGGTGAATCCCAACGTGTTGCATTAGCTAGAACATTAAGTACTAAACCAGACTTGATGTTACTAGATGAGCCGTTTTCTAGTTTAGATGATACAACAAAAGCAGAAAGTATTTTGTTAGTAAAACGAATCTTTAAATTATGGAATATACCTATTATTTTTGTTACTCATTCTCAATATGAAGCAGAAGTACTGGCACATGAAATTATTAATATCGGATGATATGCAACTATAATTTATGAGAGGTTGCGTAAGAATTATGATCACATTTATAAATAAGTAGGGAGTGATACTATGATAATCGAATGTTTAGGAACTTCTGGGGGTGTACCAACACTTTATCAATCAGTTTCACAGCATAAAGATGCACAAAAACGAACAGGGCCTGGTATCTTCATTCATGATTTACAATTACTAATCGACACTTCGGAAGATATATTTCAACAACTAAGACAATCAAAAATTTATGATATAAAATATGGCATTTATTCTCATTGGCATCCAGATCACACGATGGGGATGAGGATATGGGAAACACTCAATTTTGATTTTATTCACAAAGTACCTAAGTCCAAAACGACAACGGTTTATATTACAACTCAAGAAGTGGAAGATTTTAAAGCATATTTTGCGCGTTGGGAATATGTTCAATATTTAGAATCATTAGGCGTAATTAACCTAGTAATTGTTGACAATGATGCAGAAATTAGTTTTGAAGACACAACGGTAGAGTGGATTCAATTAGCAGAGCAATTCGCGTTTGGTTTTTATTTAACTACAAATACCAAACGTATACTTATTATTCCAGATGAAATTAAAGGCTTTCGACCAACGGAGAAGTTGAAAAATGTTGATGTTGCTATTTTACCTTTTGGTAGCAATGAAGTTAATCCTATAACTCATGAACGTATTCATCCAGAAGGTATGTTAAATGCTTTAGGAGAGGTTACATTTGATGAATGTGTGACTATTGCTAAAACTATTAATGCTAAGCATACATATTTTACTCATATTGAAGCTACTGAAAGTTTAACGAAGGCACAAATTAAACAATTAGAAGAGCGATTAGAAGAAGATGGCTTAAAATCAACCATTGCATTTGATGGATTGAAAATTCAAATTTAAATAATGATTAGTGATTTTAATACCAAAAATCAAAGTATCAGCAATCGCCATAAATGTATCATTATATCTTTTGAAACTGTTTTGCGATAAGGAGTAGGACTATGAAATCAATATCTAGTTTTGATTTTGTACCTACTCTTTTATTTTGCCTTTTGGGTAATATGAATAAAAGTGGTGTACATGATTTTTGATTAATGAATTCAAACCGTTGTTACATAGATCGCCAAGATTTATAATGAAAATAATGACGCAAAGTGAGGGATTTCAAAGTGAATGAAGAACGTTATTCAAGGCAAATGCTATTTAAGCATATAGGCACATCTGGGCAAGAGAAAATTATGAATGCACATGTGCTAATTATTGGTATGGGTGCTTTAGGAACACACCTTGCGGAAGGACTTGTGAGAGCTGGTGTAGGTGAGTTGACGATTGTCGATAGAGATTATATTGAATTTAGTAACTTGCAGCGCCAGACGATGTATACAGAAATGGATGCAGTAGATAAGTTACCTAAAGTAGTCGCAGCAGAACGAAATCTAATGGCAATACGTCAAAATCTGAACTTGCACATACACATTGCACATGTTGATCGATTATTCTTAGAAACATATGCGCAAGATGTTGAACTTATACTAGATGCTACAGATAATTTTGAAACAAGACAATTGATTAATGATTTTGCTTATAAAAATACCATACCATGGATTTACGGTGGCGTCGTACAGAGTACTTATGTGGAAGCAACATTTATACCTAAACAAACACCGTGTTTTAACTGTTTAATTCCACAGTTACCTACAATTAATATGACTTGTGATACAGTAGGTGTTATTCAGCCAGCAGTCACTATGACGACCAGTTTACAATTAAGAGATGCATTAAAAATATTAACTGGCGCAACAATAGCGACTAAAGTTACTTACGGTGATATTTGGGAAGGTACACACTTTACATTTGGCTTTAGTAAACTGCATGATAGTGCTTGTACAACTTGTGGTACACAACCGACATATCCTTATCTCAATACAACACAAAGACAATTTGCAAGTTTATGTGGCAGAGATACTGTTCAATATGAAAACCCAGAAATTTCCCAGGAAATGTTAGAAACATTTTTACAACAACAAGAAATACCATATCAACGTAATCCTTACATGTTACATTTTGAATACAAAAAACATAGAATTGTTAGCTTTAAAGGCGGGAGATTATTAATTCATGGGATGACTCGCCCACAACAGGCGATAACGTTGATCAACCAATTATTCGGCTAAGGAGGTTTAATATGCATACAAATGTAAAGCTTGATAGAAATATTAGATGTGCAGTATTAACTGTTTCTGATACAAGAGATTATGAAACCGACAAAGGTGGTAAATTAGTTAAAGAGTTACTTTCAACATTAAACGTTACGATTACAGAATCACATTATAAAATTGTTAAAGATGAACAAACTGTAATTACTGAGCAATTAAAGCATTGGCTAGCAGAGGATATTGATGTCATTATCACTACAGGAGGTACTGGTATAGCACAAAGAGATGTAACGATAGAAGCTGTTTCCAGTTTGATTACGAAGGAAATTGAAGGATTTGGAGAATTATTTAGATATCTAAGTTATACAGAAGATGTTGGGACTCGTGCGTTGTTATCTCGAGCAATTGCTGGCACGGTAAATAATAAATTGATTTTCAGTATACCAGGCTCTACTGGTGCAGTTAAATTAGCATTAAATAAGCTCATTAAACCAGAATTGAATCATTTAGTGCAAGAGATTACAAAATAGATTAGAGCCCAACATTTTAAGTTTGTTGGACTCTATTTCTTACATATTAATATTTAAGACAACTATCTTTGATAGTCACCAGATTTACCGCCTGTTTTAGAGAGTAGATAAGTTTCTCCAATGACCATGCCTTTATCTAACGCTTTTGTCATATCATAAACCGTAAGTGCTACAGCTGAAGCGGCAGTGAGCGCTTCCATCTCCACCCCAGTTTTTCCAGTTGTAGAGACCGTTGCCTGTATATTTAAAGTGTATGCTTGTGTATTTTCTTGCCAATCAAATGTAATATCTATACCAGTTAAAGGTAATGGATGACACATTGGTATAATATCAGATGTGTTTTTTGCAGCCATAATACCAGCAATTTGAGCAGTATTAAGCACATTCCCTTTTTGGTTAGTATGATCAACGATTTGTTTATAAATCGCTGGATTTACCGTAATACTAGAATGCGCAGTAGCTGAGCGTTTTGTTGTGTTTTTGTCAGAGACGTCTACCATTTTCGCATTTCCTTGTTTGTTTATATGGGTGAATTCAGTCAAAGTATCCCTCCTAATCGTGTTCTAGTATATCATGAAATTATTAATTATAAGGAGTAGATTTACGATGCCTGTAGAGAAAAGAAATCCGATTCCAGTGAATGAAGCAATTCAACGTGTGGTAAAGCAAAATATTTTTACAAATAGAATCACTTTACCTTTAGCGGAAAGTTTAAACTATATTTTAGCTGAAGACATTGTAGCAACTCATGAGATACCAAGGTTTGATAAATCACCATATGATGGTTTTGCATTAAGAAGTATTGATACAAAAGAGGCGAGCGGTGACAATCGCATTAAATTTAAAGTCATTGACCACATTGGAGCTGGATCAGTTTCAACTAAAAAAGTTGGAGCATTTGAAGCTGTAAGAATTATGACAGGTGCACAAATACCTGAAGGCGCCGATGCTGTAGTTATGCTTGAACAAACTGTCGAAGGTGAACATGATTTTACAATAAGAAAAACTTTTAGCGAAAATGAGAATGTTTCGTTAAAGGGTGAAGAAACCAAAGTTGACGACATTGTATTAGAAAAGGGACAATGTGTTAATCCAGGTGCAATCGCTGTTTTGGCAACATATGGCTATACAGAAGTTCCAGTTTTTGAAAAACCTAGCGTGGCTGTGATTGCAACAGGAAGTGAATTGTTGGATGTTAGCGACGATTTAGAACCGGGAAAAATTCGTAATTCAAATGGTCCTATGATAACTGCATTAGCAAAAAAATATCAGTTAGATGTCAATGCATATAAAATTCAACAAGATGATTTAAATAGTAGTATTCAAGTGATGCGTGAAGCAATGGTTGAGCATGATATTGTCATTACAACTGGAGGTGTGTCAGTAGGCGATTTCGATTATTTACCTCAAATTTATGAAGCGGTCAACGCTAAAGTCTTGTTTAATAAAATCGCCATGCGTCCCGGAAGTGTCACTACGGTAGCTGTTGCAAATAACAAATATTTATTTGGATTATCAGGTAACCCCTCTGCTTGTTTCACCGGGTTTGAACTCTATGTCAAACCTGCAATACAGCATATGATGGGCGCTAAAGCGATATATCCACAAATTGTGCAGGCCACACTCATGGAAGATTTTAAAAAGCCAAATCCATTTACTAGATTTATTCGAGCAACAGTGACTTTTAATGGTAAAGAGATGACGGTTGTGCCATCAGGATTTAATAAGTCCGGCGCAGTAGTAGCGATTGCGCATAGCAATGCAATGATTGTGTTACCAAGTGGTACAAGAGGATATCAAAAAGGCCACACAGTTGATGTCATTTTAACTGAATCACAAGCATATGAAATGGATACGACGCTATGATATTACAAATCGTAGGTTATAAAAATTCTGGAAAAACCACTTTGATGACGCACGCAGTGAAATTTTTAAAATCACATGGCTTTTGTGTAGCAACGGTTAAACACCACGGTCAACATGACTTAAACTTGGCAGATATTGAACTGCAGGCAAATACTGTTGATCACATGAAACATTTTAATGCAGGTGCAGATCAAAGTATTGTTCAAGGACATCATCTGCAACAAACAGTTACACGAACTGAAAAACAAAGGTTGGATGAAATCATTGATAAATCTGTTACAATAGACAGTGACATCATTTTAGTAGAAGGTTTTAAAGAGGCAATTTATGATAAAGTGCTTATATATCGTGATGATGCTGATTACCAAAAGTTAAATAAATTAACAAATATTCAGTATTATATTAATATTGGGCAACCATTAGCATTTCAAAAATTTGAGCAATGGTTATTATCTTTCGTTAACGAAAAGGGAATGGATTAAATGAAACAATTTGAAATTACAAATAAGCCAATAGAAACCGAACAATATCGCCAATATGTACTCAATGAACATCAAGGTGCTGTTGTTGTTTTCACTGGTCATGTACGTGAGTGGACAAAAGGAGTTAAAACAGAGTATTTAGAGTATGAAGCGTATATACCTATGGCAGAGAAAAAGTTGGCACAAATAGGTGATGAGATTTCAAACAAATGGCCAGGGACAAAAACAGCTATTGTCCATAGAATTGGACCGTTATCTATTTCTGATATAGCGGTATTGATAAGTGTATCATCGCCACATAGAAAAGATGCTTATCGTGCTAATGAATATGCAATTGAGCGTATTAAAGAGGTAGTGCCCATTTGGAAAAAAGAAATTTGGGAAGATGGTGCTGAATGGCAAGGTCATCAACATGGTAACCATGAGGATGCAGTTGGAGGGAAAAAGTTATGAAAGTTTTATACTTTGCGGAAATAAAAGATGTTTTGGATAAAAGTTCAGAAGATATTGACTTAAGTTATGATATTACCGTTGATGAATTTGTATCAGATTTGTTTGAGCGTTATCCTAGTATTAATAGCAAAAAGTTTCAAATTGCGATTAATGAAGAATTTGTCAAAGGTGATGATATCGTAAAACCTAATGATACTGTAGCGTTGATACCACCAGTTAGTGGAGGGTAATGGAAATATGAAAGCAATCATACTTGCTGGTGGACAATCAGAAAGATTTGGAAAACCAAAAGCATTTGCAAAGATTCATTCACAAATGTTTTATAAACGTATCATTGAAGTTTTAGAAGCTACAAATATGTTTAATGAAATAATTATTAGCACAAATGAAATATTAGCACATGAATTTGATTATGATAATATTGTTATCGATCATGCTAAAAACAAAGGTAAAGGCCCGCTGGCTGGAATTTACTCTGTCATGAAACAACATACTGACGAAACGCTTTTCTTTGTGATTTCTGTAGATACACCGATGATTACACAAAAAGCAATAAGTAAATTGTATCAATTTATGGTTGAACATTTAATAGAAGATCAACTAGATATCGCCGGTTTCCAAGAAGATGGCATGCCCATTCCAACGATGGCTTTTTATAGTCCACATACGCTTTCTTTTATAGAGGCAGCATTGGAATCAGGTGATTACAGCCTTAAGAATGTCTATTCAAAAGTCAAAAGTGATTGGTTAGATGTGCACGAAATTGGTTCATCTGATTATTGGTACAAAAATATTAACTATCAACAAGACTTAATAGATTTACATCACGACATTAAGAATAGATAGGGGGCTGATCAGATGGTAGAGCAAATAACTGATAAACTTGGGCGTCCAATTCGAGATTTAAGATTGTCAGTTACAGATCGTTGCAATTTTCGTTGTGACTATTGTATGCCAAAAGAAATATTTGGTGATGACTTTGTTTTCCTACCCAAAGATGAATTACTTACTTTTGATGAAATGGTCCGTATTGCTAAAGTTTATACGCGATTAGGAGTCAAAAAAATACGTATTACCGGTGGAGAGCCTCTACTCCGAAGAGATTTATATAAATTAATATACGAGTTGAATCAACTTGATGGTATAGAGGATATTGGTTTAACTACCAATGGTTTATTATTAAAAAAACATGGTCAAAGATTATATGATGCTGGTTTAAGACGTATTAATGTAAGTTTAGATGCGATTGATGACAAAGTGTTCCAAGCTATAAACAACCGGAATATCAAAGCTTCCACAATTTTACAGCAAATAGATTATGCGGTCTCAATTGGTTTTCATGTCAAAGTAAATGTAGTTGTTCAAAAAGGTGTGAACGATGATCAAATTTTACCTATGATTCAATATTTCAAAGATAAGGATATTGAAATACGCTTTATTGAATTTATGGATGTAGGCAATGATAATGGTTGGGACTTCAGTAAAGTAGTAACAAAAGATGAAATGTTAAAAATGATTGAGTCATCATTTGATATAGAACCTGTAAAACCTAAATATTTTGGTGAAGTAGCTAAATATTATCGACATAAAGATAATGGTGCTAAGTTTGGTCTTATCACAAGTGTATCTGAATCATTCTGTTCAACATGTACACGTGCAAGATTATCATCAGATGGTAAGTTTTATGGTTGTCTATTTAGTACCGTAGATGGATTTAATGTAAAGTCATTTATGCGATCAGGCGTGTCAGATGAAGCTCTGTTTGAACAATTTAAAGCTTTATGGAATATTAGAGATGATAGATATTCAGATGAACGTACTGCACAAACAGTAGCTAATAGAAAACGTAAAAAAATCAATATGAACTATATTGGTGGCTGACTTATCAAATATAATCGTTTATGGAGATTGCACTTTTATCACAACATTCATAGCTATTAAATTTTTAAGAAGTTCAAATAACTAATAATACGAAAATTATATTCATTTATGAAGTTATTCTAAAATATATTAAGAGTAGGAGATAATTCAAATTTCAATTGAATTATCTCCTACTCATTTTTTTTATAATTTGAACTCATATCTTATGTGAAATGATTTCAAAAATGAGGAAAGATATTTTTATATGAAAATGTATTATACATAAGTAATTTTTTAACGATTAAAGATAATGAACAATAGAAAAAGATTACCATAATCAATTGTAGCTATATAAAAACTTTACAATAGTAAAATTTATTTATCTGTTTCTTTTAAAATAATAGATTTAATGAAGAAAGTGTTATATAATATTTTAAAAGCTTATTCATTATATAAAGCCAATACTAACAATGAAAGTAAATCATGAGGAGGCCAAATTTATGGAAAGTAAAGCATCATTTTATATTACGTCTGAGAGGGCTTTAAGTCAGTTGAAACATTGGTTGAAGTCAGCTCACCGTTTATCTATCGAAGAGTTTGTAGTTCTGTTTAAGGTTTATGAAGCTAATAAAATTAGCGGAAAAGAATTAAGAGATACCTTACATTTTGAAATGTTATGGGACACTAGTAAAATAGATGTTATTATAAGAAAGATTTATAAAAAAGAATTGATTTCAAAAGTTCGATCAGAAACAGATGAAAGACAAGTGTTCTATTATTACACAGATGATCAGTTAAAAGTAATAGATGATATTATAACAGAAATCGAAAACATAAAAGTCGCTTAATCATTAAGGTTACAAACAGATGATAATCATTAACAACAATATAAATTTGAAATAAGCCAAGTGCTAAAATAGCATTTGGTTTTTTTATATATTTGAAAAATAGAATAAACCTAATTCAGTAATAACTATAATATAAATAAACAAATTTCAATTTTAAATATTGTAAAATGTAGACGAATTGATGCTTCAGCCATAAAGTATGTAAAAAAACTGCCAACAATACTTTTGTTGACAGCTAAAAACAATGTTTTTCAGGATATTTAGTTTATTGTTTAATGAAAAGATTAGATGTTCATGTGTTTTACTTTTCTACCATGAACAAAGTAATAAATAACTCCAGTAATTAAAACCAGTACACCCATAATAGCGTATAATTGAGCGAATGAAACTGCAGAGGTTACAAATCCTAATATATATGGACCAAATCCTAGTCCTAAGTCTAAACCAATGAAGTAAGTTGAGGTAGCTATTCCATATTTTGCCGGTGGAGATACTTTGATTGCAATTGCTTGCATACAAGAAGAAATATTTCCGTAACCAGCACCAAGGAGTAATCCCGCAAGAATTAATAACCAACTATTATTTGTAATACTTAACGTTAAAAAGGTAAGTATTAAAAAGATGAAAGCAGGATAAGCGATGACGTTTTCATTTTTGAGATCCATCATTCTACCAGCGATTGGTCTTGTAATGAGTGATGCAATAGCATAGAAAATAAAAAAATAACTAGATATTGTAACTAAATTAATTTCTTGTGCAAAAAATTGTAAAAATGTCAGAATAGACGAATAAGATAACCCGGCAAGGAGCATAATGATTGCCACAGGTAATGCTTCTTTGGCGATGTAGTTATTAATATTAAATTTTTTACTTTCAGTAGTTTGAGGTTTTATGATATCACGCGTTGTATCGATATTTAACTTAATGAAAAAAGAAATGATAAAACTAATGATACCGCACATTAAACAAAGTAAAAATAACAATTGAATTGGGAATGTATTAATAAGTAAAAGGCCAAAAAATGGACCGATTGCAGCGCCGATAACTAAGCTTAAAGAGAATAAGCTAATACCTTCACTTTTTCTCTCCTGAGGCGTTGCATATGCAGCAATTGTTCCTGTCGCTGTTGTAGTAACCCCAGTAGCAATACCATTAACTAATCTCGTGAACATTAAAATAGCTAAGGCACCTTCTATAAAATAGAACAATTGGGTGATGATTAATAAGATTAAACCAATGATTAAAATCCGTTTAGGACCTATTTTATTAACGTACTTTCCAGTGATAAATCGTCCGATTAAAGAACCGATAATAAATAATCCGGATACAAGTCCTGCCATACTGTCTGAGGCATGATATTCAGATTTTGTATAACTTGCTATGATAACGATAAGTAAATACATGCATAAGTAGACTAAAAAATTAGTTATGAAATTAATATTAAAATTCTTTGTCCAAATTGGTGTCTTCATCGATGCTGATTGATTCATGTTAAAACTCCTCTTTCTCTAAAATTTTCGCGTGAATAAGTTGTATTGATTGTGTGATATGCTCCAGTTCTGAATCTGACAAACCTGTATTTTTAATGATTTCATCTTGCACTTTATCTACGCGAGTACTAATGCTTTTATAAAGATTTTCTCCTTTTTGAGAAAGTGAAAGCCATTTTTCTCGTTTATCGGTACCTGTTTCTACAGTTAATAAAGATTTTTCAGAAAGCACTTTTAATATTTTTCTTGTGGTCGGTTTTTCAATAGAGCGTCGTTTTGAAATTTGTACTAAAGTGGTTGGGGCATTATAGGAGATATCTTTTAAAACGAGCCATTGTGCAGGATAGAGATCAAATGATTCAAAGATGGGTTGGAATAGTTTTGTATATGGTCTATAAATTGCAATGATATTATCAAAGACAAATTTATTTTGCATGAATGCACACCTCCGAAAATAGTTAGCAAAGCTAACTTAATTTTTAAACAAGTTATATTTTAGTCTATTATGCCAAGGAAATCAATAGCTATTTTTTAAAATATGATTTTTAATCACTATATAAATATGATTTCACAAAAGTAAATTGAATCGTAATCATAGGTTATCGGAAGTAAACGCTTAAACAATTTGTTAGAATAAATATAAAGAAAAAATAGGGGGATCAAGGTATGCAAGATTTAAAATTAGATCATATCGTTCATTATGTACAACAATTAGATAATTTCAAATTCCCAGGCCATTTATTTACACTATATCAAGGTGGTAAGCATGATAAATTAGGCACATATAATCGTTTAGCGTACTTAAATAATGCTTACATTGAATTACTGGATATTTATAAACCAGAAAAATTGCAAAAAATTGTCAAAAGTGAAGAAGGTCGAGTCTCATTTCCTTCAAAAATCGTTCAAGATCAGTATAAACAAGGACTGAAAACAATAGCATTTCAAACGTAAGATATTACCAAACTAAAAGAAAAACTTGAAGCACAAAATATAGATGTTATAGGTCCTGTAGAAATGGAAAGGGAAAATACTAAAGGAGAAAAGACTACATGGCGCTTGTTATATATAGCTGATCCAGATTATAGAGTTAAACCGCCATTTTTTATTCAATGGAATGAAAATATTGAAACAAGAGAAGAAAAGCTAACATCATTACGGCAAAACGCCTTTAGTATCAAGGGGATTGAAATTAATAGTACAGAAAGAACACATACGGTTGAAAAATGGCAACAGTGGTTTGGGATGGAAATCGTGAATGATACCGAAACGTTCACAACATTAAAGTTGAAAAACGATGATATTGTATATCGTATATACGATGGTGAGTATTCAGGTTATAAAGCGGTTACTTTGAAAGACGATCATACAACTTCACCGTATACTTTAATCATTAGAGGGCTTAAGTACAAAGTTGAAGCGGATTAGTAAATGTAAACATACATACTATGTGCAATAACGACGATGTGTATCACAGAAGTGATTAGTGTTAAAATAGTTAAGTAAGTTCCCCATTTATTTTTATTAGATAAAAGTAGTAAATACACTGTTGCTACAAATGTAAAAACAGCGAGAATGATTCTTAAACTTAGATATGAAACATTAAACGTTGTACTAAATGTTTGGATTACAAAAATTAAATTGATTAAAAAGAGTAATGACAATATAATGATACGCACTAGAACACCTCATTTCGTATCATATTATAGCAAATAATAGGAAATGATGTGAAAGAATGTGTGAAGCAATGTATAATAACAAAGTATGTAATGGTAAAAGGAGATATCAGTTTTTATGGAAAAGATGAATATAACAAATCAAGCTCATGATGCATTTGTTAAAGCGCATCCGCAAGGTGATCTATTACAATTAACAAAATGGGCAGAAACAAAGCGATTGACTGGCTGGTACTCAAAGCGTATCGCAGTAGGTGAAGATGGTGAGATTTTAGGAGTGGCCCAGTTATTATTTAAAAAGGTTCCTAAATTGCCTTATACGCTATGCTATATTTCAAGAGGTTTTGTAACAGATTATAGTAATAAACTCGCATTAGAAACATTACTAGAATACGCAATTCAGATAGCAAAAGAAGAAAAAGCTTATGCAATAAAAATCGACCCTGATGTTGAAGTAGATAATGGTGCTGATGCACTTACACATCTAAGAGCATTAGGTTTTAGACATAAAGGGTTTAAAGAAGGACTTTCGAAAGATTATATCCAACCAAGAATGACAATGATAACACCGATTGATAAAAACGATGACGCTTTGATTCAAAGTTTTGAAAGACGTAATCGTTCAAAAGTTAGATTGGCATTAAAACGTGGTACGAAAGTAGAACGTTCTGATAGAGAAGGTTTGAAAACATTTGCCGAATTAATGAAAATTACGGGTGAAAGAGATGGCTTTTTAACGAGAGATATTAGCTATTTCCAAAATATATATGATGCTTTACATCCCGATGGAGATGCAGAATTATTCTTAGTGAAATTAGAGCCTAAACCCGTGCTTAAGGATTTACGCCAAGATTTAGCGCAGTTAGAAAAGGAAAAAGAAAAGTTAGCTGAAAAAAAACAAGATAAAAAGACATTAAATAAAATAAACGATGCTGACAATAAAATGAAAAAAACGCAAGAACTTATCAATGAGATGGAAGCTTTAGAAGCTAAGCACCCAGAAGGATTATATTTATCAGGTGCATTGCTTGTGTTTGCTGGAAATAAATCTTATTATCTGTATGGCGCGTCATCAAATGATTATCGAGACTTCTTGCCAAATCATCACATGCAATTTGCAATGATGCAATACGCTCGAGCACATGGTGCTAAAACATATGATTTTGGTGGCACAGATAATGATCCCGATAAGGAATCAGACCATTATGGATTGTGGGCATTTAAGAAAGTATGGGGAACTTATTTAAGTGAAAAAATAGGTGAATTTGATTATGTGTTAAATAAACCATTATATCAAGTTATTGAAAATGTTAAACCTAAATTGACTAAAGCTAAAATAAAACTTTCACGTAAATTAAAACGTTAGTAGTTTTGTTTGTGATTTTGTAAAAAAGTAGACACGTTATAAAGTTTTAATATGCAACTTAAACTTTATAACGTGCATTTTTTATGAATTTAGAAAATACATATATAATTAAACGTAATGAAATTAAATGAAGTATCGCATTAAAATGCTAGTTGAGAGGAGAAAAGATATGATTAAAAAACTATTACAGTTTTCACTTGGAAATAAGTTTGCAATTTTTCTTATGGTATTGCTGGTCATTTTAGGTGGTGTGTATTCAAGTGCAAAAATGAAACTTGAATTATTACCTGATGTTGAGCCACCAGTGATTACAGTACAAACAACCATGCCTGGTGCTACACCAGAAACGGTGAAGGAAGAAATTAGTGATAAAATTGATGACCAAATAAGGTCAATGGCAAGTGTGAAAAATGTTAATGCACAATCTATTCAAAATGCTTCTATGGTTTCTGTTGAATATGAAAATGGCACAGATATGGATAAGGCAGAAAACGATTTAAAAAAAGAACTTGATAAAATTAAGTTTGATGATGGTGTGGAAGACCCCGACTTAACAAGGAATTCAATGAATGCTTTTCCAATTGTGGCTTATTCTTTTACCACAAAGGATAATAATTTAAAAGATACAACAAAAAAAGTTAACAATCAGTTACTACCTAAACTTCAAACAATCGATGGTGTACAAAATGCACAATTGAATGGACAAACATCTAGAGAAGTTTCAATTAAATTTGATCAGGAAAAATTACAAGACAGAGGATTGACTGTAGATTGTGTGGAACAATTCTTAAAGGGTGCCACAAGTGAAACCCCGTTAGGTTTATTCCAGTTCGGTAAAACTGAAAAGTCAGTAGTGGTTGATGGCCAATTTACTTCAATAAATGCATTGGAAAACCTTGAGATTCCATTATCAGCTTCAAGTATGAGCACTCAAGGTAACAACGATGAAAATGCAAGCCAAAGTACGAGTGACCAAAGTTCATCACAAGGAAGTAACATGGCAGCAATGCCTACCTCAGATGATCAAGACGGTGAAAATAGCATGCCTTCTGTTAAACTCAAAGACATTGCAAATATTTCAGTTGGTGATGAACGACAATCTATTTCTAAAACAAATGGCAAAGATGCAGTCAATGTACAAGTGACGAAAGCACAAGATGCCAATACTGTTAAAGTAGCAAAAGATACGAAAAAAGAAATTGATGAATTTACCAAAGACAATAAAGATATCAAAGCTACTAAAGTTATGGATACTGCGAAACCAATAGAAGACTCGCTGTATACAATGATTGAAAAAGCAGCACTCGGTACGATTGTTGCCATAATTGTTATATTATTATTTTTAAGAAATATTAGAACAACAGCAATTTCAGTCGTTTCGATACCGATGTCTATATTAATTGCAATGGTTGCATTGAAATTAACAGATGTGTCGTTAAATATATTGACACTTGGTGCGTTAACAGTTGCGATAGGTCGAGTGATCGATGATTCAATTGTTGTAGTTGAAAATATTTATAGACGTTTATCAGATAAAAAAGAAACACTAACTGGTAACAGCCTCATTATTAGTGCGACGAGTGAAGTATTTAAACCGATAATGTCGTCGACAATCGTTACTATTATAGTTTTTCTCCCATTGGCGTTTGTCAATGGTTCAGTAGGTGAGATGTTTAGGCCATTTGCATTAGCGATTGCATTTAGTTTACTAGCTTCTTTACTTGTTTCGATTACCATCGTACCTTCTTTAAGTGCTACTTTCTTCAAAAAAGGTGTCAAACAACAGAGAGAAGAAACATTAGGTCTGGTAGGAAGAGGATATAAACGTATACTCCGCTGGTCATTAGCGCACAAATGGATTGTAATGATTTTAAGTACAATCATTTTAATCGCTAGTATCGGTTTAGGGGCCGCTAAACTAGGGACTAGTTTTATCTCAACTGGAGAAGATAAATTCATGGCATTAACTTACACTCCTGAACCAGGTGAGACAGAGCAAGGTGTATTAGAACATGCCGAACAAGTACAAAAATACTTGAACACTAAAGATAAGGTGAAAACAGTTCAGTACTCTGTAGGTGGAGCAACGCCAACGGATCCTACAGGTAGTTCAAATAGTATGGCTATCATGGTTGAATATGAGAGTGATACACCTAACTTTGATGAAGAACCAGATAAAGTATTAAAACATATCAACAAATATCATCATCCTGGAGATTGGGCAAATCAGGATATGGGTACAGGTGGTACAAATAATGAATTAGCAATCACTGTTACTGGTCCATCTCTTGATGCTATCAAAGGAACTGTCAATAAAGTCGAAAAAGAAATGAAACATATTCATGGCATTGCTAATGTTAAGTCTGATTTATCTCAAACATACGAACAATATAATATCAAAGTCGATCAAAATAAAGCTTCCAATTATGGTTTGTCTGCATCACAATTAGCCATGACATTAAATCAGAATACACCTGAGCAAAGTGTCACAACCGTAAAGGAAAATGGTAAATCGATAGATGTGAAAATTAAAGAAGATAAAGAAACGGATTGGACAGAAGAAAAACTTAAAAATACTAAAATACAAACAGCTACTGGTCAATCTATTGAATTAAGTGATATCGCAAAATTAGAAAAAACAACGACGCCAAACAAAATAGAAACTAAAGCAGGAGACTATACGTCAAAAGTTTCCGGAAAAGTGACAAATGATGATGTTGGCGGGACTTCACAGAAAGTGTTGTCACAGTTAAATAAAATAGATAAGCCGAATAACGTAGACGTCAACATGGGAGGGGCAAATGAAGATATAGGAAATGCAGTAACACAATTATCTATGGCGATGTTAGCAGCAATTATTATAGTTTATTTAGTACTTGTGTTAACATTTAAAGGCGCCTTGGCACCTTTCACCATATTATTCTCATTGCCATATACAGTGATAGGTGTAGTGGTTGCATTAGTGGTGACTGGCGAGACAATATCTGTACCTAGCATGATTGGTATGCTTATGCTAATTGGTATTGTTGTAACCAATGCAATTGTGTTAATAGATAGAGTGATTAATAAACAACATCAAGGTATGGCAATGCAAGCGGCACTGTTAGAAGCAGGAGGAACGCGTATCAGACCAATACTTATGACAGCATTAGCAACGATTGGTGCGTTGCTGCCAATGTTATTTGGTCAAGACAGTTCTATTATTATTTCAAAAGGTATGGCAGCGACTGTAGTAGGTGGATTGGTTTCTTCAACCTTATTAACTTTAATTGTTGTACCAGTAATATATGAAATATTATTTACATTAAAGTCAAAAATCTTGAGAAAAAGAAAGTAAAATAAAATGCGGACCTACGAGATGACATGCTTTTTGTAGATTTTGTATGTCCGTACTTATATATATGAGCACATGTTTGAATATATAAAATCAGCCCCGATAAGTTTCTTTTAATCAGAAATCTTGTCGGGGCTGATTTATATGTGTGACGTTACAGTATTTTAAAATAGTGGTTTTTAATATAAAACTAAAGTCAAAATAACATAAATTACAAATAAGATAACGCTCATTATATTTAAAATTTGAACGGCTTTTTGGTCTTTTTTGCCGTTTTTGAAAGCTGTAATTTCTACATTACCTATGATAAGCAGTAGGACAATAAAGACCCACCAATTGATTGCTGGGAACGATAATGTTGTAATAGCTACCACGAATAATAAAAGTAAAGACATAATAATACGTAAAATACGCGTTATAATGGTGTTCATTTTAAATATACTTATGTAACTTACGATTAAATATAACACTGGCAAAAATATAAGATACAGTTGCATTTATTACATCCTTTCTATGTTCGCCCTTAATCTTAGCATGTAAGTTATTGATTTACTAGGATGTTATTTATTTTCTTTTTGTCTAATTTCTGAACGTACCTCTGACATTTCTTGCTCTATTTTTTCAAGTTGTTTTATTAAAGGATCCACAGATTGATTAACTGATTCTCTTTTTTCGAGGTCTCCTTGTAATCTAACATAATCATATTTCAGTTCCGCTAATTTATCATTTAAATCCATTCAATTACCTCCATTTTTGTTTAATGTAAGCATTTCGTATATAAGTTGAATTATAACATGGATTCGAAAGCTTCTAAAATGGTTGCCACTTATGTTAAAGTATGAAAATAGAATGAAAACAGATGATTGGATGAAAGAAGGAATAATGTGACCCAACAATTTATCATTATTATATTACTCATTGCATTAGGCTATGTACTCAAACGGATAAATTACTTTAAAGCTAACGATAGTCAAGTCTTTTCAACACTCGTATTAAACATAACATTACCTTCTTTAGTGATTGTTAATTTAAATGGTGCAAGTTTAGATTTGTCACTATCAATATTACCGATAATGATGATATTGTATGGTGTTATCGCTAAGGTCATCGTGATTTGGTTTTTCTTAAAGTATGACAATCACATACGTGGAACAGTTGGCATGATGACAGCTTCGCTAAATATTGGTTTATTTGCTTATCCACTTGTAGAAGCGATATGGCCTAAAACAGGAATGATATATTTTGGAATGGCAGATATAGGTGGCGCAATGATTATGTTTGGTGTTACATACTTTGTTGGCAGTTATTTCAGTAGTGCAGGTGATAATTTTGATTTTAAATATTTAGGAAAGAATTTACTTAAATCGGTTCCTTTAATGACATATATCATTATGTTTATATTAAATATGCTTAATATACACTTCCCAGAGCCTGTAATTAAATTTTTCTCTGTACTATCTGGCGCTAATATGCCACTTTCAATGATATTATTAGGTTTGATGCTCAACTTTAGTATTGATAAACGCTTCTTGCCTATTGCTTTAAAGTATTTAGGTTTACATTATGGATTGGGAATCATCGCAGGATTGCTCGTTTACTTCTTTTTACCAGTTGATAATGATATGATTAAAACAACACTACAAGTTGCTTGGTTATTACCAGTAGGTGTTGCTATTATACCTTATTCCATTCAATTTAAGTATAAGACTTTGCCACTCGTTGGAATGGTGAGTAATTTAACGATTTTAATTAGCATTATTATATTGTATGTATATCAAGCGTTATTTGTTTAATTGATTTTTGGAAGACTATGAAACGATTTGAATATAAAAAATAAGGGTCTGGGACATATCAATGGTGTCCCGGACCCTTAAATATCGAGCATAAGTATTAATGATCAAATGCATGTGTTTGGATTGGCGCGATGACTTTATCCTTTACCTCCCATAAACGCGGGGTAATTAGTCATTCCACCATCAACGTAAATGGTAGTTCCATGAATATAACTTGCTAAATCAGAGGCAAGAAATCTTGCTACATTTGCGACTTCATTTGCTTCGCCAATCTCTTTTGCCGGAATCATTTCTAATGTTTCTGCCCGTGTTGTTGGGTCTGAAAATTTTTCTTTTGTATGTTCCGTTACAATTGCCCCTGGTGAAATATTATTAATGCGGATACCATATTGAGCATATTCCATAGACATTGTTTCCATCATTAATTTTAAACCACCTTTACTAGCAGCGTAATTCACATAGTTAGGCCAAGGGATTTTATCATGTACACTTGAAGTATTAAGAATAACACCTTTTTTATTCTCTTTGAGAAATTGATTAACTGCGGCTTTGGAACCTAAAAAAGCACCTGTTAGGTTAATATCAATTACTTTTTGCCACTCATCTAAAGGCATTTCATGTGTTGGGATTGCTTTTTCAAATCCGGCATTGTTAATCATGATATCTAATGTACCAAAGTGATTTACAGTAGTTTGAATGAGGTGATCAATATCATTTTCTTTAGAGATATCTGCTTGAACTTTTAATGCTTTGCCACCAGCATTTTCAATTAATTTAATTGAGGCTTCTATAGCATCCATATGACGTTCGGATCTGTAGTTTAATACGACATTCGCTTGTTCTTCACCAAACTGCTCTGCCATGGCTTTTCCAATACCACTACCAGCCCCAGTAATAATGACTACTTTTCCTGCTAAATCTTTAAACATTTAAGATTCCTCCTAGTTATTCGGCATAAATTTTGATGAATTAAAGTGTTTAGTCGAATACAGTTTTATAATACTTGATTAAGCTTTAATATTGCCTAAAACAAATGCAGCGATAACGATTAAAATGATACCTGTCCAGATGCCTATCATCTGACGTTTATCTTTTCGTTCACCTAAAAGAAAAATGCCACCAAGTGTAGAAACAATTACTAATAATTGTGAAAATGAGAAACTTGTCGCCACACCTACTTTTGGTTGTGAATAGAACATAAACAAGTTTCCTATACCCCATATGACACCAGGTATTAGATTCCAAACTGTACTTCTAATCGTAGTTTCATGTTTAGCTGATAATATTAATCCACCTATTGCCATACCAATAGATTGGAAGAATAGGGCATTCATACCATCAACACCAAAAATTTGTGCAACCACAACATAGACGACATAACCTACAGTGGAAATTAACAAGATAGGAATTGCTTTTCCAAAGTTTTTCGTACTTTCTGAAGCTTCATTTTTACCTTTAATTGAAGTAAGCGCAATACCGCCAACAAGTAAAATCATTGCAACTAGGCCAAGAATTACTTGTGTGCCAGTACTCCATTCACCTAAAAATATAGCACTAAATAAAGTAGTACCAACAAGTTGTAATCCTGTTGAAATTGGCATTGTTTTAGATACGCCAATTAAACTGACTGATTTTAATTGATAACCTTGTCCCAATGCCCAAAAAGCACCAGATATTAAACCTACAATAATCACGATGGGGTCATCGAATTTTGTATTGCCAGTAAGTAATAATAAGATACCTATGATAAGTGCACCGAAAGTAGTCCCTCTGATTTGATTGTAAGGGCCACCACCAACGAGTACATTAATTAAAACAACACTTCCCCAAAATAATGCTGGGAGCAGGGCAATTAATAAATCCATAATTAAGCTTCACTCACTCTCTATTTATTTTTACTTTCCCTTTATAAAACAATCACTGAAGATTGCCCTAGACACTCATTTTAAAGTAAAGGTATCGAATAGTAAAAATATTAGATTACAGTTCAGCTTTTTAATTTTTAAAATAGTCTATATGGATATTAAAAATGTAAAAATATAAAACACTTATAATTTAAATGTATGCAGCTACGTACTTGAATTTTTTATATTCATAATTAATGTTAAAACCTAATTCGTTGAAACGCTCAACAAGTGTAGTATTTTTACTGCGTATTTTAAAATATATCTTATCAATATCAAAAGTTGAAAAAGCAAAATGTAGAGAATATGATAGTAAATCAAAAGCAATCCCCATTAATCTGTAATCAGAGTGCGAAGAAAAGTATTTGATTTCAGCTATATGGTTGTTTTCAGCGATTTCAAGATATAAATAACCTTTTAATAATCCTTCAGACATGAATATAAATAGGCGATGGTACTCATCTAATGATTTTACAATTTCAGCAGCAGTCATTACATCATGTTTAAATGTTTGATCATGTAATTTACTAAAATAAGGGTAGAACGCAGGTTGATATTCAATAATATTTTGTTCATTACCAACATTTCCAATATCTTTTGTAGAAATGAGATAGTAGTCAGTAAAGCTATAGGATGCACCTAATGATTTCATAAACGGTAAGTATTCTTGTTCATGTTCTTCAAAAGAAAAATTAAAATTTGCAGTATCAGGTTTACTTTGAGCTAAAGCATCAAAAAGTTGTGTCATTTCTTCGATAGTAGGCGTAATATTTTTGTGTATGAATGGGCCTAATACTTTATATTTATTATCTTCGTACTTTAAAGCTAAAAGTAACATTGTAATTTCATCTTGATTGTTCACTTGTGCAAATACACCAGGATCCTGTATTGCATTGGTAATAACAGACCTAATATCATTATGCATTTGTGGTAATTTGTACAAATAAGAAGCAGATTGATAGTTAGCATTATTCAAAAATTCCAAGATTTGATCGACATCGTTCGGATTTGTTGTTTTCATATAATACCTCCATATGATGAACTATTAAGTTAATTATAAGAACTTTTTCATGTAAATGGAAGTTTTGATGTGCTATATACATGTTACAATAAGAATATCATTGAACTGAAAGGACGAAATTATGAAATCACTCATTATTGCAGAAAAACCTTCTGTAGGTAGAGATATTGCGCAAGCATTGAATATAAATGATAAACGTAATGGTTACTTTGAAAATAATAAATATATTGTGACTTGGGCATTGGGGCATTTAGTTACAAATGCTACGCCAGAACAATATGATAATAATTATAAAGAATGGAAACTTAACGATCTCCCTATTATACCTAACCGTATGAAGACGGTTGTCATAAGTAAGACCAAAAAACAATTTTCTATTGTACAATCATTAATCAATAACAAAAACACAAAAGATATTATTATCGCAACAGATGCCGGTAGAGAAGGTGAACTTGTTGCGCGTTTAATTTTGGATAAATCTCATAATAAGAAACCGATTAAAAGGTTGTGGATTAGTTCAGTAACAAAAAAAGCAATTAAAGATGGCTTTTCAAAATTACAAGATGGTCGTAAATTTAACAATTTATATTATGCAGCACTTGCTCGAAGTGAGGCAGACTGGATTGTTGGTATCAATGCAACGCGTGCATTAACTACGAAATATGATGCACAATTGTCTCTCGGTAGAGTTCAGACACCGACGATACAACTCGTTCAAATGAGACAAAACGAAATTAATCACTTTTCTCCACAAACTTATTTTAAAATGAATATTGTTGCTGGGGGGCTTACATTCCAATGTGTGACGCCAGAGACAAGTAATGATAAATCAGTTTTTGAAAAGATAAAAAGTGAAATCAGTGAGAAAGACGGTTTGATTGAAAGTATTAATAAAAAACATAAAAAGTCCTATGCACCTAAACTGTTCAGTTTAACAGATTTGCAACAAGAGGCATACAAACGATATCACTTTGGTCCAAAAGAAACATTGAATGTTTTACAGACTTTGTATGAAAGACATAAACTAGTAACATACCCACGAACAGATTCTAATTATTTAACTGATGATATGGTAAATACACTAAAAGATAGAATACAAGCTATCATGGGCACATCGTTAAAAGAAATTGCAAAAAAACAATTAACACAATCTTTTTCAATAAATGAAAAATTTATAAATAATCAAAAAGTATCAGACCACCATGCAATTATTCCAACAGAAGTACGTCCAGATATGAATCAACTAACCCAACGTGAAACAAAAATTTATCTGATGATTGCTCAAAGATTTTTAGAAAATCTTATGCCGCCACACGAATACGAGGCTGTATCAATCCAAATTGTAAGTGAGAAATATAAATTCGAATTTAAAGATAAAATTACTAAAAAATTAGGGTTTAAAGCGATTTATGAAACTGAAGCATCAGTAAACGAGCAAATAGAAAAATTAACAAAATCATCCAAATTGCATATCACACAGGCTAAAATTGAGCACCATGAAACAATGCCACCTTCATATTTTAATGAAGGTACATTATTAAAAGCGATGGAAAGCCCACAAAAATTCTTTAAATTAAACAATAAAAAATATAATGAAACATTAAAAGAAACAGGTGGAATTGGAACTGTTGCGACTAGAGCAGATATCATTGAAAAATTATTTAATATGAATGCAATCGAATCACGTGACGGTAAAATCAAAGTTACCTCTAAAGGAAAACAAATACTAGAGCTTGCACCACAAAAATTAACATCTCCGCTATTAACTGCTGAGTGGGAAGAAAAACTATCTTTAATAGAACAAGGTAAATATAATGCCAATCAATTTATATCTGAGATGAAAAATTTCACACATGAAGTTGTCAGTGAAATTAAAGAAAGCGAACAGAATTATAAACACGATAATTTAACCACAACGGAATGTCCTACATGTGGCAAATTTATGATTAAAGTTAAAACTAAAAATGGACAAATGCTGGTTTGTCAGGATCCAAAATGTAAAACTAAAAAGAATATTCAAAGAAAAACCAATGCGCATTGTCCAAATTGCCATAAAAAAATGATGTTGTTTGGAAAAGGAAAAGAAGCAGTATATCGTTGTGTGTGCGGACATACTGAAACACAAGCGCAAATGGATAAACGTCATAAAAATAAAAAATCAGATAAAGTAAACAAAAAAGATTTAAAAAAATATATGAATAACAATGATGGCTTAGAGAACAATCCATTTCAAGATGCGTTAAAAGGTTTGAAATTTTAAATTAATCGAACGAATAGCATTAATTTTGACAAGAAGTTCGTGTTTGCTATTGTAAAATAGTGAAATTGGTATTAGAATGTGTAGGTATTTTAAAAAAAGGAGAACTAAACCGTGAAAAAGTATTTCAAGTTTGAAAAACATAAAACAAACTATAAGAAAGAGATACTTGGTGGGCTTACAACTTTCTTGTCAATGGCATATATCTTAGCTGTCAACCCTCAAGTACTAAGTTTAGCAGGCGTAAAAGGTGTTTCAGAAAATATGAAAATGGATCAAGGTGCTATTTTTGTTGCTACAGCACTAGCAGCGTTTGTTGGTTCGTTATTCATGGGCTTGATAGCTAGGTATCCAATTGCCTTAGCACCCGGCATGGGCTTAAATGCGTTTTTCGCATTTACAGTGGTGTTAACAATGGGAATTCCATGGCAAGTAGGTTTGACTGGTGTGTTATTCTCTGGCGTAGTTTTTGCAATACTGACTATGACAGGTTTAAGAGAGACCATTATTAATGCAATACCCTATCAAATGAAAATGGCGGTTTCAGCGGGTATAGGTTTGTTTATTACCTTTGTAGGATTACAAAGCTCAGGAATTATTACTAATAATGATTCTACATTAGTGACTTTGGGTCATATAACTGATGGTCCAGTATTGTTAACAATATTTGGAATTATAATAACAGTGATTCTGTATGCTGTTAGAGTACCTGGTGCTATATTTATTGGTATGGTACTAACATCTATTTTAGGTATGCTTACAGGATTAATACATACACCAAGTGGCATTGTAGGAAAAGTACCAAGTATTGAACCTACTTTTGGAGCCGCTTTTGAAGCATTCAAAGATCCCGGTCAGTTGTTCACTGTGCAATTTTTAATTGTAATTTTAACGTTTTTATTTATAGATTTCTTCGATACTGCAGGTACACTTGTTGCAGTAGCAACACAAGCAGGTATGATGAAGAATAATAAATTACCGAGAGCTGGACGCGCATTATTTTCTGATTCATTAGCAACGATAGTTGGTTCAATTTTTGGTACGACAACAACAACTTCCTATATTGAATCTACTTCAGGTGTCGCTGTAGGGGCGCGTACTGGATTTGCTAGTGTTGTTACAGGTTTTTGTTTCTTATTAGCTATATTTTTTAGTCCTTTAATGGAAGTAGTAACAAGTGCAGTGACTACACCAGCGCTTGTAGTCGTGGGCGTGTTGATGGCTGCCAACTTTGCGGAAATAGATTGGAAAAAATTCGAAGTTGCTGTACCGGCATTTATCACGATTATTATGATGCCATTATCCTATTCAATCGCAACTGGTATTGCTTGTGGTTTCATCTTTTATCCAATCACAATGTTGATTTCTAAAAGACATAAAGAAGTCCACCCAATCATGTATGCTTTAATGATATTGTTTATATTATATTTTGTATTTGTTCACAGCTAAATAAAAAAATCCTTTTGCAGCGTTTCGTATCGCAGCAAAAGGATTTTTTTTGTAAGCACTTATTACTAATAAAAATTTTATAAAAAAGGATGTGTTTCTTCATTATAATATAGCTATCATAACTATATATTTTTAAAACTTCTTATTCTCTTGTTTGTGTTGTGTATAAACAACTTTTGCATGTTTATTTGGAACATAAAGTGGTGTCGAAAAAATAATTAACACAAAGAACAACATTAAAAAGAATAAAATCCAATGCACAATCATACCAACAAAAGGTACAAATGCTAAAAAGGAACCGAAAACACCTAATAAAGGAATCACTAACATTGGTTTAATAGAATTTTGTTTATCGACGACTAATATAATCACGATTACAAAGTAGAGCAATGCATTGATTAATAAAGGTTGCCAACCAAAACTAAAAATAATACTCCCACCTAAAAACGGAATACCATATATAAACTCACCAGCAATTAATATTAAACTCAAAATTATAAGCGTTGTACGAATACCACTTTTCATTAATATTCACTCCTAACTAAATAATAGTATAAACGAAATAAATGAAATAGAAATAAAAAAGAACAAATAATCAATTAAAATTACAAACATCAAAAATTTCCGAAAAGAGGTTGAACTGAATAAGTAGTTCAAGTATAATAACAAAGTATGTGTTAGGCAAATAGTAAAAACTTTTGCAGAAAAGCTTGATAAATCACTGCTTTTCATGTAACATATCTAATGTTGGACTTTAAGAACACGCGATGAAGCGAAAGGTTACTGACACACCCGGCCGCTTTGCCATGGCGCTGTGTGAGATAGTTTTCGTGGAGAAGTCTATCACTTAAATGTAGACGAATAAGGAGGGAAAATTATGGCAAAACAAAAAATCAGAATCAGATTAAAAGCTTATGATCACAGAGTTATCGATCAATCTGCAGAAAAAATTGTTGAAACAGCAAAACGTTCTGGTGCAGATGTTTCTGGACCAATTCCGTTACCGACTGAAAGATCAGTTTACACTGTAATTCGTGCCGTGCATAAGTATAAAGATTCACGTGAACAATTCGAACAACGTACACATAAACGCTTAATCGATATTGTTAACCCTACACCTAAAACAGTAGATGCTCTTATGGGCTTAAACTTACCATCTGGTGTAGACATCGAAATCAAATTATAATAGAAAAATTTAGGAGGTGGACTTTCGATGACCAAAGGAATCTTAGGAAGAAAAATCGGGATGACACAAGTTTTCGGAGAAAACGGTGATTTAATCCCTGTAACAGTAGTAGAAGCTAGTGAAAACGTAGTATTACAAAAGAAAACTGAAGAAGTAGATGGCTATAATGCAATCCAAATAGGTTATGCTGATAAAGCAGCTTACAAAAAAGGAAGCAAATCAAGCAAATATGCTAATAAGCCAGCTGAAGGTCACGCTAAAAAAGCGAGCTCAGCACCTAAGCGCTTCATTCGTGAATTCAGAAACGTCAATGTTGATGAATACGAAGTAGGTCAAGAAGTCTCAGTTGAAACATTTGAAGCTGGTGACATCATCGATGTAACTGGCGTATCTAAAGGTAAAGGATTCCAAGGTGCTATCAAGCGCCATAACCAAGCACGTGGACCAATGTCACATGGTTCTCATTTCCATAGATCACCTGGTTCAGTAGGTATGGCATCTGATGCTTCAAAAGTTTTCAAAGGACAAAAAATGCCAGGACGTATGGGTGGAAACACAGTAACAGTCCAAAACTTAGAAGTAGTTCAAGTTGACGCTGAAAACAAAGTTATCTTAGTAAAAGGTAACGTACCAGGTCCGAAAAAAGGATTCTTAGAAATTTCTTCATCAATTAAAGGTAATAAATAATTATAGAGCGAAAGGAGGAAATGCATAATGGCAAATTATGATGTATTAAAAGTAGATGGAACTAAATCAGGTTCAGTTGAATTAAGCGATGCAGTATTTGCAATCGAACCAAACAACAACGTTCTTTTTGAAGCAATTAATTTACAACGTGCTTCATTACGCCAAGGTACACATGCTGTTAAGAACCGTTCAGCAGTACGTGGTGGTGGACGTAAACCATGGAGACAAAAAGGTACAGGACGTGCGCGTCAAGGTACTATTCGTGCGCCACAATGGCGTGGTGGTGGTATCGTATTCGGACCAACACCAAGAAGCTATGCTTACAAAATGCCTAAGAAAATGCGTCGTTTAGCTTTACGCTCAGCATTATCTTTCAAAGCACAAGAAAATAGCTTAACAATTGTAGATACATTAAGTTTTGAAACTCCGAAAACAAAAGAATTCAAAACTGTACTTTCTAACTTAGAGCAACCGACAAAAGTGTTAGTAATCACTGAATCTGAAGATGTAAATGTTGCACTTTCAGCACGTAACATCCCAGGTGTTCAAGTAACAACTGCACAAGGTTTAAACGTTCTAGATTTAACAAGCGCTGACAGTGTCGTAATCACAGAAGCAGCTGCTAAAAAAGTTGAGGAGGTGCTCGGATAATGGAAGCAAGAGACGTTCTTAAGCGCCCCGTAATCACTGAAAAATCTTCAGTTGCAATGGCTGAAGACAAATATACATTCGATGTTGATACTCGTGCGAATAAAACACAAGTAAAAATCGCTGTAGAAGAAATCTTTGATGTAAAAGTTGATAATGTGAATATTATTAACTACAAACCAAAGAAAAAACGTATGGGCCGTTACCAAGGCTATACAAACAAACGACGCGTAGCAATCGTTAAATTAAAAGAAGGATCAATCGATCTATTTAACTAAAAAATTACCAATAAGGAGGTAAACGACAATGGCTCTAAAAAAATATAAGCCAATTACTAACGGTCGTCGTAATATGACTAGTTTAGATTTCGCTGAAATTACGAAAACTACTCCTGAAAAGTCACTATTACAACCGCTACCGAAAAGAGCGGGACGAAATCATCAAGGTAAATTGACTGTACGCCATCATGGCGGTGGACACAAACGTCAATATCGTGTAATTGATTTCAAACGTAACAAAGATGGTATCCAAGCAAAAGTTGATTCAATTCAATATGATCCAAACCGTTCAGCAAATATCGCATTGTTATTTTACGCTGATGGAGAAAAACGTTATATTATTGCACCTAAAAACTTAAAAGTAGGTCAAACACTTGAAAGTGGTGCAGAAGCAGATATTAAAGTAGGTAATGCACTACCACTACAAAATATTCCAGTAGGTACTGTTATTCATAACATCGAGTTGAAACCTGGTAGAGGTGGACAAATCGCTCGTTCTGCTGGTGCAAGTGCACAAGTATTAGGTAAAGAAGGTAAATATGTATTAATCAGATTAAGATCTGGCGAAGTACGTATGATTCTTTCAACTTGCCGTGCTACTATTGGACAAGTTGGTAATATCCAACACGAACTTGTTAACGTTGGTAAAGCTGGACGTTCAAGATGGAAAGGTATCCGTCCAACAGTTCGTGGTTCTGTAATGAACCCTAACGATCACCCACACGGTGGTGGTGAAGGACGCGCACCAATCGGTATGCCTTCTCCAATGTCACCTTGGGGCAAACCAACACTTGGTAAGAAAACACGTCGCGGTAAAAAATCATCAGATAAACTTATCGTTCGTGGACGTAAGAAAAAATAAAAATAACTTATTTGGGTGTGCGGCTTAACCGCTGCACGCACATAATAAGAAGGGAGGCGCCACTATGGCTCGTAGTATTAAAAAAGGACCTTTCGTTGACGATCACCTAATGAAAAAGGTTGAAGCTCAAAGCGGAAGCGAGAAAAAACAAGTAATCAAAACTTGGTCACGTCGTTCAACTATTTTCCCTGATTTCATCGGACATACATTCGCTGTATATGATGGACGTAAACATGTGCCTGTATTTGTAACAGAAGATATGGTTGGTCATAAACTTGGAGAGTTTGCACCAACACGTACATTTAAAGGTCACGTTGCAGACGATAAAAAAACAAGAAGATAATATCTAACAGGTAGAGGAGGAAATTGGAATGGAAGCAAAAGCGGTTGCTAAAACAATAAGAATCGCACCTCGTAAAGTTAGATTAGTATTAGATCTAATTAGAGGCAAAAGCGCTGGTGAAGCGATAGCGATTTTGAAATTAACAAACAAGGCTTCATCACCAGTAATTGAGAAATTATTAATGTCCGCTTTAGCTAATGCAGAACATAACTATGACATGAACACAGATGAGTTAATAGTTAAAGAAGCTTATGCTAATGAAGGACCAACTTTAAAACGTTTCCGTCCACGTGCACAAGGTAGTGCAAGTGCGATTAACAAACGTACAAGCCACATTACAATCGTCGTAAGTGACGGTAAAGAAGAAGCTAAAGAAGCTTAATAAAATCTTAAGGAGGGAACACTGTGGGTCAAAAAATTAATCCAATTGGACTTCGTGTCGGTGTAATCCGTGATTGGGAAGCTAAATGGTATGCAGAAAAAGACTTCGCATCATTATTACACGAAGATTTAAAAATCCGTAAGTTTATTGATAACGCATTAAGTGAAGCTTCAGTTTCTCATGTAGAAATTGAACGTGCTGCTAATCGTATCAACATCGCTATTCACACTGGTAAACCTGGTATGGTAATCGGTAAAGGCGGTTCAGAAATAGAAAAACTTCGTAACAAATTAAATTCATTAACAAATAAAAAAGTACACATCAACGTAATTGAAATCAAAAAAGTAGATTTAGATGCTAAATTGGTAGCGGAAAACATTGCGCGTCAATTAGAAAATCGTGCATCTTTCCGTCGTGTACAAAAACAAGCTATTACAAGAGCGATGAAACAAGGCGCTAAAGGTATCAAAACACAAGTATCTGGTCGTTTAGCTGGTGCTGATATCGCTCGTGCAGAACAATATTCAGAAGGAACTGTTCCACTTCATACACTACGTGCTGACATAGGCTATGCGCACGCAGAAGCAGACACAACTTATGGTAAGTTAGGTGTCAAAGTGTGGATTTATCGTGGAGAAGTTCTTCCTACTAAGAACACTAGTGAAGGAGGAAAATAATAATGTTACTACCAAAACGTGTTAAATATCGTCGTCAACATCGTCCTAAAACAACTGGTCGTTCTAAAGGCGGTAACTATGTAACATTTGGTGAGTATGGTTTACAAGCAACTACAACGTCTTGGATCACATCTCGTCAAATCGAATCAGCTCGTATTGCAATGACTCGTTATATGAAACGTGGCGGGAAAGTTTGGATCAAAATCTTCCCACACACACCTTACACTAAAAAACCTTTAGAAGTTCGTATGGGTGCTGGTAAAGGTGCCGTTGAAGGCTGGATTGCTGTTGCAAAACCAGGTAGAATTTTATTTGAAGTTGCAGGCGTAAACGAAGAAGTTGCGCGTGAAGCATTACGTTTAGCTAGTCACAAACTTCCAGTTAAAACTAAGTTTGTAAAACGTGAAGAATTGGGTGGTGAAACAAATGAAAGCTAAGGAAATTAGAGACTTAACCACTTCTGAAATCGAAGAACAAATCAAATCTTCAAAAGAGGAGCTTTTTAACCTACGCTTTCAGTTAGCTACAGGACAATTAGAGGAAACTGCACGTATTCGTACAGTAAGAAAAACGATTGCACGTCTAAAAACTGTTGCTCGTGAAAGAGAAATTGAACAAGGTAAGGCTAATCAATAATCAAATTGAAAGAGGAGGTTACTAAAGTGAGCGAAAGAAATGATCGTAAAGTTTATGTAGGTAGAGTCGTTTCCGATAAAATGGATAAAACAGTAACTGTACTTGTTGAAACATACAAAACACACAAACTATATGGCAAACGAGTAAAATACTCTAAAAAATACAAAACACATGATGAAAACAACTCAGCTAAATTAGGGGACATCGTTAAGATTCAAGAAACACGTCCTTTATCAGCAACTAAGCGTTTCCGTTTAGTAGATATTGTTGAAGAATCAGTAATTATTTAATAAACAGTGAAGATAAAGGAGGTTTAACTCATGATCCAACAAGAAACACGATTAAAAGTAGCAGATAACTCTGGTGCACGTGAAGTACTTACAGTCAAAGTATTAGGTGGATCTGGTCGTAAAACAGCGAACATTGGTGACGTAATCGTCGTTACTGTTAAACATGCTACACCAGGCGGCGTTGTCAAAAAAGGTGAAGTAGTTAAAGCTGTTGTTGTACGTACTAAATCAGGTGTACGTCGTAATGACGGTTCATATATCAAATTTGATGAAAATGCATGTGTCATCATTCGTGACGACAAAGGCCCACGTGGTACTCGTATTTTTGGACCAGTTGCACGTGAATTACGTGAAGGTAATTTCATGAAAATTGTATCATTAGCTCCAGAAGTACTTTAATAAACTATTTATAAATATATAAATTTAAGGAGGTGCCACACATGCATATCAAAAAAGGTGACAACGTAAAAGTTATCGCAGGTAAAGACAAAGGTAAAGAAGGTAAAGTAGTAGCTACTGAACCTAAAAAAGACCGTGTCGTTGTGGAAGGTGTTAACACTATTAAAAAACACCAAAAACCAACTCAATTTAATCCTGAAGGTGGAATCTTAGAAACAGAGGCAGCAATCCATGTTTCTAATGTACAATTATTAGACCCTAAAACGAATGAACCTACTCGTGTAGGTTACAAATTCGAAGACGGTAAAAAAGTTAGAATTGCAAAAAAATCTGGCGAAGAAATTAAATCTAATAATGAATAATTAATTGAAAGGAGGATCTACTGTGAATCGTTTAAAAGAAAAATTTAATACTGAAGTTACAACGGACTTAGTAAAAAAATTCAACTATAGTTCTGTAATGGAAGTACCAAAAATAGAAAAAATTGTAGTAAACATGGGTGTTGGTGATGCTGTACAAAACTCTAAAGTATTAGATGATGCTGTAGAAGAATTACAAGCTATCACTGGTCAAAAACCATTAGTAACTAAAGCGAAAAAATCTGTCGCTACATTCCGTTTGCGTGAAGGTATGCCAATCGGTGCTAAAGTAACTTTACGCGGTGAAAGAATGTATGACTTTTTAGATAAATTAATTGCGGTATCACTTCCACGTGTTCGTGACTTCCGTGGTGTATCAAAATCAGCATTTGACGGTAGAGGTAACTACACTTTAGGTGTTAAAGAACAATTAATTTTCCCTGAAATCGACTATGACCGAGTAAGTAAAATACGAGGAATGGATATCGTTATCGTAACAACTGCTAACACTGACGAGGAAGCTCGTGAATTGTTAACACAATTCGGTATGCCATTTCAAAAATAATCTCTAAAGGAGGCTAATTAAGTGGCTAAAAGTTCAATGGTTGCTAAGCAACAAAAAAAACAAAAGTTCCAAGTACGTGAATATACGCGTTGTGAACGTTGTGGTCGTCCACATTCTGTATATCGTAAATTTAAATTATGCCGTATTTGTTTCCGTGAATTAGCTTATAAAGGCCAAATCCCTGGCGTTCGTAAAGCTAGCTGGTAATAGAAAAAAGTCTGAAAGGAGGCAACATTCAATGACAATCAACGATCCAATTGCAGATATGCTAACTCGTGTAAGAAACGCAAACATGGTGCGTCACGATAAGTTAGAATTACCTGCATCAAATATTAAAAAAGAAATTGCTGAAATATTAAAAAGTGAAGGTTTCATTAAAAACGTAGAATACGTTGAAGACGATAAACAAGGGGTTATCCGTTTATTCCTTAAATATGGTCAAAACAATGAACGTGTTATCACTGGATTAAAACGTATCTCAAAACCAGGTTTACGTGTTTATGCTAAAGCAAACGAAGTACCTAAAGTATTAAATGGTTTAGGTATTGCATTAGTTTCTACTTCTGAAGGTGTAATCACTGATAAAGAAGCAAGAAAACGTAATATTGGTGGAGAAATCTTAGGTTACGTTTGGTAATAATTAATAACAAGGAGGTGCGATAACATGAGTCGTGTTGGTAAAAAAATTATTGACATCCCTAGCGACGTTACAGTAACTATCGAAGGAAATACAGTTTCTGTTAAAGGTCCAAAAGGCGAATTATCACAAACAATGAATGAAAGAATGACATATAAGCAAGATGAAAACACATTAGAAGTTGTTAGACCAACTGATTCTCAAAATGATAGAACAGTTCATGGTACAACTCGTGCTTTGATTAATAATATGATTCTAGGTGTTAAAGATGGCTATAAAAAAACACTTGAGCTTGTAGGTGTTGGTTACCGTGCTCAAATGCAAGGTAATGATCTAGTATTAAACGTTGGATACTCACATCCAGTTGAATTTAAAGCTGAAGATGGAATCACTTTCGGTGTTGATAAAAACACTACAGTAACTGTAGAAGGTATTTCAAAAGAACAAGTTGGAGCGATTGCTTCAAACATCCGTTCAGTAAGACCTCCAGAACCTTACAAAGGTAAAGGAATCCGTTACCAAGGTGAATACGTTCGCCGTAAAGAAGGTAAAACTGGTAAATAATAAATAACTTTCAGAAGAAAGGAGTAATAAAATGATCAGCAAAATTGATAAAAACAAAGTGCGTTTGAAAAGACATGCACGTGTCCGTAACAAATTGTCTGGCACTGCTGAAAAACCACGTCTAAATGTTTATCGTTCAAACAAACACATTTATGCACAAGTTATCGATGATGTTAATGGCAAAACATTAGCACAAGCTTCAACACAAGAAAAAGATCTAGCTAATGAAACTGGATCTAAAGTTGATTTATCAGCTAAAGTCGGCGAAACAATTGCTAAAAGAGCAAATGAAAAAGGCGTAAAAACAATTGTATTTGACCGCGGAGGATATTTATATCACGGACGTGTTAAAGCATTAGCCGAAGCAGCTCGTGAAAATGGTTTAGAATTTTAATTTAAAGGAGGGACATTTACATGGCTCGTAGAGAAGAAGCGAAAGAATTTGAAGAACGCGTTGTTACAATTAATCGTGTTGCAAAAGTTGTAAAAGGTGGTCGTAGTTTCCGTTTCAGCGCTTTAGTAGTAGTTGGAGATAAAAACGGTCGCGTTGGATTCGGTACTGGTAAAGCACAAGAGGTACCTGAAGCAATCAAAAAAGCAGTTGAAGCAGCTAAGAAAAACTTAGTTGAAGTTCCACGTGTCGAAGGTACAACTCCTCACATGATTACTGGACAATTCAGTTCAGGTAGTGTATTAATGAAACCAGCTGCACCTGGTACTGGTGTTATTGCGGGTGGTCCTGTTCGTGCGGTATTAGAACTAGCAGGTATCACTGATATCTTAAGTAAATCTTTAGGTTCAAACACACCAATCAACATGGTGCGTGCAACAATTAATGGATTACAAAACCTTAAAAATGCTGAACAAGTTGCGAAATTACGTGGCAAGTCAGTAGAAGAATTATATAATTAAGGAGGGAAAATAAGTTATGGCTAAATTACAAATTACCCTCACTCGTAGTGTTATAGGTCGTCCAGAAACACAACGTAAAACTGTTGAAGCTTTAGGTTTGAAAAAAACAAACTCTTCAGTAGTTGTTGAAGATAACCCTGCTATTCGTGGGCAAATCAACAAAGTAAGTCACTTAGTGACAGTAGAAGAAAAATAATTAAGGAGGTGCCGAAATGAAATTACATGAGTTAAAACCAGCAGAAGGTTCTCGTAAAGTTCGTAACCGCGTGGGTCGTGGTGCAGCTACTGGTAACGGTAAAACTAGTGGCCGTGGACAAAAAGGACAAAAAGCGCGTTCAGGTGGTAGTATCAGACCAGGATTTGAAGGTGGACAATTACCTTTATTCCGCCGTTTACCAAAACGAGGTTTTACTAACATTAACCGCAAAGAATATGCTATTGTTAACTTAGACCAACTTAATAAATTTGAGGATGGTACTGAAGTAACTCCTGCTTTATTAGTAGAATCTGGTGTAGTTAAAAGTGAAAAATCTGGTATTAAAGTACTAGGCAATGGTTCACTTGACAAGAAGTTAACAGTGAAAGCTAACAAATTCTCTGCTTCTGCAGCAGAAGCTATTGATGCTAAAGGCGGAGCACACGAGGTGATCTAATGTTTCAAACGCTTGTGAGCTTCTTTACTACAAAAGAAGTTCGTAACAAGATCTTTTTTACGCTCGCAATGTTAGTTATTTTTAAAATAGGTACTTATATTCCAGCACCTGGCGTAAATCCAGCTGCTTTTGACAGTCAACAAGGTTCTCAAGGTGTCACTGACTTACTGAATACGTTTGGTGGCGGAGCCTTGCAGAACTTTTCTATCTTTGCCATGGGTATAATGCCATATATTACTGCATCAATTGTGATGCAGTTATTACAAATGGATATTGTTCCAAAGTTTTCAGAGTGGGCAAAACAAGGTGATGCAGGTAGAAAGAAACTTAATAACGTAACCCGTTATTTTGCGATTGTACTTGCTTTTATCCAATCAATAGGAATGGCGTTCCAATTTAATAATTATTTACAAGGTCAACTTATTATGGATCAGTCCGTAATAAGCTACCTGACAATAGCTGTTGTATTAACAGCTGGAACAGCGTTTTTAATTTGGATAGGTGAACAAATCACTCAATTCGGTGTTGGTAATGGTATTTCCATCATTATCTTTGGAGGTATTTTATCTTCATTACCTTCATCATTAATCCAGTTTTACCAACAGTCCTTTGTAGGACAAGATGACACAACTTTAGCATGGTTAAAAGTTATTGGGTTAATTGTTGGAATGATATTGCTAACAGTTGGTGCAATATTCGTACTACAAGCTATTAGAAAAATACCAATTCAATATGCGAAAAAACAGTCTGCACAACGATTAGGTTCACAAGCAACATATTTACCTTTGAAAGTTAACTCTGCAGGGGTTATCCCAGTCATCTTTGCAATGGCGTTCTTCTTATTACCAAGAACATTAACTTTGTTCTTCCCTGATGCAAGTTGGGCGCAAAAAGTATCTGACGTTGCAAATCCATCGAATAATATAGGGATGATTGTTTATGTAATCCTTATTATTGCATTTGCATATTTCTATGCATTTGTACAAGTCAATCCTGAAAAGATGTCTGATAACCTTAAAAAACAAGGAAGTTATGTTCCGGGTATTAGACCTGGCGAACAAACAAAAAAATATATTACTAAAGTTCTCTACAGATTGACCTTTGTAGGATCAATATTCTTAGCTGTCGTTGCTATACTACCAATCATTGCTACTAAGGTGATGGACTTACCACAATCGATTCAAGTCGGTGGTACAAGTCTACTTATCGTAATTGGTGTTGCGATTGAAACAATGAAGAGTCTTGAAGCTCAAGTGAGTCAAAAAGATTATAGAGGCTTTGGTGGTAGATAAATTGTAGGAGGGCACTTATGAATATCATTTTAATGGGTTTACCTGGCGCAGGTAAAGGAACTCAAGCGAGTGAAATTGTTAAGAAATTCCCAATTCCACACATATCTACTGGAGACATGTTCAGAAAAGCGATTAAAGATGAAACGGATTTAGGCAAAGAAGCTAAATCATACATGGATCGTGGAGAATTAGTCCCTGATGAAGTTACTGTGGGCATCGTAAAAGAAAGAATTTCTGAAGACGATGCAAAAAAAGGATTCTTACTTGACGGCTTTCCTCGTACTATTGAACAAGCAAAAGCATTAAGTGAAATCATGCAAGAATTAGATAGAAAAATTGATGCTGTTATCAATATAGAGGTACCTGAAGAAGAATTAATGAACCGCCTTACTGGTCGTAGAATTTGCGAAAAATGCGGGCACACTTATCATCTTGTATTCAATCCTCCAAAAGTTGATGGCATTTGTGATATTGACGGTGGTAAATTATACCAACGTGAAGATGACAACCCAGAGACAGTTGCAAATCGTTTAAATGTCAATGTGAAACAATCTAAGCCAATCCTAGAATACTATGATAATGAAAATGTATTGAAAAACATTGATGGTTCAAAAGATATTAACGAGGTTACTTCAAACGTAATCGATATTCTTGAGAATCTAAAATAGTATCAACTTTGTACGGTCTATGTAATGCCAAGAGTATAAACGAAAAAGAGTGACAATGCGATATAGTAATTCATTTTAATTTTGTTGAACTTATTAACAACACTTATAGACTCGTAGGGTTAGAGTTGATCTTAGACGATAACCAACTATTGTAAAAAGGGGGAAGTTAATAAATGGCTAAGCAAGATGTTATTGAATTAGAAGGTACAGTATTAGATACTTTACCAAATGCAATGTTTAAAGTAGAATTAGAAAATGGTCATGAGATTTTAGCTCACGTTAGTGGTAAAATCAGAATGAATTATATTCGAATTCTACCTGGCGACAAAGTAACTGTAGAAATGTCTCCGTATGATTTAACACGCGGAAGAATTACGTATCGTTATAAATAATCGTCACTCCATAATATAGGGAGGTATTAAAATGAAAGTAAGACCATCAGTAAAACCAATTTGCGAAAAATGTAAAGTCATTAAACGTAAAGGTAAAGTAATGGTAATTTGTAGCAATCCAAAACACAAACAAAGACAAGGTTAATAAAGAGAGGTGTAAATAATTATGGCACGTATAGCAGGAGTAGATATTCCACGTGAAAAACGTATTGTTATTTCGTTAACTTATGTATATGGTATCGGTACTACTACAGCTCAAAAAATTGTTGAAGAAGCAAATGTATCTGCAGATACACGCGTTAAAGACTTAACTGATGACGAATTAGGTCGTATCCGTGAAGTAATCGACAATTATAAAGTAGAAGGTGACTTACGTCGTGAGCAAAACTTAAACATTAAACGTTTAATGGAAATCTCATCATACCGTGGTATCCGTCACCGTCGTGGATTACCAGTACGCGGACAAAAAACAAAAAACAATGCTCGTACTCGTAAAGGCCCAGTTAAAACTGTAGCTAACAAGAAAAAATAATAGGTAAAGGAGGCAAATTTTAAATGGCACGTAAACAAGTATCTCGTAAACGTAGAGTGAAAAAGAATATTGAGAATGGTGTAGCACATATCCGCTCAACATTCAATAATACAATCGTAACTATTACTGATGAATTTGGTAATGCTTTATCATGGTCATCAGCAGGTGCACTTGGATTTAAAGGATCAAAAAAATCAACACCATTCGCAGCACAAATGGCATCAGAAACTGCAGCTAAAGCAGCTATGGAACATGGTTTGAAAACTGTTGAAGTTACAGTTAAAGGTCCTGGCCCAGGTCGTGAATCAGCGATCCGTGCATTACAATCAGCTGGATTAGATGTAACTGCAATCCGTGACGTTACTCCAGTACCACATAATGGTTGTCGTCCACCAAAACGTCGTCGCGTATAATATTATCGTTATTGTCGCAAGTCACTGAGAAACACAGTACAATTCAAGTCGACGTAATCAAGGAGGATATTTGTAAATGATTGAAATCGAAAAACCTAGAATTGAAACAATTGAAATTAGTGAAGATGCTAAATTCGGTAAGTTCGTTGTTGAACCACTAGAACGTGGCTACGGTACTACACTAGGAAACTCCTTACGTCGTATCCTACTATCTTCATTACCAGGTGCAGCCGTTAAATACATCGAAATCGAAGGTGTATTACATGAATTCTCAGCAATAGATAATGTTGTAGAAGATGTTTCAACAATTATCATGAACATCAAAAAACTAGCATTGAAAATTTATTCTGAAGAAGATAAAACATTAGAGATTGATGTAAAAGATGAAGGCGAAGTTACTGCAAGTGACATCACACATGATAGTGATGTAGAGATTTTAAATCCTGAGATTAAGATCGCAACAGTATCTAAAGGTGGACATTTAAAAATCCGTCTTGTTGCTAATAAGGGTAGAGGTTACGCATTAGCAGAACAAAATAACACTAGTGATTTACCAATTGGTGTAATTCCAGTGGATTCACTATATTCACCAGTAGAACGTGTTAACTATACTGTAGAAAACACACGTGTAGGTCAAAGTAGTGATTTTGATAAATTAACTTTAGATGTTTGGACTAATGGTTCTATTACGCCACAAGAGTCTGTTTCTCTAGCGGCAAAAATCTTAACTGAACATTTGAACATCTTCGTTGGATTAACTGATGAAGCTCAAAATGCTGAAATCATGATTGAAAAAGAAGAAGATCAAAAAGAAAAAGTACTTGAAATGTCTATTGAAGAATTAGACCTATCTGTACGTTCATATAACTGTTTGAAACGCGCAGGTATTAATTCTGTTCAAGAATTAGCTGATAAATCTGAAGCAGATATGATGAAAGTGCGCAATTTAGGACGTAAATCATTAGAAGAAGTTAAATATAAACTTGAAGATCTAGGTTTAGGTCTTAGAAAAGAAGATTAATATAAAGGAGGTTAACTCATGGGTTACAGAAAATTAGGACGTACATCTGATCAACGTAAAGCGATGTTACGTGACTTAGCTACTTCACTTATTGTAAGTGAGCGTGTTGAAACTACAGAAGCACGTGCAAAAGAATTACGTAGTGTTGTTGAAAAATTAATCACTTTAGGTAAAAAAGGAGATTTAGCATCTCGTCGTCAAGCTGCTAAAACTTTACGTAATGTTGAAATCTTAAATGAAGATGAAACAACACAAACTGCACTTCAAAAATTATTTGGTGAAATTGCTGAACGTTATACAGAACGTCAAGGCGGTTACACTCGTATCCTTAAAGTAGGCCCTCGTCGTGGTGACGGTGCTGAATCAGTAATTATAGAATTAGTTTAATTTAAATACACATACTACTATGTATAAAGCAAATGAGTGCAACGATAATGTTTGCCACATACAAATATTGTCTAGCTCAGAGTACCCCATCAAACTTAATAAATTTTAAAGCGTGAACTCAAATATGATGGGGTGCGCGCTTTTTTTTGTTAGCCCCCCTTAATTTGAAGAATTTAGGGGGGCTTATGCAATTGCAAAGCAATAGCGAACCGCTAAGCCTTAATTCGAAGAAGATAAGGAATGCCTTCACGGAGTGGAGACATGAGCAGTTCTAGCTAATCAGCGATTTGTTTATAAATTCATATAAGTTTATTGTTAGGTATCAGTAATTGTTAATCGTGAAATATAATCTTTAGATGTTTAATGGTATCTTTTTGAAGACTCAATAAATGAGATTTAAAAGAAAAATTAGTGAAGAAGAAGTGCTTATTTATTATTTTTCATGTAAAATGATTAAGTATATGATTAATATTTTTGATTTAGGAGATAACTGAAATGGTAACGCAAGCAGAAGAAATAATTAAATTTGATCACGTATCTTTTAAATATAATAGCGATGAACCACTTGCGTTAAATGATGTATCATTTAGCATACCAAGAGGTAAATGGACTTCTATAGTAGGCCACAATGGTTCAGGTAAATCAACGATAGCAAAACTGATGATAGGCATTCAAAAACCTTTTGAAGGCCAAATTTATTTGAACGGTATAAGTATCAATGATGATAACTTAAATGAGTTAAGACAACATATAGGAATTGTATTTCAAAATCCAGAAAATCAATTTGTAGGGTCTACTGTAGAATTTGATGTAGCTTTTGGTTTAGAAAATAATGCGATAACTTACGAAAAGATGCACGAAATTGTACCCAAAGCATTAGCGGATGTAGATATGTTGGATAGAGCCACATATGAGCCGCAATCACTTTCAGGTGGTCAAAAACAGCGTGTCGCAATCGCAGGTGTCTTAGCATTAAATACGGATATCATTATATTAGATGAAGCGACGTCTATGTTAGATCCAGAAGGCAGAACAGAATTAATTTCATTAATTCACCGTTTAAAAGAAGAAAAAGATGTGACAATCATTTCCATCACTCATGATTTATCAGAAGCTATAGATGCGGACCATTTAGTTGTTTTAAACCAAGGTTGCTTATATCAAGCAGGTTTGCCTCAAGTTATTTTTAATAAAGGAGCGGCACTGACACAAATTGGTTTAGATTTACCGTTTGCAATGAGAATGAGCCAACAACTCTTAGGTGTTACTGACTATATTTCTTACGAAAGGTTGGTAAGCAAATTATGACTGTTAAATTTGATCAAGTATCTTATGTTTATCAAAAAGGAACACCTTATGAGCATCTTGCATTGAAAGACATTGTAACCACTTTTGAACAAGGGAAGTATTATGCAGTAATTGGTCAAACAGGCTCAGGCAAGTCTACATTAATTCAGCATATTAATGGACTACTCAAACCTTCACATGGCTCTTTAGAGGTCAATGATGTCCAAATTACACATAAAACTAAAGATAAGTATTTAAAACAAGTACGAAAACGTGTGGGGGTAGTATTCCAGTTTCCAGAATCACAACTTTTTGAAGACTCAGTAGAACGAGAAATATTATTTGGACCTAAAAATTTTAATATGCCACTTGAAGAAGTAAAAGTACGGGCATTTCAATTATTAATCGAATTCGGTTTTAATAGAGATATACTTGAACAATCGCCTTTCCAAATGTCGGGAGGCCAAATGAGAAAAATAGCAATTACTTCTATCTTAGCTATGGATCCAGATATTGTCATATTAGATGAACCCACTGCAGGTCTTGATCCTAAAAGTAGAAATCAAATCATGGAAATGTTAAAGAAACTTCAAGTTGAACAACATAAAACAATCATATTGGTCACGCATGAAATGAATGACGTTGCAAAATATGTTGATGAAGTAAAAATTATTAAGCAGGGCAAATTAGTTGAAAGCTGTTCTCCAAGAAAATTGTTTAATGCAAATGACTATGTTAAAGACATGCATTTGGATGTTCCAGATATCGTCAAATTGCAGAGAGACATTGAAGCAAAACATCAAATAAAATTTGACCGTATTGCATTAACCGAATCAGAATTCACTGAGATGTATAAGGAGTGGCAAAAAAATGAGAGATAAGTTTATTATAGGACGTTATCTTCCATTAGACACTTTTGTACATCGTCGTGATCCACGTGCAAAATTAATTTTTGTCTTTTTATTTATTATATTAATATTTTTTGCACATTCATTTTTTACTTATTTATGGTTATTTATAATCATTGTAACCATGATGAAAACTGCTCATATAAAAGCTTGGTTTTTAATTAAGGGGTTAACCCCAATATGGATTTTTCTGATTTTCACCTTTTTAATGCATTTATTTTTAACTAAAGGTGGTATACGGATATTTGAATTCGGTTTTATTTCAATTGATACACATGGTATTTTAGAAGGTATTTATATTGTCTTGAGGTTAATGTTTATCATTATGGTGTCTACAATTATGACTTTAACGACAAGTCCTTTAGATCTTACTGATGCATTTGAAAGGTTATTATACCCATTAAAGTTGATAAAAATACCTGTACATTTACTGAGTATGATGATGTCAATTGCTTTACGTTTTATTCCAACTTTAATGAATGAACTGGATAAAATTATCTTAGCACAGAAATCAAGAGGTTCTGAAATCAGTTCAGGGGGATTAATCAATAGAGTGAGCGCGTTTATACCTTTGTTAATTCCTTTATTTATCTCAGCTTTCCAAAGAGCTGAAGATTTAGCAATTGCAATGGAAGTACGTGGTTATGATACAAACAAACAGCGAACGAGTTATCGTCAATTAAACTGGCAAAAGTCTGATAGCTTGTTATTGATATCAATAATACCAATAGCAATAATATTATTTGTGTTAAAGTATATGGGAGTGTAAAGGATGGTTCGTGTTTTAGTAAATATTTCGTATCAAGGTAGTCAATTCTTAGGTTTTCAAATTCAAAATAATGGTAGAACGGTACAACAGCAATTTGAAAAAATACTTAAGCGCATGCACAAGCGACATGTTAGAATTCATCCTAGTAGCCGAACTGATCGTGGTGTGCATGCAATAGAGCAATATTTTCATTTTGATTCAGAGCTTAACATTTTACCCGATCAATGGCAGTATGCAATGAATCGGGCATTACCTGATGATATTTTTGTGAAACATGTTTCATTTGTAGATGCGTCATTCCACTGTAGATATGATTGTGTGGGGAAAACTTACCGCTATAAAGTTTATCAATCACCTAATAAAAATCCATTTGAATGTGGTTTGAAAGCACACGTACCTGAAAGTTTAGACTTTGAAAAGATGTCTCAGGCTGCCAGTTTATTTATGGGTACACATGACTTTACTGGTTTTTGTTCTCAAAAAACAGAAGTTGAAAGTAAAGTACGTACTCTATATGAAAGTAGAATCGAAAAAACAGAATATGGTTTTGATTATGTAGTTACTGGTTCAGGGTTTTTATATAATATGGTACGTGTGTTAGTTGCGTTTTTAATTGGTGTGGGTAAAGAGAAATTTCAGCCTGAGTCAGTTCCACAATTATTAAAAGCGAAAGATCGCAATAAAGTTCCGTTTACTGCACCAGCGGAAGGATTATATTTGGAACATATATACTTGTCTCCCGAAGCACTCATAAGTGATTTTGGTGAAGACATAAAAATATATCAAAAAAAATCCACACAAAATAGGTAAATTACATTGACAAAACACCATAAAAATTATACGATAACTAACGGTATTGTTTTATATCACCCCACGATAAGCCCCGGAATCTTATTGTGTAACAAGATATAGAAGCACGTAGAAATTATAAATTAACAAAATAAATGCATTTAAGTTTAAATATCATTTCAATTAGACAAGAAACATTTATTTATTCTAGGAGGACAATTATATGCGTCAAACATTTATGGCTAATGAAGCAAACATTGAGCGCAAATGGTATGTTATTGATGCTGAAGGTCAAACACTTGGTCGTTTATCATCAGAAGTAGCTGCTATTCTACGCGGTAAAAATAAAGTAACTTATACACCACACGTTGATTCAGGTGATTATGTAATTATCATCAACGCTGCTAAAATTCAATTCACTGGTAATAAAGAACAAGACAAAATGTATTACCGTCACAGTAACCACCCAGGCGGAATCAAATCAATCTCTGCTGGTGAGTTAAAAGCTAAAAACCCAGAACGTTTACTTGAAAACTCAATTAAAGGTATGTTACCAAGCACACGTCTAGGTGAAAAACAAGGCAAAAAATTATTTGTATATGGTGGCGCTGAACATCCACACGCTGCACAACAACCAGAAAACTACGAGTTACGTGGTTAATTAAAAGGAGGAAATTACATTGGCACAAGTTGAATATAAAGGCACAGGCCGTCGTAAAAACTCAGTAGCACGTGTACGTTTAGTACCTGGCGAAGGTAACATTACTGTTAACCACACTGATGTACGTAGCTACTTACCATTCGAATCATTAATCTTAGACTTAAACCAACCATTTGATGTTACAGAAACTAAAGGTAACTATGATGTATTAGTTAACGTTCACGGTGGTGGTTTCACTGGACAAGCACAAGCTATCCGTCATGGTATCGCACGTGCTTTATTAGAAGCAGATCCTGAATATAGAGGTTCATTAAAACGCGCTGGATTACTTACACGTGACCCACGTATGAAAGAACGTAAAAAACCAGGTCTTAAAAAAGCTCGTCGTTCACCACAATTCTCAAAACGTTAATATATCAAATACTGTGGCGAATACGCTTCACCTACAGATTTGTACATTAATTGCTTAAGTAATTGTTGTTTATATAGCAACAATATTTCTAACTTCCCATATTTGTATGGGAAGTTTTTTTGATTTATAAAATATTAAAAAAACAAACTTTGCTACTTTTAAAATTCAAAGCATTTGGTTTACTTTAGTAAGTTCAGTTAGTATGAAGTATAATAAAGTAAAAATGGTATTAGAGGTTATACATATGGCGTTCAATAAATTAAAACATCTCTTGAAGCAATTGGTTTTCGTGTTAATATTTATTTTTTTAGCTAGTATTGTCGTTTTGACTTTGAATCAACTGTTTAACAAAACTCACATTAAAAACATGTCTAACGAGACATCGATTCCTACATTTTATTTGCATGGTTTTGCCGGTACAGCTAATTCAGAAAAATACATGGTTAATTCAGCAGTTCAAAATAATATTACAAATGACGTTGTTGAGGCCAAAGTTTCATCAAATGGAAAGGTGACATTTAATAAAAATATAGTTAACAATATGAAACGTCCGATTATAAAAATCATTTTTGAAGATAATGAAGAAAAAGATTTAGAAAAAGATGCGCAATGGATTAAAAATGTTATGATTGCTTTTAATGCAAAATATCATTTTAAAAAATTCAATTTTGTAGCTCATTCTATGGGAAATCAATCATTTAGTTACTATATGTTAAAGTATGGTGATGATAGTGCCTTACCTAAGTTAAATAAGCAAGTGAGTTTAGCTGGAAACTTTAACGGGGAAGTGGATATCAATGGTTTGGACTTAAATATATATTTAGATAAAAATGGCAAACCTAGCAGGATGTTAAAAGCATATCGAAATTTATTATCTATGCAAGCGCACTATCCTAAAAATGCTGAAGTGCTTAATATTTATGGAGATTTAAAAGACGGAACCCATTCTGATGGTAGAGTTACAAATGTATCTTCAGAATCGTTAAGGTATCTCTTGTCAAATCACGTTAAAACTTATAAAACATACAAAGTATATGGACCAAAAGCAGAACATAGTGAGCTCCATGATAATAAAAAAGTTACAGATCAAATGAATGCATTTCTTTGGGGCTTATAAATGAAAAAGATAACTCTATGATTTTAGAATTATCTTTTGTACAGTTTTGAATCCATGTTATTTACTCATTCTAAAAGGCTTAAAATGTATTATTTTCAGCTGCTAATAATTGTAGTAAGTTTTTGCGATTTGCTTCACCATATACATGTGGCTGTATCATCATTTCATCTGCATTATATTGATTTGCGATAGCTTTAAGTTGAGTGAAAACTTCATTTGGCAAACCACTGATAACACGTGCTTTATTTTGATGCATTTTTTCTATTTCTCTAGTGGATGGCTGTCTTTGTTGCGCAAATGTAATTGATGGATAATGACTAGGTTGTTTTAAATAATTAATGCGTAATAGCCATAGATGAAAAGCTTGTTCTAACTCTTTGATTTTTTGAATGTCATTTGCTGTGATGACAAAAGTTGAAATAATAACATAAGGTGTTCGGTTTGGATGAAGTTCTGAAAATAGCTTACGATAAACAGCGATAGATTGTTTAACTTTATTTTTATTTTTCCCCATTAAAGCGGTGACAAAAGGTAAGCCGTGTTGTGCAGCGAGTTCAGCGCTATTTTGACTTGTGCCTAATAAATGCATATTAGGTTGCGTTGGGATTAAAGGTGTGGCGTATAATCCAGGAAATCTTTGCTTTTGAATGTCATCATTAAAATAGTTTGTTAGATCCACAATTTGTGTTTCAAAATCAATGTTAGCTGTTTTGTTTTCATTTAACGCTTGATTTACATTTTTAAAACTGAAAGAGCGGCCAATGCCTAAATCTACTCTACGAGGGTGACGTCCTTCTAATATTTTAAAGACTTCTGCTATTTTATAAGCACTATAGTGAGGAAGCATAACGCCACCACTGCCAATGCGTATCGAAGTCGTATTTTCTAACAAAGCCATCATAATCATTTCTGGAGCACTAGAAGCAACTGACAATACTTTGTGATGTTCAGCAACCCAAAATCGATAAAAACCTAATGATTCAGCAAGTTGAGCTAATTCAACAGAATGATTTATCGCTTGAGTGGTGTTACTACCTTCAAATATTGGGACATAGTCTAGTATACTTAATCGCATGTTTACATTCTCCTTCATTACAATCATTTAAGTGCTCTATTCTGTTTATCATAACATGTGGACAAAATATCAAATAAGCGATTTGATTGATTGCATCACCTCATCACTATAAAATAGAAGAAAAGATGAAATGGAGGCAAAATAATGAAAACAGAAAGCATTGTATTAGCAAAACGTCCAGAAGGTATACCTTCAGATGATGTATTTAGATACGAAACTGTTGAAATAGATGAGCCTAGTAAAGATGAGATTCAAATTGAAGCGATATATATTTCGGTAGATCCATATATGCGTGGCAGAATGGATGATAGTAAATCTTATATTCAACCATTTCAATTGGATGAACCATTGGCAGGTCATATTGTTGGAAAAGTAATACAATCCAATGCTGATGGTTTTGAACAAGGCGATTATGTTGTAGGTATGCTACCTTGGCAAAAACACACAAATGTATCAGCACAAAGCGTTACGAAAATTACCCAGCGAGACATTCCACTATACTTATATCTTAGCGTACTAGGTATGACTGGCCAAACAGCATATCACGGATTGCTAAAAATTGGACAACCAAAAGAAGGGGAAACAGTTGTTGTATCTGCAGCTTCGGGAGCTGTGGGTTCAGTAGTTGGTCAAATTGCTAAACTCAAAGGTGCTCGTGTAGTTGGTATTGCAGGTGGAACAAGTAAAACGGAATATTTAACTGATCAATTAGGATTTGATGCTAGCGTAGATTATAAAGCTGATAACTTCTCAGAGCAATTAGCTCAAGCGGTGCCTGATGGTGTAGATGTTTATTTTGAAAATGTTGGTGGACACATTGCAGATGAAGTTATGAAACACTTAAATCAATTTGCTAGAATTCCAGTATGTGGAGCGATTTCTGGTTATAATGATAAGGGTATTGAGCATGGTCCACGGATTCAACCAATTTTAATAAAATCACAAGCACTTATGAAAGGGTTTGTTGTGGCTAATTATGCAGACGACTTTAAACAAGCTAGTCAGCATCTTGCACAGTGGGTAAATGAAGACAAAATAAAAACAAAAACTTCAATCGTAGAAGGATTTGAAAACGTGCCTAATGCATTTAGAAATTTATTTACTGGAGACAATTTTGGTAAACAAGTGGTTCAAGTATCAGATAATTTATAGCTAAAGGAGATGCACATATGAAAGCAATTGGTGCAGACAAACCGTTTACATTAGATGAGGGTAATCAATTTTATGAAATGGATATAGAGACGCCAAAACCTCAGCAGCGTGAGTTATTAGTACGTTTAACAGCTATTAGCGTTAATCCAGTAGATACGAAAATTAGACAATCGTCTATAAATGAGTCGCCAAGAATTCTAGGTTATGATGCTGTAGGCATTGTAGAAGATTTGGGTGAAGATGTTAAACAATTTAAAATTGGAGATGAAGTTTATTACTCAGGCTCACCATCATATCAAGGCTCAAATCAGACCTATCAACTTGTTGATGAACGCTTAGTAGCATTAAAGCCAAGTAATATTAGTGATACAGAAGCGGCAAGTTTACCATTAACTGGCTTAACAGCATCAGAGACACTTTTTGATGTTTTTAATATTTCTAAAAATCCTGAAGAAAATAAAGGTAAATCCTTATTAATAATTAATGGGGCAGGTGGCGTAGGCAGTATCGCGACACAGATAGCAAAATATTACGGATTACATGTCATCACCACTGCATCACGTGATGAAACGTATAATTGGTCAAAATCATTAGGTGCGGACATCGTGTTGAATCATAAAAATAATTTGACAGATGAATTTAAAAAATATGAAATTAGTGAAGTAGATTATATTTTTTGTACTTTTGATACGGACTTATATTATGAAAAAATGATTGAACTTGTAAAACCACGTGGTAAAATTGCGACAATTGTTGCTTTCAATCATGAGCAAGATTTGAATTTACTAAAGCCTAAAAGCATAACCTTTACTCATGAATATATGTATTCAAGACCTTTGAATCAAACAGAGGATATGGCTATTCACGGTACGTATTTAAAAGACATCACTGATAAAGTAGAATCTGGTGATTATCAACCAACAGCAAATGAAGTGTTAAAAGGATTAACAGCAGATAATATTTTTGAGGCGCATAGAAAAATGGAAAATCATAGAATGGTCGGTAAATTGGTTATTTCAATTTAACAAAAGTGAAAAGTATTCTTAACGAAAACACTGTTAGTTATATATAAATTATTGTTAAATCATATGTGATATGCCAAAGCGATTTGATTAAATAAAGAGCTTTCAAGGAGCAAATGCAGTCAAGTTATTATATTTGATTGTTATTTTGCTCCTTTATTTTTTCAACATAACAGTCTATCACATGTTCGGTATCATCATTTTCACTTTTGAATATATGTGTGTCTTAAAATAAAAGTTATATATAAATTAAAATGTTAAATGCAATTAAATTCATAAATTACGCATATTAGCACGATGTAAGGGTATATGTGACACATAAAGTAAAGGGAGAGTGTCATGTTAATATGCGATTTAGAAAATTAACAGTGGTTTTTTGGGTAGCGTTAACGATTTGTACGCTATTTGTTATATATGGAGCAATTGCGCCTAAACAATTGGAATCGGTTACACAAGCAATTACCAATTTTATTGCAGTAAATTTTGGATGGTATTATTTACTATTAGTATTAGCCATTTTAGTTGTATCTATCTATTTATTATTTTCTAGATATTCAACAATAACTTTAGGTCAAGAGGGAGAAGACCCAGAATTTTCACTTAAATCATGGTTTGCAATGTTATTTAGTGCAGGTATGGGGATAGGCTTAGTATTTTGGACAACAGCTGAACCCATCAGTCACGCATTTACTTTAACACCGATACATAAAGCAGGAACACAAACTGCTATAAATGAAGCGATGCAGTTTTCATTTTTTCACTGGGGTATACATGCGTGGGCAGTGTACGGAATTGTTGGACTCGTGTTTGCGTACTTTAATTTTCATAAAGGATATCCTGGATTAGTTAGTGCTACATTAAGACCCATTTTGGGTGAAAAAATGATGCGAGGCCCAATAGGTGGCGCAATCGATGTGCTTGCAATTATTGCCACAGTAACTGGTGTTGCTGCGACATTAGGTTTTGGTGCATTACAAATTAATGAAGGGTTGAATTTCTTATTTAAAATACCTTCTAATTTTGGTACACAAGTTGTGATTATCGTTATAGCTACAGTGTTATTTACCTGGTCTGCTTGGTCCGGTATTGATAAAGGCATTAAAAACTTAAGTAATATTAATATGTTTTTAGCTTTTGTAGTTTTGATCGCATTATTTTGTGTCGGTCCTACGTTAAACATTTTAAATATGTTTACGAATTCATTGGGTGATTATATTGCTAATTTCTTTAATATGAGTTTACGTATCCCACAAGCAGGTGGAGAGAAATTCCAATGGTTACAACAGTGGACAATCTTCTACTGGGCATGGTGGGTTTCTTGGGCGCCATTTGTTGGTATATTCATTGCTCGGGTTTCTCGAGGTAGAACAATTAAAGAATTTATTTTAGGTGTACTTTTTGTACCAGCACTTGTTTGTTTTTTATTCTTTGCAGTATTCGGGGCATCTGCAATTTATTTACAGCAAAATGGTATTGCCAACATTGTTAAAGAGGCAACTGAAACTGCAACATTTGCAACGCTTGAGCATTTCCCATTAGGATTTTTACTCAGTATTATCACGCTCATTGTAATTATGATTTTCTTTGTTACTTCAGCAGACTCAGCAACTTACGTGCTTGGTATGTTGAGTTCTAAAGGTAGTATAAACCCATCCGGTATAGTAAAAGTAAGCTGGGGGATTATTTTAGCTTTATTTGCGATGATTATGATTTATACAGGTGGTACACAATCAATACAAAATTTATTAATCATTGCAGCTTTGCCTTTTTCAATCGTCATTATCTTTATGATTTGGTCACTATTCAAATCATTATCAATTGAAAAACCGCGTCCTAGCAATAAATTACTTGTTTCTGATGAAAAGTATTTACAATATCGAAAATCAAATCAAGATCATGAAAAAAATACCTAATTACAAATGCATCATGGCAGTGATTAAAATTATTTTACCAAATACATTATAATTTCAATTTAAAATGTTTTTACGTTTATTTAACGGGGTATAAAGATGTATGACATGTACATATAATTTGACTATAGGAGGTGTCATACGAGGTGAAGCGAATTAAAAATTTTATACTAGGTCTATTAATCGTAGTCATCGTTGGTTTTTTACTATTTATGTATATCAAAGATTCTAGAATTAGTGAGTACCAGGACTACTTCAAGCAATTTAATTGGTTTGAACCAACGTTAATTGGCTTAGCAGCTCTATTGATTTTAATAGGTCTAATACTTGTATTTAGCTTGTTTAAACCTACGTATAGAAAACCTGGACTTTATAAAGACTATGAAGATGGACATATTTATGTTTCGAGAAAAGCAGTTGAAAAATCTGCATACGATACACTTGTAAAATATGACCAAATTCGTCAACCAAATGTTATAGCGAAACTATATAACAAGAAAAAGAAATCACATATTGCTTTAAAAGCAGATTTCTTTGTTCCAGGTGATGTTCAAGTTGGTTCATTAACAGAAGAAATAAGAAATGACATTAAACAAAATGTTGAGCATTTCACAGAATTACCAGTTTCAAAATTAGAGGTTAACGTTAGAGATCAAAAAGCCTCAGGCAAACGTGTGTTGTAAGGGAGGGTTATCATGGCTAACAATAATAACCAACAAAGACAAGATTCTACACAAGAAGTTGTTGATTTTTTCAAAACATTTAAATGGAGAATAATTGGATTTTTAGCATTTCTAATTATCGCTATATTATTTTTAACGTTAGGTTTCTGGAGTACAATATTAATTATTGTTTTATGTTTAATTGGTATTGGTATTGGGTATACTAAAGACCGTAAGCAAGATTTTTTAAATTTCTTAAATCGATGGAGTTAATTAATTTAAATAGTACATTATTAATTTTAAAATCTTATATAACAAAGGAGAATTAATTATGGCAGTAGATAACAATAAAGCAAAACAAGCATATGATAACCAAACTGGAGTAAACGAAAAAGAGCAAGAAAAACAACAACAGCAGCAACAACAGCAACAAGAACCAGAATTCACGAACAAGTTAACGTTCTCAGACGAAGTTATTGAAAAAATTGCTGGTATTGCCGCACGCGAAGTAAATGGTATTTTAGAAATGAAAGGCGGCTTCGTTGATAACATTTCTAGTTCATTCGGAAGCAGCAACAATGTAACACAAGGTGTTAGCGTTGAAGTAGGCGAAAAACAAGCTGCAGTTGATTTAAAAGTTATTTTAGAATATGGTGAATCTGCACCTAAAATTTTCCGCAAAGTAACAGATTTAGTTAAAGAACAAGTAAAATATATTACTGGTCTTGAAGTTGTAGAAGTGAATATGCGTGTTGAAGACGTGATGACTAGAAAAGAATGGTCACAAAAAAATGAAAAAAGCCAAAATTCAAGCAACGAAAATAAAGGCTTACAATAACGCATAATTTAAAAAATACCGGTAAAGGTAATCCTTTACCGGTATTTTTTGTATATATATTGTGTATATTTATTTCTGATGTAAAGGATTGTCAACTTTAATATAGGTATAGTAATCCGCTTCATCAGTCAGACGCATGGTTGTAACACATTTATAATCTATTTTGGGTGCCAATAGGATTGATTTTATATTTTTCACGCGTTGTTGGTCATCTATATCGTTTGCAATATCATTTAATTTAGCAATTAAAATATCTCGAATCAATTGCCAAAGTTGCTTTTCAAAATTAGAATCTTCACTTGATTTTGTAATACTGACAATTAATTCACCGAGATGATTTTGAATACTTGAATAAAAGACTTTATTAAATACTGTTTGAGGTTGATCAGATAAAATTAAAGATTTTTCATGAAAACTTGCAGTACTATAACCCATCTTATTCAAGCGTATGCGATCGATACGTAACCCCTCAAAGTCACGTATATAAAGCCTATCTAATCGTCCATCTTCACTAAATGTAGCGATTGAATTTTGTAAATGTGCTTCAAGGGCGATACCGTATTTCACATATAGAGGAATCGTGATATCTATTAAGGCTTGACCGTATTGATTTATCCAAGATAAAGCAGCGATTTCAAAGGTCGGAAACTTATTTTTTTCTTTATATTTGTTAATTAACGAAACAATTAATGGTTCATTATTATATATAGTTGAACTAACTAACGCTGAAGGGATGATAGGTGTAGTTTCATTTTTAATTAAATGATAAATATTGGTTCTAAATAATGTACCTAGTTGTTCACTTCTTTTAGTTCTGGTAGTGACTTTGTCCAATGAATTATAAAAATGAATACCAGCAAGTTCATCTATTGTATCAGCGTTTATATGCTTAAATAATGAATCTTTTTGTTTTATATCATTAAGGATATGTGTTATTTGTGGACCATTTATTGTAGTTTGCTCAGATAATGTTCTAATCTCACCAGTAATATGAACATTGGTTGATAACTTGATATGAGGTGACTTTTTAGGATATTTGGGCATTAAAGTTCTAAATGATAATCCTGCGTAATAAGATTGTTGATAATCAATTGGTATCAATCGATTTGTTTTTAATTCTTCTTTATATTCTTGTAATAAGATATGGTCGTATTGCCATGGATGGACGACCATGACGTAATATTGATTAACTTGATCATGACCAACATGATCCATAACAGCTGCTTCTAACCCTTCAAACAATCTAAAAAGTAAATCATTTTCTTCTTCAATATAAATCTGAGCTTTTGCTATTGATTTATGTATTAAAATAAATTGTAAGGATATGGCATTACCAAATTCGGCTGAATAATTAATTACAGTTTCTGGTGTCATTCCTTTACGTAATTTAGCACCCGGATGAATTGGGTGACCTTCAATAACAAACTGTTCAGAACTCAAATAACTGTCCTCTGCATTCATGATTAATTCATATAAGCTTTTTTTATTGTTTTCTAATGTGTATGCTTGATAACTTAATGCAATGGCCATATTTGTGACACTGTTGTTCAAATCTTCATAAAATTGTGTACTAGCTTCATTATCTAGCTCTGGTGATATCGTTAAAATAATATTTAATATTTCATTTGGATGTTGGACTCTATTGTAATTTCCGTTGTCTTCAATATAAAATGGTCCTTGAACGTCTAGACGATCAAATGCATGATTTCCTGTAATCGTTGCATATAGCGTCTTATTAACTTTCGGGAACGCAATGGATAACAATTTGCTGTTTGCTGGTAAGTGCACAATGTTCAAATCTTGGTTAGAAATAATCTTACTGTAACTCCGACTGTCTATTAAATTTTCTCTATGTAATGAAGAAATTAATCTTTGAGATATTTTATCTCGACTTTCTAAAAGCATATTTAAAAACAATTGTGCCCATTGTTCATTGATTGATAATAAATAATCAAATGCATGTTGTTCATCATTGTTCATTTTATTTAATAAATTGTTGTTAATACTTTTTGAATTCATAAAGCACCTCTAAATATTATTTTACAAAAGTATAGGATATTTGTATAATCCATAATATCGATAATGATAATTATTATCAATTAAAAAGTCGGGTGAAAATATGGCAAAGTACTTTTTTTCAAGTTCTTTCCTATTGTTTTTAGGAAATTGGATTGGACATATCACTTTAAATTGGTATGTGTATTCGTTATATCATAACGCAATTTATCTTGGACTGATTAATTTTTTCCGCCTTGTACCTATTTTGCTCATAAGTGTATGGGCTGGTGCAATAGCAGATCGATATAATAGGGGGAAACTACTGAAAATAACTATCTCTTCCTCTTTTCTACTTACCACTTTACTGTGTGTCTTAATCTTTCAAGATTGGGATATACCGATTGTAGTATTTTTATTATATTCTTTGGGTAGAGGTATGATGAGTGCAATAGAAACACCAGTACGTCAATCTGTGCTACCAGATTTGTCGAAACGCTTAACAACAACTCAGGTGGTTTCGTACCATTCATTTATTATTAATATTTGTCGATCAATAGGTCCTGCTATAGCTGGTTTAGTAATGGCAAACTATAACGCACAAATAAGTTTCAGTATACAAGCGATATGTTACTTAATATCTCTGATACTATGTTTGCCTCTAAAGTTTGAACAACCGCATTATAATGAAGTGGAAAAACAAATGAGTATTAAATTTGTGTTTGAATATTTTAAGGATAATAGCGTGGGTACAAGGATATTTGTAACATCCTTGTTTATCATGGCTAGCGGTTTTACATATACTTCACTATTACCAGTTTTAACAGATAAGACGTTCCCTGAACAAGTCACGATGTTTGGGACAGCGATGACATGTTGCGCAATAGGTGGAATTATTGCGACGATGATTTTACCTAATTTATTAGAAAATATTCCTATGGTGAAGATGTATTATTATAGTTCGATATTATTTGGCGTCTCTTTGTTAGGCAGTATTAGCCAGAATACGATATTATTTTTTATTTCAATATTCTTAATCGGTCTGTTCAGTCAATGGGCGCGTACAACCAATAGGATTTATTTTCAACATCGTGTTAAATCAGAGCATCGAGGGAAGGTATTAAGTGTTGTAATGATGGATAGGGGGATGATTCCTTTAGGTGCTATGATCATGAGTTTTTTAACAGAATATATAGGTGTTATTGAAACATTTATAATTATGGGATTAAGCACCTTAACGATTGCATTAATATTTGGCATGATTAACAGACAAAGAAGAAACGGAGGCAATGTTGTATGATGCATCATTTATGGAAATCAGCAGATTTAAATATTCAATATCGCATGTTTAATGCGATTCTTAAAGAACATATTTTTCCAGAGAAAATGTTTTTTAAATCTTTTGATAACTGCGTAGAACTACAATATAAAGGACAAGCATTAGCTGTTAACTATATCAGAAAGAGCCCGTTAATGCGTTATGTTTTTGAGGGTGAGCTACGTTATATTAAAGGTGATGCAAGTGTCACTATTAAAACTTTGGAACAATTACTTGAAATATTAACAAATCAATTTGATATTCCTATTAGCGCTAGACTAACTGCAGAGTTACAATCAAGCCGAGAAGGTTTAGCGATGAGTTATGAAAATTTTAAGCATAGACAATCTAACATTCGTGATAGTTTGAAATTTTCAAGAATGCCTAGGACCATCAACTTTTTTACATGGCTTCAACATATGAAAGAAAATAATGGTGTAAATGATTTAATTTATTCTGAAAGTCTTGTAGAGGAAGGCCATCCTACGCATCCTTTAACTAAAACAAAGCTGCCATTAACGAAAGAAGAAGTTAAATTATATGCGCCGGAATTTGAAAAAATTATTCCATTGAAAATTATGCTTATTCATAAACAATTTTGTATAGCAACTGCGATGGAAGGTGATGAACAATATATCATCAATCAAGTCATTCCTGAATATAAAGATAAAATAAAAGTATTTCTAGCTTCACATGATTTAGAATTAGCAGATTATCGCATTATACTTGTACATCCATGGCAATATGAAAATGTTATTCCACAACAATTTGGTCATTGGATAGAAACACAACGTCTTTTAGCGACGCCTTTTGACATAGAATCCAAAGCAACATTGTCTTTTAGAACAATGGATTTGCTCGATAAATCTTTTCATGTCAAGTTACCAATCAATGTACAGGCGACTAGTGCAGTGAGAACTGTTTCATCAGTCACCACCGTTGATGGCCCGAAATTAAGTTATGAGTTACAAGATATGATGGATGTATATCCTCAATTGAAAGTCGCTATGGAGCCCTATGGTTTACATGCTGATACAGATGAAGATACCGCACGACAATTAGCTTGTATCGTGCGCTATCAGCCACAAATTTCAAACACTGGTCTCACGATAGTAACAGGAAGTTTAGTCAACAGAAACCCTGTAGATAATCAAATTATTGTTGATAGTTATATAGAATGGCTTGGTTTAAAAGTAAGCAAAGCTTCAATTAAAACATTTATTAGTAATTATGCATTAACGCTTATAAAACCATTAATAGCGTATATCCAAGATTATGGTATTGCTTTAGAAGCACATATGCAAAATACCATTGTTCATTTGGATCAAGAATTTAAATTGGAATTTTTGATTAGAGATTTAGGGGGCTCAAGGATTGATTTAAATACGTTGAGGGGCCGATTACCTAACATTAATATTACTAATAAAAGTTTAATAGCTGAAAATATTGAAGCGGTAATCGCAAAATTTCAACATGCAGTCATTCAAAATCAAATGTCAGAATTAATCCATCATTTTACACAATATGAAGATATTGAAGCAGATGAATTATTTGAAATTGTGCGTGAAGCTGTTGAACAATCTATTGACCCTCAAAAAGCACACGCGCAAATATTACGACAAACCTTATTTGGATCCAAGATTAATGTAAAAGCATTGTTACGCATGAGAATGGAAGGTAAGGTTAAAAATTATTTAACTGTAGATTTAGATAATCCTTTAAGTAAAGAGGTGTAATTATGGCAAAGATCAAAGTAAATCTTTCTAAAATTAAGTACAATGCCATGACTTTAAGTGCGCTTTTAAATCAGCACCATATTGATTTTACACCTGTGATTAAATGTGTGGCTGGCGATGAAAAAATCGTTGAAATGTTTAAAAATATTGGCATTACACATGTTGCAGACGCAAGAATCAGTAATATTCAAAAAAGTACAGATAAAGCAATGTCTTATACATTAATTAGAAATAGTAACCGTAATGAATTAGAAAATTTAGTTCATTACGTTGACACGAGTATTCAAACTGAATTGGCAACAATACGACAAATCAATGAAATCGCAAGTAATTATGATGTGAAACATAATATATTGTTAATGGTTGATTGGAAAGATGCTAGAGAAGGTGTGTTGACTTACGATGTGATTGATTATATTAAAGAAATTATTAATATGCATCATATCTATCTTAAAGGATTGGCTTTTAATTTTATGTGTTTTAATGCAATTGCTCCGACTGAAGAAGATGTTAAGCTGATTAATCAATTTATAACTTCAATCGAGGAAGTCATGCATATGCAATTTGATGTTATCTCAGGTGGCAACTCTAGTATGCTATTACAAATGCTTTATAATGATTTAGGAAAAATTAACGAATTAAGGATTGGAGAAACTTTATTTAGAGGCATTGAAACGACGACGAATCATTCATTTGATACTTTATATCAAAATGCCATCATTTTAGAGACAGAAATTGTGGAAATTAAGCCACGCATTAACGTAAATGATGGTCAACATTATTTACAAGCAATTGTAGATATAGGAAATTTAGACACAGACGTCAACGATATTCAACCATTACATCATCAAGTGAAAGTTTTGGGTGCAACGAGCGATCACCTTATGATGGATTTGTTAAATAATGAACATTATCATATTGGAGATAAAATTCAGTTTAGCCTAGGTTACAAAGCTTTAGCGCAAAGTATGTTTGTGCCTAATTTACCAAAAGACTATAAGCGTGATGATATCATTGAAAAAATGTGTTATCCCCAAATTAAGGGAATATTGAATAAAATTTGATTTTTATCAAGTTTTAATAAAAAAATTATTGACATTGAGAATCGTTATCAATAAAATTAGATGTGTAATGATACATATCTAAGGAGTGAAAACGATGAAGCAAAGATCTAAATGGATGGGTCTGTTATTAATTACAGTAACGCTTATCTTGTTAGCGGCTTGCGGTAAGGTTAGTGACAATGGTTCTGACCAATCTAAAAATGACGACAAAAGTAAAAACGGCACAACGATAAAGCATGATGGGGGAACAACGAACATTGATAAAAAACCTAAACGTGTAGTTGCACTTGAGTTTTCATTTGTTGATGCATTGGCTGCATTAGATATTAAACCGGTTGGTGTGGCAGATGATGGAAAAAAAGAGAGGATTTTAGCACCGATTCGTGAAAAAATAGGTGATTATCAATCAGTGGGTGCACGTAAACAACCAAATTTGGAAGAAATTAGTAATCAGAAACCAGATTTAATTATTGCAGATAGCAACAGACATAAGGGTATACAAAAAGATTTAGAAAAAATTGCCCCAACGATTATGTTACCAAGCTTTGATAGTGATTATAAAGATAACCTAGATGCTTTTAAAACAATTGCTAAAGCTACAGGTGAAGAAGATAAAGGAAAAGAGAGACTAAAAAAACATAATGAGTTAATGGATAAATACAAGAAAGAAATAACAATGGATAAATCACAACCAGTATTAGCGACAGTTATTGCCAAATCTGGTTTGCTCGCACATCCAGAAAACACATATGTTGGTGAATTATTGAAAGAACTAGGCTTTAACAACGCGCTTAATAAAACTGAAACAGATAACCTATCTAAATATTTGAAAGGCCCATATTTACAACTAAATTCAGAAGTGCTTTCAGATATTAATCCAGGACGCATGTTTATCATGGTGGACAAGGGAAAAAATGATCCAAACTTGAAAAAACAAGAAGAAGAACCAGTTTGGCAAAGTTTAGATGCTGTTAAAAATGATAGAATTGCAGTTGTAGATAGAAATACTTGGGCTCGTGCACGAGGCATCATTTCTTCTGAAGAGATAGCTAAACAATTAGTAGAGATTTCAAAAGATGAAAAAAATGATAAACAACAAAAGTAAGGTGAACGGTAAATGACTAAGTCTAATAGCATTAACCAAACCAAAACTGAAGATAAGAAACATAATAAACGCACAGCACTCACATTTATTGTGAGTGTGTGTGCGCTTTTTGTGATTATTTATTTTAACTTAAGTGTAGGAGCATCTCATATTACATTAAATGATTTTAATGATTATTTTTTAACACATTCACATACTAAACAAACATTTTTAATACATAATGTACGAATCCCAAGAATGTTAGCAGGATTATTCATAGGTGCAGCGCTAGGGTTAGCAGGATTGTTAATGCAAGCAATGACTAGAAATCCATTGGCTTCTCCTCAAATATTTGGCGTAAATTCTGGCGCATCTTTCGTGATTGTATTGATTACTATGATCATGCCTTCATTGTCGACTTATGCCACGATATTCGCTTTTATAGGTGCATTTATAGGAGGGCTTACGGTTTATGCATTATCTGGCTCAACAAAAGGGATGACACCCATTAAGTTAGCGCTTGCTGGAATGGCTATCCATTTATTTTTTTCAAGCATGACACAAGGCATTATCTTATTAAATGAAGATGCTACATCAACGGTAATGTTTTGGTTAGTAGGGTCTTTATCTTCGATTACATGGACGCAAGTTTTAGGTATCTTGCCGTGGTTGATACTTGCATTTATTTGTACAATTATCATTTCTAAACAATTGACAATCATGGAATTAGGTGAAGATTTAGCAACTTCATTAGGCCAAAATGTTAAATTAATAAGAATGATTATTGGTATCTTAGTTATTGTACTGGCAGGTACTTCTGTTTCAATTGCAGGTCCAATCGGTTTTGTAGGTTTGATTGTACCGCATATCGTTAAACATTATATTCAAACAGATTATAGATTAATGGTTCCTTTAACAATGATTATCGGCGCAAATTTATTATTATTATCTGACGTTTTAAGCAGATTGATTGCCTTTCCTTTTGAATCACCTGTAGGCATAGTAACGTCATTTATAGGTGCTTTTTATTTCTTAGCATTTACAATAAAAGGGGTGAGAAGGCTATGATGAGACCATTCATATTTCGATATTCGCTTGTCACAGTATTGTTATTGATTGCGTCGATTGCGTCTCTTTCGATAGGTGCTGTATTCATCAATCCGTTTGAAGCAGTAAGTAGCCTTTTTACACAAAATAATTTTATTATTAACGAATATAGAGCACCAAGAATGTTTTTAGCATTAATTGTAGGTAGTAGCCTTGCCATTTCTGGCGCATTAATACAGGGCGTTGTAAGAAATGCTCTAGCTTCCCCTGATGTGATTGGTATTACCAAAGGTGCAAGTTTATCTGCTGTTACAATTATCATGTTATTTCCATCAGCGCCTTTATTTATATTACCGTTTGGCTCTTTTGCAGGTGCATTAATTATCAGTATGATTTTAACTATATTAATATCAAAATTTAATGTAAAAGGTTCTAAGTTAGCGCTAATTGGTTTAGCGATAGGTGCGATATGTACAGCAATCGTGCAGTATATGCTCATACGTAACCCGCTTGATGCTAATACGGCATTAGTCTGGCTGACAGGTAGCTTATATGGTCATAGTATGTCAAATGTGTGGGTGATATTACCTTGGTTTATTGTTACATTACCAGTGATATTTTATTATTGTCATCAACTAGATATTTTAACATTAGGAGATGATATAGCGATTGCACTCGGAGCAAAAGTGAAAAAAGTAAAGGCAATACTTTTATTTTTAGCTGTTATTCTAGCAGGTGCTTCAATATCTGTTGTTGGGGGTCTAAGCTTTTTAGGACTTATTGCACCTCATATGGCTAGACAGTTAGTTGGTCACAAGCACAAACATATTACATTTATGTCTGGTTTGTTAGGCGCTTTAATTTTAATGATAAGTGACAGTCTAGCGAGAGTTATTCACCCGCCAATTGATATTCCAGTTGGTGTTATCGTCGCTATTGTTGGTGTGCCTTATTTTCTATTTTTATTAAGAAAATTATAAATTTAATATATAAAAGATTGAAAAAGAAAACGCTTTCATTTAAAGTAGAGGCTGAGACACAATAGATTCGTACTAGCCTCATTGCACATTGACAGTAAATGACTGAGCTGAAAATAAAAGTCCACTTCATATTTTATCGAGTTAAAGGGACTTATGCATGAGCGACGGCTCAAGCAATTAATTTATAATTTTTTCAATTCTAGTCATGCTTGCCGGGGTGGGACGACGAAATCTATTTTATAAAATTAGATTTCTGTTCCACTCCCTTTTATTATCTATAAAAAATTATGACATTAAAAAGACATAAAAATTTGATTTACATATTTATACAAAATAGGTTATAATTATTGCTGTTGCTTTTAAAGTGTTTATAAAAATATATACACACCTAAGGGGTGAACAAAATGGACGATTACAGTAAAGCACAAATTATTAAAGGAAGATTAAAATTCATTTTGATGTCAGTTTTGGGGATTATACTATTTTTGATTCCTGTAACTGTGACTGAAGATGGCGAAAAGCAAACGACTTTACCAGTGGCATTTTTAGCAGGCTTATTAAAAGATTTATTAGGTGATGCGATGCCATTAATCATTGTAATAATAATAACTATTTCAGGTGTTTTATCTATCATCTGTTCGACGGTATTAAAAAACAAATTGCAACCTGAAGGATTAATGAATAATGCATTTAATGTCAAATTTGTTTGGCTTATTTTAAGAATTTTAGCCGTTATTTTTGTCTGGATGACATATTTAAAAATGGGATCAAAAGCAGTTTATTCTGCAGATACTGGTGGTTTAGTGTTTGAAAGTTTATTACCAACGCTTGTATCTGTATTTTTCTTTGCTGCGCTTTTTTTACCTTTATTAATGGAGTATGGCTTATTGGAATTATTAGGACCTATTTTCAGACCAATCATGAGACCATTATTCACATTACCAGGACGTTCGACAGTGGATAATTTAGCATCATTTATTGGTGATGGGACAGTTGGTGTTTTAATAACAAGTAGACAGTATGAAGGTGGTTTTTATTCTAGACGTGAAGCGACAGTTATAGCCACTACCTTCAGTGTAGTATCATTAACCTTTGCAATTGTAGTTGCAGAAACAGTACATATGCAAAATCATTTCTTTTATTTTTATTTATCAGTAATTGTATCATGTATTGTATGTGCTTTGATTTTACCTAGAATATGGCCGTTGAGTATGATTAAAGATGAATATTCAAAAGAAGTATCTGAGGAAATGCGTACTGAAAAGTTACCTGCAAATAAAACTGCTTTGAGACATGGTTTTGACATGGCTACTGAAACTGGAATCAAAGCACCAGGATTCAAATCGTTCTTTAAATCTGGTTTTAAAACAGTTATAGATATGTGGTTCGTTATATTACCAGTTGTGATGAGTGTTGGAATTTTAGCTACGCTCATTGCGACTTATACTCCAATATTTGGAATTATAGGTAAACCTTTTGTTCCTTATTTAGAGTTATTGCAAATTCCAGAAGCTGCACAAGCTTCAGAAACTGTCTTGATCGGTTTTGCTGACATGTTCTTGCCATCTATTTTAATTGAAGGCGTTGGAAATGACATAACATTGTTTGTCATTGGTGCTTTAAGTATTACGCAGTTGATTTATTTATCTGAAGTGGGTGGCGTGATTTTAGGATCTAAAATCCCAGTTAGTATTTTTAAATTATTTGTTATTTTCTTGATTAGAACAATCATTGCTTTACCGATTATTGCATTAATGGCCCATCTTTATTTTAATTAAATTAAACAAAATAAAACACACATAAACGCATATTTGAAATTATTTTAAAAGTGATTGACCTTTAAAACGTTTCTTATGTGTGTAAATGTGTGTGTTTTATTTAATTAGTGAAGTTCTGTTAAAACAATTGCTTTGACGATTTTATTTCCTAAAATAGGTGATGGTTCATCTTGTGAAGAAGTGTTTTTTTGACTGTGCGCCTCTTTAAAAGCATCACTTTTTAGCCAACCATTAAAAGCTTCTTCATTTTCCCACCACGTATTAACATACATTTGGTCGTAATCTGTCTCGTCGTCTATTAACCATACTTCAATATGATGAAAGCCATCTAAATCTTGAATTTTTCCACCTTGTGTAAATTTCGGAGCTAGCTTTTCAGCAAACCCTTTCTTAACATCTATTCGATTAGTAACTACATACATATTTTCCACCTACTTTCATATTGATATTTTTAGTATAGCATTTAACTAAACTGTTATCTGATTGCAAACCCTTATTTATTATTTCATGTGTTTGCATATAAAAAGAAGTGAAATCCTATTTTTCAGAATTTCACTTCTTTTTATAATCAATTAAATTCACTAAATTTAACTTTTAGTGACTACTATTTTGTAATTTCATTATAAACTTTTTGATCATTTTGTGTGTAAATAATGTATTCATGGTTATCAGTATCGATGATAACACGATTAGTTTTTCCAAATGTAGAACCAATACGTGAAACTTTATCTCTATCTAATTTTGGAACTGCATGGATATTTTGATCTTGTGAAACATTTTTAATCTCGCTTGTTGGAATCTTAATATCAGCGACTCTCCATTGAATTCTTACTTCATTGTTATCTTTTTTTACTGTCATTGCCATATCGTGAACACATCCTTTAAATTATTTATAGCTATAGCATACAACAAAAAGTAATCGTTTTCAAGTGATTGTGTGATACTTTTGATTATTATGTCATACTATTTATCTTTTACGAAAGTATGTTCGCATTATTGTGGATTTTATGGTAAAATTTAGCCGAGAAAAGGGGCAATGAACATGACAGGCAAAACTCACACATCATGCGGTTTGTTAGTAGGTGCATTAACTATAGAATACTATCAGACAGATTTATTTACATCGATAACAATAATGACACTTGCAGTTATATCAAGCTTATTACCTGATATTTGTCACACGCAGAGTAGAATTGGCAGGCGATTCAAAGTATTAAGTTTTTTTGTTCGTATACTGTTTGGGCACAGGACATTCACACACTCGTTATTATTTATTTCTATAATTGGTATCCTTTTATATATTATTCAAACACCAGAGTATTATTTAGTTTCAATTATCCTTGGTTTGCTTTCACATGTTATACTAGATATGTTAACGCCTAGAGGTGTAAAGTTATTATATCCAATACCGTTAACGATTAAATTCCCCTTAGTTTTTAAAACAGGTGGCTTAGTAGACTTATCGTTAGCAGGCGCGCTTTCAATAGGTGCACTATACGTATTATTCAAACCATTCTTCAATCATTTCTTTTTAAATTTATGATGATTATGGTTGTGATTATATTTGTAATAATATAAAGTGCATATAGTGAAATTATATATTCCTATTAGATATAAGATATATTTTTTATCTATTTTGAATATAAAGGAGAGAGGACATGTTAGATAAGAAAGAGTTAGAAAAGTTTAACCAAGAACATCTAATAGAATTTGAAAAATTAATGAGTAATAATGAAAAAGAACAATTAGCTAGTCAAGTAGATCAATTAGATTTAACTTACATTCAAAATTTATATCGTGATTTGTATTTAAATAAACAAATAATAGATGACATATCTTCAGTAAATGAAGTGAAATACGATATCAAAGAAAATTTCTCTGAAGAAGAAATTAAACAATTTGAACATGTTGGCCTAGAAGCTATTAAAAAAGGAAGATTTGCAGTAGTTTTAATGGCAGGCGGACAAGGCACACGATTAGGATACAAAGGACCTAAGGGTGCATTTGAGATTGAAGATGTGAGCCTATTTGAATTACAAGCACGTCAATTACTAGAATTGAAAGAACAATCGGGTGTTTATGTAGATTGGTACATTATGACAAGTAAAATAAATGATAGTCAAACTCAGTTGTTTTTTGAAGAAAAAAATTATTTTGGATATGACAAGAACCACGTTCATTTCTTTATTCAAGATAATATCGTTGCATTATCTGAAGAAGGAAAACTTATTTTAGATGTAGATAGTTCTATTTTAGAAACGCCAAATGGTAACGGTGGTGTATTTAAATCACTGAAAAAAGCAGGCTATCTTGAAGATATGACTGAAAACGGTGTTGAATATATCTTTTTAAATAACATTGATAATGTTTTAGTGAAGGTGTTAGATTTGTTTTTTGCAGGATACACTTTCCAAAATAGTATGGATATTACGACGAAATCGATTCAACCTAAACACGGTGAGAGTGTTGGAAGGTTAGTTAAAAATGCTGATAAAGATACCGTGCTTGAATACTCTGAACTAGAAGCGGAAACTGCAAACCAATTAAATAATGCAAACATTGGTATACATATGTTTAAGTTACAATTTATTAACGCTGCTGTAGATAATAAATTGCCTTATCATTTAGCAGTAAAACAGCTTAAACAATTGGATGACGATTTTGGAATTATTGAAAAACCCGCTTTAAAATTTGAATTATTTTATTTTGATATTTTCCAATATGCAAATAGTTTTCTTACATTACAAGTGCCAAGAGAAGAAGAGTTTTCTCCGTTAAAGAATAAAGAAGGAAAAGATAGTGTAGAAACTGCTACAGCTGATTTAAAACGTTTAAATAGGATCTAAGAAAAGGTGATTACACTAATGACTAAACCATTAGAGGTTAAAAGTAATAAAGTCACTAAAACATTTAAAAATATCATACCATTAACATTTGGAGAAGAAATTGGTAATGCAGTATCACATGGCGTCGCTGCCTTTGTAACTTTATGTGCTTTACCGTATGCAGCGTTACAAAGTTATTTTGCACATGGTATTTTAGGTTCTTTTAGTGTTTCTATCTATGTAATAAGTATTTTTTTAATGTTTTTATCTTCAACGGTATATCATACAATGCCTAATCATTCGTCGCACAAATTTATACTTAGAATCATTGATCATAGCATGATTTATATTGCCATTGCCGGTACCTATACACCTGTATGTCTAGTGTTAGTAGGTGGTTGGATAGGTTGGACAGCAATGATAGTTTTATGGGGCATAACCATTTGGGGCATACTCTATAAATCATTGGCTAAACATGTAAATCATAAGCTTAGTTTAACGATGTATTTAGTGATGGGTTGGATTGGGATAATATTTTTACCTACAATTCTTTTCGATACGAGCTTGAAGTTTATGTTATTCATATTGTTGGGTGGCATAGCCTATACGATAGGTGCTTGGTTCTATGCACAAAAAGAGCGACCGTATTTTCACATGATTTGGCATTTATTTATTTTAATAGCTTCTGTGTTTCACTTTATAGCTATTTTATATTTTATGTAATGATCGAATAGATGGAACGTTTTAATGTAAAACATTATTATTTTATAAGATTAATGAGATTAAAGAAATACAGCCAATCAGGGAAGCGGGAGATAAATCAAAATGGTTCATTTGATTTTAATTCTCGCTTTCTTTTTAGTCATTTTTATAGGGCAAAAGAAGTAATTTACTGGAAACCTATTGAACTTAGGCACAAATAGTGATTTAGTAATGATTGATAATGAAAGTTTCGTGTTAGGAGATTAAATATGAATATAAAAACATTTGGTGTTGTTGTTGCATTAATATTAATTATGTTTATGTCTGCAATTGAAACATCAATCGTTTCATTAGCATTGCCAACTATAAAAGAAGATTTAAATGTGACTGGTTCAATATCACTGATATTTTCAGTTTACTTTATAGCAATTGTGATTGCTAATCCAATTGTAGGTGAATTATTGGATCGCACTAAAATTATATACATAACACTTTTGGGATTAGTATTTTTTACAATTGGAAGTTTTTTTTCAGGTATAAGTAGTACATTTGGTATTTTAATTATCTCGCGCTTTATTCAGGGATTGGGTGCTGGAATAATGATGGCTTTGAGCCAAATTGTCCCTAAGCTTGCTTTTGCAATTCCTTTAAGATATAAAATTATGGGAATTGTCGGTAGTGTATGGGGGATATCAAGTATTATTGGTCCGGTCTTAGGTGGTGGAATTTTAGAATTAGCTACTTGGCATTGGTTGTTTTTCGTTAATATACCTATCGCTATCATCGCCATGTTATTGGTAGTATTTACGTTTCATTTTAAACATGAACAGACGACAACTTCACATAAATTAGATATGAAAGGACTTATGTTATTTTATCTGTTTGTTTTCTTTTTAATGTTTACAGTAATGAATAACAGTCAGTGGTATTTAAATTGTCTTTCATTTATTATAGCAATTATTATGGGTATGATATTAATTAAAAATGAAAAGGGTGTAGCAGCGCCTTTCTTCCCTGTTAAAGAATTTAATAAAACTATCATACTCGTTTTTACTACAGATTTTTTATATGCAATGATACTGATGGGATATAATTTATATATGCCAATATATCTACAAGAAGAACTGGGACTATCTCCCTTGCAGAGTGGATTTGTTATTTTTCCAATTTCCTTTGCTTGGTTAGTGTTGAATTTTAATTTAAATAGGTTAGAAGCAAAAATGTCTAGAAAAGGTTTGTATATATTTGCTTTTACTCTTTTAACAATATGTGGCATTTTTATATTCGCAGGTACAAAAACACCGATATTTATAGCGTTTAGTTTATTGCTGGCTGGTGTTAGTTTTGGAACAGTGTATACGAAAGACAGTGTAATAACTCAAGAAGAAACGTCACCTCAGAATATGAAACGCATGGTGTCACTATATACATTAACGAAAAGTCTAGGTAATTCTATCGGCTCTACAATTATGGGAACAGTTTATGGTTTAACGGTTTCATTTATCCATTTACCGATACACAATGTGATTATACTTAGTCTTATCATCTTGTTTATATTGTTTGTACTTTGGCAGACACAATATAAACAAGATAATCACAAATGCAATTCTTAGAATGAAAATGAAAAGTCATATGTATTTTAATTATTAAGCAAGTATTGAAGTTTAGTGAATTTTAATACTTGCTTATTTGTATTTTGGTGTATGTTGTTATAATGGTAAAATAAGAAACAGTTTTTTAATTAAGAGTTAATGTAAAATAAATAAAAAATAAATTAGATGAGAGGGAGGACAGTAAGCAATGAAATATATAAAGTATTTATTTACGACGCTTATTGTACTTTCGGTATTTATCATTTCAGGTGCTATATTTCTTGCATTCTTAGGATTTGGTTTATATGGATTAAGTCGTATCCTTATATTTTTTCATCTAGCATACTTTGGTTATAATAAAAGCTTTTATGATAACTTAATCTATTATGGTAGCTATATCGTATTGGGTTATTTTACATTATTTATCATTGAAAATTTGATGGATTATTTTAGGAAAAAACTACCAGACAACCCTTATTTTCAAGGGATAACGTATCATTTAATAACATTTACTGTTACCACATTACTATTCTATTTTATAGTTCACATTCATTATGCGTATATAGATATTGATTTTTGGGTAATTGTTGTAATTATGGGTATGTTATTTGTATGTAAAGAAGTCTTTTATCCTGATAGCGAAAATCTTAATCAGAATAAATAGTCGATGATATAAGTGGTGAGAGGTGATTAAGTGTCCGTAGAAAATTTGTCTAAAACAAATAGAAACATGATTGTTGCGGTTATGATTATCAGTGCTTTTATTGCTATATTAAATCAGACACTATTAAATACAGCATTGCCTCAAATAATGAAAGGGCTTCATATTAACGAAAGTAAATCGCAATGGTTAGTAACTGGTTTTATGTTAGTAAATGGAGTAATGATTCCACTGACAGCTTTCTTAATGGATAGAGTTAAGACAAGACCGTTATATTTGATAGCCATGGGTATCTTTTTACTTGGTTCAATCATTGCATCCATAGCGCCTTCATTTGGTATTTTAATGTTAGCACGTGTGATTCAAGCTATAGGGGCGGGTATCATTATGCCTCTAATGCAATTTACATTATTTATGTTGTTTCCCAAAAATGAGCGTGGGTTTGCAATGGGGCTCGCAGGACTAGTTATTCAATTTGCACCAGCGATAGGTCCAACCCTTTCAGGTCTAGTTATTGACTTGTCGAGTTGGAGAATGCCGTTCATTATTGTTGTAGGAATATCATTGATTGGTTTTATCTTTGGAGCTATATTTATTAAAAGTTATAATACGACAAAAGATACGAAATTGGACAAACGTTCCGTAATCTATTCAACATTTGGGTTTGGATTGATGCTTTATGCGTTTAGTAGTGCTGGTAATCTAGGTTTTGATAGTCCAATTGTTATTGTTTCATTACTTGTCAGCCTATTTATTATCTGGGTATTTATTAAAAGACAATTGCAGGTCCCTAATCCTTTACTAAACTTAATTGTATTCAAAAACAGAGTGTTTACGTTAACTACAATTACATCCATGATTGTAATGATGTCTATGATAGGTCCAGCTTTATTAATTCCATTATATGTGCAAAACGCATTAGGATTGTCTGCGTTTCTTTCGGGTTTAGTTATCATGCCCGGCGCAATCATTAATGGTATCATGTCGATATTTACTGGTAAGTTTTATGATAAATATGGTGCTAGGCCGTTAATTATCATTGGTTTCAGTTTGTTGACTGTCTTCTCGATTATGTTATGTTTTTTAAGCGCCGATACCTCATATTTGTATCTCGTTATTGTATATGCTTTAAGAATGTTTTCAGTCTCACTCTTAATGATGCCTTTAAATACAGCTGGCATAAATGCACTTCAAAAAAGAGAGATTTCTCATGGAACTGCAATAAGTAATTTTGGCCGTGTTACTGCGGGCTCCCTAGGCACGGCCTTGATGGTAACTGTTATGACAATAGGAACAAAAGTATATACTCAGAATGCTAGAGGTATAGAAAATAAAGAACTATTACAACGACAAGCGATTGCTAATGGTGTGGACTACTCATTTATAGTTATTAGTGTATTCGTTGTCATTGGGTTTAGCATAGCGTTGTTTATAAAGGAAAACAGGGATGTTAACGAAATTAACACGCGAAAGGTCTAAAAAATAAAGAGGTTAGCTCCAGTTGTTAAGAATTAAAACAAATTGAGCTAACTTCTTTTGTATTACTAAGATTATATTTATACTAAATGTAAACTACTTAAAGCAAAATTAAGTGATGTTTGTTAGAATATTAATGGATATATTTATAAAATAGAGGGGGACGCTTTGTGTTAACGATAGAGCAAGTTAAAGAACTTGTTGGAGAACTTAAAGATCCAATTATTAATGTTCCTTTAAAGGAGACAGATGGGATCATAGAGGTAACAACAAAAGATGAGATAGAACATGTAAGTGTGAAGGTGGCAATGGCTCAGTTAGGAGGACAGCCTCAGTTAGATTTACAAATGGCTATTGTGGAAGTGCTGAAAGAAAATGGTGCGAATACTGTTGGGATAAGATTTGAAGAGTTGCCATCTGATGTTGTTGAACAATATAGAGGTAACAGTGATGACCAACCACAAACTATAGAAGGGTTATTATCAAAAGACAATCCTGTTGAATTTATAGCGATCGCTTCTGGAAAAGGGGGGGTTGGTAAATCCACTGTAGCTGTAAACTTAGCTGTTTCACTAGCAAGAGAAGGCAAAAAAGTTGGACTCGTAGATGCTGACATATATGGATTTAGTGTTCCAGATATGATGGGAATAGATAAAAAACCGGAAGTAGACGGCAAAGAGATTATACCGGTTGAAAGACATGGTGTTAAAGTAATCTCAATGGCATTTTTTGTTGAAGAAAACGCACCAGTTATATGGAGAGGACCTATGTTAGGTAAAATGTTAACTAACTTTTTTGTTGAAGTACGATGGGGAGATTTAGATTACCTGCTTTTAGATTTACCACCAGGTACCGGTGATGTTGCTTTAGATGTACATACGATGTTACCATCTAGTAAAGAAATCATTGTTTCTACACCTCATCCAACTGCAGCTTTTGTTGCAGCAAGAGCGGGAGCTATGGCTAAACATACAGAACATTCTATATTAGGTGTCATAGAAAACATGTCATATTTCGAAAGTAAAGAAACTGGAAATAAAGAGTATGTATTTGGTAAGGGTGGCGGAGAAAAATTAGCAGATGAGTTGCAAACTGAGCTTTTAGGTCAATTACCTTTAGAGCAACCATCATGGAATCCAAAAGATTTCGCACCATCCATTTACCAAGCAGAAGATCGACTAGGTAAAATATATCAATCAATGGCAAAACAAATCATCGACAAAACAAAAAAATAAGGTTTTTAGAAGCGTGAGTAGAAAATTAAAGTTTTCTACTCATTTTTTTCTCTTGCAATTTTTTTGAATTGGTGTTAAAATTATTTCTTGTGACCAACAAATGTGTTGTTATATAGTTGTAAAAGTTTGCTACAAAAATTTATATAAACCATTGACTTTTTATAGTCAAATTGATAATATATAAAAGTCGTCAAAAACGGCAAAACATTATTTAAATAAATTTTTAAAAGTGTAAAAATATACTTGAAAAAAAGGAAATAATATTTTAATATTATTAAAGTGATGTTAAGTGATTGTTAAATAAATTAATTTTTTGTTGACGAAACGTTAACGAAGATGATAAAATAGAAAAGCAATTATTTATCGAA